>JBKPAZ010000224.1:0-12630 GCA_046726655.1 Chloroflexota bacterium
ACCATACCACACCTGACCCAATGTGTGCGGAAATGACCCTATACTCACATTTAGTTCAGACGTTCCCCCCCGCATGTGCTAATAGTAGGAGAAAACCAATCAAAATGAACGTTGCGCTTAAGATCACGCCACCCCGAAGTATCCATCCAATTATGCTAGAGGTAATTTCTTTCGCTCGCGTAGCCTTTGTTGTAGTATCTCGAGAAATCTCTGTTGATTGTGACTCTGCCCTCGTTGACGCACTTAGTAACTGATAAGAATACTTTTCATTCATTACACGAAACCTGTCTTTTAGAACATCAAAGATCTACGTCCTTTAAGTAGAAAGAGACGTAGCTTATGATTTTGACGATGAATCAAGTCAAATCAGGAGTTTTACCTGGCGCAATTGTTCGTATTAGAACCCCCATCACTCCTAACCTCTTCTTAATAAAATTGTAACTCATTTTCTGATATTATTCCAATATATAATTTTTATTATTATCATAACTGATATGAATGAATTATCTCTCCTGGAACATTTTTGAAACCTCTTCAGCTTTGTAACGTATTTATCAATAAGCAGGCATAAATTCGGTCAGTCAAACGTTCTAATTTGTAGAGGGAAAGCCAGTCTATACCTTCTTTAGAAATTGGCATTATCAGTAATTGTCCTTTCATTCTAATCACCCGCTAGAAATCATGAGGACTTCAATGGTACTATTGCAGAATCTTAAGTCTTTTCGTCTTTCATTGAAACGGATCTTATTCGGGAGCTTGAGTGGCGGTATTGGAATATTGGGATTACTTTTTGCCGGGGCGATATTTGTCGTGGAAACGCTTACACGACCAAAGAAGCTCAATTCCTTTGACCTCTATACTTTCAGTCCTTATGAACTTGGTCTTCCCGCTGAGGCTGTTTCTTTCCCACCACTGCACGGAAACCACAAAGTAAGTGGCTATTATATTCCTTGCCCGGGAGCCACTACCACTATTCTGGTATGTCCAGGGTTTCGTTCACGTATGGCCGAGTTTCTCGGCATTAGCGCACATCTTTGGAAAGCAGGCCACAACGTCCTGGTTTTTGAATATTACGGGCATGGCACAGAAGTCGGTACACCAGTGACACTCGGTTATCGCGAAATCAATGATTTTCTCGGAGCAGTAGCCTATGCGAAGGAGCGCGCGCCGCAGAATCACTTGGGCAGCATAGGCTATTCTATGGGTGGGGCAGTTGCCATCATGTCCAGCGCCCGGAACACTGGTATAGAGGCGCTAGTGGTGGACAGCGCTTTCGCCTCCCACCGTGGAGTCGTTGAGTACAATTTCCATCGCGCATTTCGCCTGCCTTCAGCCCCCTTTGCCTGGATAGCCGATTACTTGCTCTGGTGGCGCGCAGGCTACCGTTTTCACCAGGTTGAGCCATTGCGAGACATCGCTCTCATCGCACCCAGGCCTATTCTGATTATTCATGGCACAGGGGATTCAATCGTTGACCCAAAAGACGCCACATTGCTGTATGCAGCGGCACAAGAGCCCAAAGAACTCTGGTTACTTCCAAATGCCGATCACTGCGGCGCTTACTTCGAGGATCGCCAGGCATACGTGAAGAAGGTTATAGATTTCTTTGATCTGCATCTAAAGAATGTAGGCCACCTTCAATTGGTCGATTCGACACCCTCAGAACAAATAAGATCTGGCAATAGAGAAGACTCTTCAAAGAATCTGTCAGAGGCGTCTTAAGATTGGTTTTGAAATGAGTATTAACGGATTTGTGGTCGACGGGGGTGTGTCACCTTGCCCTCACCAGGTTCCTCCTAGGTGTCATACTCCAACGTTACTATCATCCCATCTCTGGCGGCACGCGAGTTCGCAAAAACGCGCCGTGCCGCCTTTTCTGGCCCCGACGGATCGGTAATTTTGGGGCTGAAATGTGTCAGTAGCAAAGACTGCGCGCCTGCCGTCTGGGCAATACCCGCCGCTTCCTCCGCCAGCATATGCGCATGTGCTTTTGCCAACGGCAAGTCCTCAGGATTGTCATACATACTTTCACAGATCAGCAAATCAACATCACGCGCAAACATACTGAGCTCTTGCGTCGGTCGTGTATCGGTGATAAACGCCAGTGAAATACCGCGTCGAGGAGGTCCAAGCACCTGGGCCGGAGTAACCGTTTGACCATTGTATTCCAGCGTCTCACCCCGCTGTAACCTTGACCAGAGTTGTACCGGCAAACCGAGAGCCTTCGCCTGTTCAGGCAGAAAGGCGGGATTACGCTCCAATTCAAAACGATAGGCCAGGCAGGAAACACCATGCGCAACACCGAGGCAGGAACCGCGCAACCCTCCAGGAAGCGGAAAATGTTCGCCGCTTTGCAATTCGTGTATCCGTACCGCAAAGGGGAGTTCGGGGACAATCCGCCTTAGTCCCTCGATCACATAGATGGTGCTATATGGACCGTAAATGTCGAGTGGCTCGGTTCGGCCAGCATGCGCCACCATGAAGAGCACACCAGGCAATCCCGCCACATGATCGGCATGCATATGCGTAAAGCAGATAGCGCCAAGCTGACGAAACCCCCAGCCCAGCGATTTCCACGGCACCTGCGTCCCCTCGCCGCAATCCACGAGCGCCAGCGACGACCCACAACGAAGCAAAGCGCACGAGAGCCAGCGCCCTGGCATCGGCATCATGCCACACGTCCCTAACATACAGATATCGATCACGATATGCTATCCCCTTTTACAAATTGTTCTGATACGCCCAGGTGCCTCTAGTATAGCAAAGGGGTAGAAGCAATGGCAAACCACCCAAAGCGAACGAGTGTGCGTACGATTTTTGCAGAGATCTCTAGCCAGGCTCCCGCCTCGTAGGAGCCGATTTATCGCGCTCACCGCCGATTATGCAGTTTCAAAATTAAATGTGGATTATAAAAGAAGCCATAGCAGCGTACAGGCTGGTTTCATAATCGGGATTAATTTTTGAAAGTGCATTATCGGCCCTCTCAGTGCCTGTTCCACCCCAGCATAGGTTCCCGAGCATGTGCTATACTGTTCAGGAAACGCTATTCGGTTCAGTATGCTACAAAGGAAATGAGTCTCTACCCACCCGATGAAACACACCAAAGATCTCACTACAAGTACCAAATCCTCGGTTAGCCTGATCAATCAATTCACTGCTAAAAAAAGAGGGAAAACAGGTAATCCTCAACGACACCACGGGCAGGAGGAAGCATGACTCGCAAAGGCTGGCTGCTGTTCATCTCGATGTCGGTCATCTGGGGCATTCCTTACCTGTTCATCAAGATTGCCGTTCAGGAACTTGATCCATCCGTGGTGGTATTCGCTCGCGTAGGGATCGCAGCGATTATATTGCTCCCTGTAGCAGCCCACCGCAAGGTGTTGCGACCGCTACGCGAGCGCTGGCTTATGGTTGCCGCGCTGTCCTGCATACAGATCGTTGCACCGTTCCTGCTGATCAGCTTCGGCGAACAGCACATCACGTCGTCGCTCACCAGCTTGCTTATCGCTGCTGATCCGCTTTTCGTGGTGCTATTCGCGCTCCGTTTCGATCCGAGTGAGCGAGCTAACGGCCTGCGACTAACGGGTTTGGTGATCGGTATAGTGGGTGTGGCCGTCCTGGTGGGTCTCGACGTTGGCGGAGATGAGCAAAGGTTGCTCGGGGCAATTCTGGTCCTGCTTGCCGCCGCATGCTACGCCGCAAGTGCCCTGCTCATCAAGCGACCGGCCATTGCAGCTCTGCCTATCCTGGGAGTAGTGACTGTCATGTGTATCTCCGCGACCGTTGTGCTGCTACCACTGGTAGTGACCCGGCTTCCCAACAAAGTACCCGACCTGCAGGTGCTAGTGAGCCTGCTTGTGCTCGGCTCTATCTGCACGGCGCTAGCCTACCTGCTCTATTTTGCGCTCGTGGCCGAGGTCGGAGCCAGCCGTAGCACCGTCATCACCTACGTTAATCCAGCCGTCGCCGTTCTCCTCGGTGTCACTTTGCTCGGTGAGCCGCTCAATGCAGCCATCATCGTGGGATTCCTGCTGATTATAGTAGGGTGCTGGTTGTCCACCGGAGGCGCCCTACCTCCACCCCTGCGTCATCTCATCCGAACACGGCCACAACAACCAGCCAGTCATGCAGCCGAGGTCAGCAGACAGGAAACTTCCCATCAACAGCCGTAGGGGCGAGGACGGGTGAGCCTTCATGGTCGACCGCCGTGGTTCGCCCTACGGAATCTTGCGCCAGGGTCTTAGGTTGATGCCTGTTGTACGACTCTTGCAGTCGCCCTGGCCCTACACCAGCAGCTTGTCGAGCGTGATCGGGAGATCGCGAACACGGATGCCGGTCGCATGAAAGACGGCATTGGCAAGAGCGGCAGCGGTACCAACAATCCCAATCTCGCCAATCCCTTTCGCGCCCATCGGGTTAACGTACGGATCGTCTTCATCGATCCATGACACATCGATCGTACCTACATCGGCATTTGTCGCAATGTGGTACTCTGCGAAGTCATGGTTCACATAGTCGCCGAAGCGCGGGTCCAGAACGCTTTCCTCGTGGAGTGCCATGGACAGCCCCATGGTCATTCCACCGAGCAACTGTGAACGGGCCAGCTTTGCATTCATGATGCGACCGGCAGCGAAGATGCCCAGCAGTCGCGGAACGCGCAGCTCACCGGTGTCGCGGTTCACGCGCACCTCAGCAAATTGCGCACCAAAGGCGTGCATCGAGAATTGCCTCGCCTCGAGAAACTCTCCGCCCTCGCCAGTCGCTTCGAGTCCCCCGGCAGGAATGACGCCGTTTTCTTCCTGCAGGCGGGTGCGGAGCTTGCGGGCGGCTTCGACGATGGCCGTTCCCCACGAGGCAGTTCCCATCGAGCCGCCGGCCAGAGAAGCGCGCGGCAGCAACGTGTCACCAATTTCGAGATGCACACGCTCCAGTGGAACGTCGAGTGCATCCGCGGCGATCTGTGAGAGGACTGTCCACGCCCCGGTTCCAATATCTGTGGCGTTGATGAGAACGCTGTACCGTCCCTCACGATCAACACGTGCGATCGCGGTCGACGGTCTGCGACGCGTGGGATAGGTTGAGGCAGCAACTCCGGTCCCGATGAGCCAGCGACCATCAGCAAGCATGCCGGGCTGCGGATTGCGCGACTGCCAGCCGAAGCGCTGCGCCCCTTCCCGCAGGCATGCAACGAGTCCGCGGCTGCTGAAGGGATGCCCTGTTTCGGGGTCGAGATCAGGTTCATTCCGAATACGCAGCTCGATGGCATCCAGCCCGCACGCGATTGCTAGCTCGTCCATCGCTGATTCCAGCGCGAACATGCCGGGACACTCGCCAGGCGCGCGCATCCACGCAGGCGTCGGCACATCGATCCGCGCAAGCCGGTGTGTGGTAGAGCGGTTCGGCGCGGCATACATCATACGTGTGACGATGGCAGTTTGTTCGGCGAATTCCTGAAGGGTCGAGGTCTGCTCAACGACGTCATGTGCGATTGCCGTCAGCCGACCATCATTGTTTGCACCCAGGCGAATACGCTGGATCGTCGGTGTGCGATAGCCAGCCACTGCAAACATGTGCTGCCGTGTGAGGGCGAACTTCACGGGGCGACCCACCACCTGCGCGGCCATTACAGTGAGAATGACGTGTGGATGGGCTCTACCTTTGGAGCCGAATGCACCGCCGACATAGGGCGAGATAACCCGTACTCGCTCGGGCTCAAGTCCAAACGCCTGGGCGACCGTGTCTCGAATCATATGCGAGCCCTGGTTTGAGTCATACAGCGTGACACCGTCGCTGCTCCACCTCGCGACCGTCGCGTGCGGTTCGAGCGGATTGTTGTGGTATGCCGGCGTGGTATAGGTTTGATCGATTGCGACAGAAGCCCTCACCAGCGCAGCCTCAACATCGCCGCTGGCCGTGTCGGTTTCGTAGAAAGGATTGACATGATCGGGCTTGTAGAGGTCGCTGCGGTCGGCACGCAGTTCGACGTCATGGGGCTGCTCCGCGTAGCGGACCACGACAGCATCTGCCGCCTGGCGTGCAACTTCGAGCGTTTCAGCGACCACCAGGGCCACAAACTGACCACGATACGCAACCGCGTCGGATTGCAACACCGCGAGCTCGGCCTCGATCTGCGGCTTGAGACGCGGTGCATTCTCGTGCGTGAGCACGGTAATCACACCAGGGATAGCCTGCGCTGCACTGGCATCGATCGACACGATCTGACCTTTCGCGATTGTGCTCTGAACCGGGAAGGCGTACGTCACCTCGTCAAGCGCGTGCTCAAAAGCGTAGAGCGCGGTGCCGGTGACCTTTTTTGGGCCGTCAATGCGGTCTATCGGCGCGCCCACAACCCGTTGTTGTATGGAGCTTTTCATCGGTTCTCCTCCTGTGTAAGATCGAGCAGCGTGCGAACGAGGGTGTTACGTGCGAGCGGGACCTTGAATGCATTGTCGCGCAGAGGCTGCGCGTCGGCCAGATCGGCATCGGCGGCGCGGCGAAATACCTCTTCGGTCGCCGGCGCGCCACGCAGCACGGATTCCGCTTTCATTGCCCGCCACGGGACATGTGCCACGCCGCCAAAGGCGATGCGCACGTCGCGTACCACGCCGTCAGCAACATCGATCGCCGCGGCAACCGAGACAAGTGCGAACGCGTACGACGCGCGGTCGCGCACCTTGCGGTAGTACGAATGCGTCGCAAATGCGAGTTCCGGCAGGTCGACGGCTGTGATCAAATCGCCATGCTCGAGCACAGTGTCGCGTTGTGGTTCGTCGCCGGGTAGGCGGTGGAAGCTGGTAAGTGGGATGGTCCGCTCTCCATTCGGCCCCAGCACGCGCACGACGGCATCCAGGGCGACCAGCGCAACAGCCATGTCCGATGGATGCGTCGCAATGCACGCTTCAGATGCTCCGAGGATAGCCAGGTTGCGGTGATAGCCCTCGCGCGCGGGACAACCACTGCCCGGCTCGCGCTTGTTGCACGGCTTGGAGACATCCTGGAAGTAGACGCAGCGCGTACGCTGCAACAGATTCCCACCGGTCGTGGCCAGGTTGCGTAGCTGACCCGAGGCGCCCGCGAGCAGCGCTTGCGCGAGCATGGGATAGCGCGTGCGAATCGTGCGATCGGCAGCCAGGTCACTGTTGCGTACAGCGGCGCCGATACGTATTCCTCCATCAGGAAGCAGTTCGACGCGGTCGTAGGGCAGGTGTGCGACATCGACGAGCAGGTCCGGCTTCGCGACTCCTAGCTTCATCAGGTCGACGAGGTTTGTCCCGCCGCCAAGGAAGGCGCCTGAGGGTGCCTGTGCCAGCATCGCGACGGCAGTGGACGCGTCACTTGCACGTTCGTAGTGGAAAGGATTCATCGCTTCACCTCCGCTATGGCCGGGACGATATTCGCATATGCAGCACACCGGCAGAGATTGCCGCTCATGCGCTCACGAATCTCATCGTCGCTGAGCGTGATATGCTCGGCGTTCAAATCAGCGCTCACCGCACTGGGCCAACCGGCCTCGACCTCGCGCAGCATACCGGCGGCAGAGCAGATCTGCCCCGGGGTACAGTAACCGCATTGGAAGGCGTCGTGTTCGATAAACGACCGCTGCAGCGGGTGCAGGTTCCCATCATCGGCG
This sequence comes from Chloroflexota bacterium, assembly GCA_046726655.1. Classification (GTDB taxonomy): domain Bacteria; phylum Chloroflexota; class Ktedonobacteria; order Ktedonobacterales; family Ktedonobacteraceae; genus DATMNR01. Next base: position 7,631 of record JBKPAZ010000224.1, read on the forward strand.
AGCCCCTCGATTGTGACGACCTCGGCATCTTGATGTGCGACGGCGAGGGCGAGGCAACTGTTCACGCGCCGGCCATCAAGCAGAACGGTACAAGCGCCGCACTGCCCGTGGTCGCAGCCTTTCTTAGGACCAGTGAGCCCAAGATGCTCGCGCAATGCGTCTAGGAGCGTCGTTCGGCTATCGATGAAAAGCCGGTGCGCTGCCCTGTTCACCAGCAGGGTGATCTCAATGTCCATAGCCTGTGTGCTTCCTTCTTATGTACTCATTTGTACTTGCTTGCTACGTTGTCTCTGGATCGCTGACACTGACCGCTACTTCGCTTTTTCCAAAAGCGTGAGCGGGATGAGATGCATCATCTCGCTGTGCTTCGAGCTCTTGAATGCGAGTAATCTTTTGTTGCAACGCGGCCATGTGCTGCTCCAGTTCCTGCATGTGCTGTTCCAGGGAGTGCTGGTGCTGTTCAAGCATGAGACGGCGTTCGGTAAGCGTACCGGAACCCTGGCGGCGCAGTTGGGCAAAGCGCACCATCTGTGCGCGTGGCATGCCTGTATTCCGTAATCGGATGAGCAAGTCGATCCAGGCGAGATCGCGCTGCATATAGCGACGATGCCCGTTCTGCGCCCTCCCGACAGGCTCAAGCAGCCCGATTCGCTCATAGTAGCGCAAGGTATCGATGCTCAGCCCCGTAAGTTTCGCAACCTGTTGGATAGTCAGTCCTGTTTCCATGCTACAAGTATAGAACCTGGAGTGGACTCCAGGTCAAGGGGTTGTCAGGCAACCCTCTTAGGTATCGCTCTCCCAGGGTACTTCAATCATAGGATCACTCTCAGCAGGTTTAACCCGCTTGCAGGGCATACAAGGTAGGGTATCGTAACCAGGTTTGGAATAGGTATTCTCATTCTGGTCACTTTGCGTTTGTCTCTAGTATAGCAAAGGGACAGAAGCAATGGCAAACCAGCAAAGAGGAATCGACTCAAGAGGCTCTTGTATAGAAGCCTTCTGTATGGTATTCTTAAACTAAGGCAGCAGGCACGGTGTTCCCTAAGTGCTTCTTTCCTCGTATTCTTTAGTTTGATGCACCACATAGGGCTAGCCGCGCCAGGGGCGCAACTAGCACAATAACAACCTACGTATCGTGACGGTGTATGCTCTGCTGGCTATACACGATCGCTAGCAGATGATGTTCCATATAGCCATGAGGAGGGTTATAGTCATGTCGTCACCATTCTGGTTTGTTCTGCTTGCACTTATCTGTTACTTTATTGCGTACCGGGTGTATGGCAAGTGGTATGACCGCACGGTCTGGAAGCCTGATCGTAATCGTACCACACCGGCCCATATGTACACTGATGGGGTCGAATACTTTCCCGTCAGCAAGTATGTTCTGTGGGGCTACCAGTTCAAGAGCGTTGCTGCGCTTGGTCCTGTCCTTGGTCCTTTCATCGCCATTCAATTTGGCTGGCTCCCCGCGCTCCTCTGGATTGTGGCTGGCAACTTCTTCATCGGCTGGCTGCAAGATTACGGCGCGATTATGGTCTCCGTCCGTAATCAGGGGCGCTCGTTCGGGCCAATCAGCTACGAGTTCACCGGGGCCGGTGGTCGCAATACGCTCCTTGGTTTTATCCTCATTTACTTGCTCGTTGTCTCGGCAGCCTTCATCTTCCTGATCTCGTTGTTCTGGAAGATTTTCCCTGGTACTCCGGTTGCCACGCTGGGGATATTTATCACAGGCATCCTTGCGGGACAACTGCTCTACCGGGCAAAGATGCACATTGGCCTGGTTACGTTGATCTCGCTGGTGTTGCTGGTGCTCAGCATCGTTGCCGGCAACTATCTGCCAATCCCGGTAAGCTTCAACATCGCGCTGGGCGTCTGGGCGATTCCGTTCTGGGCGCTGGTCTGCTGTGCTGTGCTTTATCTCGGCTCCATTTTGCCGTTGCCCACGTTCATCCAGCCAATTAACTACGTAGCTTTCTTCCCCACGTTCCTGGCAGTCATTCTGATCCTGCTGGGCGCGCTGCTCTCGCCATTGACAGGCGTCACCATTCATCAACCGGCATGGGTTGGCTGGTATGCTCCCAATCTTGGCCCCATCTGGCCGATTCTGTTTGTTGCCATTGCCTGCGGGGCCATCTCCGGCTGGCATAGCCTGGTGAGCAGTTCCAGCACGTCCAAGCAGCTTGATGTCGAGACTGACGCACATCCCATTGGCGCTGGAGCCATGCTCTCCGAAGGGTTGCTGGCGCTGGCTTCGCTGGCTGCCTACGTGGTCGTTGTTCGGGCGGCCAGCCTCGGGAACGTTGGCTCGTGGGTGCTTGGCGCGGTGCAATTGACCAGCCCGTTCCTCGGCGGCGCGGCGGCTGTGGGCTTCCTGAGCGTCTACTTCGGCGTTGCCCTCATTCTGTTTGCCATCACTGTGCAGACGCTGGTCACGCGCTTTTGGCGGTTGGTCTCGGCTGAGATGGTTGGTGAGGGTACTTTCCGGCTCATGGGCCAGAAACATGTTGCCACTTTCGTGGGCCTGCTCATCCCATTTGCCTTTGCTATCACCGGAAGCTGGTGGAATCTCTGGCTCTACTTCGGTGGTTCTAACCAGTTGATGGCTGCGCTGGCGCTCTGGCTTATCAGCATCCATCTGCTCCGTACCCGCGCCCCTAGCCTGTATACAATGATTCCGGCAGTGTTCATGACCATCACTACGCTGGCAGCCATTGGCTTCGAGGCGTACTACTTCCTGAATGCGGTGCTTCACGGCAAGCCAATGGTCTCGACCACGCCAGGCACGCCGCTGAGTGGCACGCTCAGTCCAGCGGCAACCCAGGTGGCCCTGGTGTTTAACGGCATTTTCTTTGTAGTGGGTATCGCCTTGTTCATCCTGGGCCTGAGGATGGCCTGGCTCGTCTTGCAATCTTACCTGCGGTCACGTCCGGCTCCACCTGAGGTTCCAGCGGCTGCGCAGGCGCAAGGAGGTTCATGAGTCATTGATCACCTAGAGCGTTGAGTCTATCGCGGGCTGGCAGAACGCCAACCCCAGCTTCTCAAGGAAAAGGACTGCTATGCCTGAAGATGAAAAGGGTCACGCCCAAGAACAACCAGAGGAAGCGGCCCAATCGTCCCAAAAAGGGGGATGGCGCACGATGCTCAAGGGGTTGCTCTATGGCATGGCCTCACATGGTCATGTGACGGCCACACTACGCACGCGCATGTATATGGAGCATCTCTTTATGTTCATCACGCTGGGGGATATGCTGGGCATCCCGGTGCTGCCACCCTATTATTCCCTGCAACTCTTGCCTTATGCAGTGCCCAACGTGGAGAGCTGGAAGCAACGAATCTTCCGCGAGCGCGATTTCACGGATGCTATCTACTAAACCCGACAAAAAAGCACTGGTCAGGAGGTTGTCATGGCTGAGTTGATCGGGGCCGGGGGGTTGAGCAGGTTTTTCCGGCAACACGGTGTCCCCGAGATCGTCATTTTTGCCGGCAAAGGCGGGCTGGGCAAGACAACCTCCAGCGCCAGCCTGGCTTATCACATGGCAGCGAACGAGGGCAAACAGACCCTGTGCTTCAGCACTGACCCCCAGGCATCGCTCTCAGATATTTTTGAGAGCGATTTTTACGGCAAGGGGGACGTCGAGCTTCTACCCAGGCTCCATGTCGTCGAAATTGATGCCGACCGGCGCGTCGCTGATTACCAGGCCCAGGTCAAAAAGAAAATCATGGAGATGTACGGGCTGGATGCCGTGCCCAAAGAGATTGATGAATACATTGATTCGACATCTGCCGAGCCGGCGATGTATGAATCGGCGACTTACGACGCCATGGCGGAGTTGGTCGCCCAGCGCAACTTCAATCTCTATGTTTTTGATATGCCGCCCTTTGGGCATGGCGTGCGCATGGTGGCAATGGCCGATATCCTTTCGCGCTGGGTAGATAAGATCACCGAAGCGCGCACCAAGGTAGCCGAATACGAGGCGGTGGCAGCCTCGCTGAAGGGAACAAAGGCAACGGAAGATCTGGTCCTGAAAGAGCTGAGCGGCATTCGGACTAAGATTAAAATCTTCACCGATATGATTACCGATCGCCAGCGTACGGCTTTCTTCATGGTACTGATTCCTGAGCGTATGGCGATCCTGGATACCGAGCGAGCACTCCAGATGTTCAGAGAACTGGGCATTACCCTTTCCGGCCTGGTGGTCAACCAGGTCTATCCGGTGGAGATGCTGGATGCGCCAGGGCTCAGCGATTTCACCCGCAAGCGCATTGAGATGCAGCAGCACTATGTCCGGCAGATTCACGAGCAGTTTGGCAATGCAGTTGTGGCGACCGTGCCCATGTTCCCGCGCGAACCCAAAGGGCTGGCGATGCTTCAAGAGGTTGCCCGCTATCTGATGGGCGAGCCGGCTCAGCAGCGCGTGTAAGGGAGCGCCAATGTCCACTGGCCGCAGGTATGCCGCTGAGGAGGCGCTACGCATGGAAGATGTGAGCCATTCTGCTGCTTTCACTCTTCACATTACTCTGAAAGGTGAGTGGCCATTATGCAGACACTCATGCAGTTGCTGAACGAAAAACCGGGACTGCGCTTTATCTTTACGGGTGGCAAAGGCGGTGTCGGCAAGACCATTGCTGCGGCGGGGATCGCCATCCAGTTTGCCAGACAGGGCAAGCGCACTTTGCTGGCATCGTTGAATCCAGTACATTCGCTCAGCAGTGTCTTTGGGCAACCGCTCTCTGGTGGCGCTGTACTGCCTGTGGAGGGTGCCTCCAATCTCTTCGCGATCGAGGTTGAGACCCGGGAGGTTGTCGCCCGCTATCGCGAGAGCATTGGGCGGCGTGTGCGCGAATTCCTTAAATGGGCGGATATTCCTATTGATGCCAGGCCGTTTGTAGATATTGCCGCGACCAACCCGGCGTTTGAAGAGAGCGCCATGTTCGATAAGATGATGGACATCATGCTGGGCGAGCGCGGCAACTACGACACTATTGTCTTTGACACGGCA
>JBKPAZ010000225.1:0-4417 GCA_046726655.1 Chloroflexota bacterium
AGAGACAGCTGCTGGCTCGACCCATCACGGAAGGTGCGGGTGACTGTGACCCATGTACCCGGTCGCTCTTCGCTCTTCCATCTGCCAGCCCGCGCGAGATGGGTGACTTTCAGACCAACGGGATTTACTCTTGCCGTCGAATTCACTCGACTCATGGGGAAGGCAATGCGACTAATCGCGAGGAACGGAATGCTCTTTACAAGAAGCAAAATGGACGGGCACGATCTCACTGTGCCAAAGTAGCCAGTACAGCCTCCTGCAACCACCTCTGCTCCAGCATACGAAATTCGTAGAGGCAGCACTTGACAACTGATATTCCGATCTATATACTTGTGACAGGATAATCTGAAATAAATAATCACGGCCAAGTAATACTGCGTTGAATAGCAGTACGGAGGGATGAACAATAACGAAGCGCAAGGTGAACAATCCGCTCGCGCTGGTGGTGCTGGCGTGTCTCGCGGAGCACCCGATGCACCCCTACGAGATGGCGACCACGATGCGCGAGCGGGGCAAGGACCAGAGCATCAAGCTCAACTACGGCGCGCTGTATACGGTTGTCGAGGCGCTGCAGAAGCACAAGCTCATCGTCGCGCAGGAGACCGAGCGCGCAGGCCGCCGCCCCGAGCGCACCATCTACCGCCTGACCGACGCCGGCCGCATGGAGCTCATCGACTGGCTGAGCGAGCTCATCAGCACGCCGGTCAAAGAATACACGTGGTTCGAGGCGGGGCTCTCGCTCATCCCAGTGCTACCGCCCGAGGATGCCGCCGCGCTCCTCGCGCAGCGGTGCAACCGCCTGGAGATGGAGATCTCCCAGGGGCACTCCCTCCTGCAGCTCGCCGCGCAGCGCGGGGTGGCGCGCCTGCATCTGATCGAGGGCGAGTACGTGCTGGCGATGCGTGAGGCGGAGCTCGCCTGGACGCGCCAATTCGCCGAAGCGATCGGTTCGGGCACACTGGAGGGCATTGCCGAGTGGATGAACTATAGTAACCATAGTTCCGACTAGCAACAAGAAAGAAAGGAGCCGACAATGGCGCTGACACACAAGCCCTATAAGGGGCTACCGATGGAAGGCATCATTGCCACGTGGTACGCCAGGAACACAGCGAACGATGTGCGTGGAACCCGGAAATGCGCAAGCTCCGTAGCTGACCGCCTCAAGCCAGGAGCGCGGGTGCTTGAGGTGGCCCCCGGTCCCGGGTACCTGGCGATAGAAATCGCCAGGATGGGCGATTACAGAGTCTCGGGCCTCGACATCAGCCATTCCTTTGTTCGTATCGCCGCCGAGAACGCGCGCAAAGCGGGTGTCAGCGTCGACTTTCGGCATGGAGACGCAGCGCATATGCCTTTCCCCGACGATTCGTTCGATTTCGTGGTGTGTCGCGCCGCGTTCAAGAATTTTTCGGACCCGGTGGGCGCCCTCAATGAGATCCATCGCGTGCTCATGCATGGCGGCCGGGCATCGATCATCGACTTGCGCAAGGACGCGTCGCCCGCGGCCATCGACGACGAGGTAGCTAGCATGCATCTGTCGGCATTGAACGCGAAGCTGACGAAGTGGACATTCCGCGCGATGTTATTGAAGAGCGCCTACACCAGGGAAGCCATCGATGCTATGGTGTCCCAGAGCCGGTTCGCGAAAGGCGAGATATCACAGGACGGCATCGGCTTCGAATTGCGATTGGCGAAGTAGTGTAAATCACGGAGGTAAACGCTTGCTTGTCTGAATGGCAAATAGTCCTGTGTTGCTTTCATCTCTTCCGTTTGAGAGCGCTTCGAGTGATGAGTGCATCTCTCAGTCATTTTGCCACTTGACATTTAGGGCTTGTCTTTGTTAATCTGGGGCTAGTGTTAGAACAAACTTACAACGATAGTTCTCTAGAGCGAGACAAGGAGGATGATTCATTGGCCACCGTTCAGGTTCGATACATTGTCAACGATGTCGACGCCGCAATCGAATTCTACTGTCAGCATCTGGGCTTCCACGAAGAGATGCATCCAGCTCCGGCCTTTGCCATGCTCTCCCGAGGTGACCTGCGTCTCGTGCTCAGCGCGCCCAATCCGGTAGGCGGCGGAGGCCAGTCGATGCCCGATGGGACCAAGCCCGAGCCTGGAGGCTGGAACCGCTTCTCGATTGAAGTCTCTGATCTCGCCACAACCGTCGAGGCGCTGCGCAAGGCGGGAGCCCACTTTCGCAACGAGATCGTGACCGGCATTGGGGGCAAGCAAATTCTCGTTGACGACCCTTCAGGGAACCCCATCGAACTGTTCGAGCCGACCTTGCCTGAGGCTCGCCTGAGCTCGAACAGCTGGTGAGCCTAAAACGTCAACCCTTTTTTCCCCATCGTTCCCCTTAATAGTGCAATCTCACCAAGGTGTATAAAAAGGTGAGAAATGCATACCTGTCCGATTGTCTGAATAGCAGGCATATCCCCCAGCGGTTTCACCGTTACTATTCGCTCGGAGAGTTCCGCACCGCCATCAGCGATACCGGCGAGGTATGCCTCAAATTCTCTCCACACCTCTTCAACATACTGCATAAATAGCGCGGGATCGGCGATACGCAAGGCGCGAGCTTCCTCTGTTGGCATGCCCGTACCCTGCACCCTGGGCGGGAGACCCAGGCGCTCATGCCAGTTTTCATCCGCCCAGATCGTCGGGCGTTTCTGCAAAATAAAGCGTAGAATATTGTCCTCGGTACGCACACAGTGCCAGACTAGAAAAGCGATATTGTTGCCGGTACCTTCAATTGTCTGGTTCCATTCCTCAGGCGTGAGATCGCTAATGCTGCGGCGCAACCAATTGTGTACGCGTTTCTGATCCAGGCGGTAGAAGTCGATAATGTCCATTGTAACGCTCCTGTTAGCATTAAGGCCAGCATTTGAGTTCATCTCATTCTACCCACTTTTCTGAAAAACTGAAAGGGCGGTTCCTATTCTTGTTCCAGAGGCACAACCGGCTGTTCAGCGCCTTCTGCCGGTGTGGCTGAAAGAGCTTTCCAGGGGATACGTACTGTTGATTGTATATCGCGCAGGTGCATATCATCATTGTAGCATATCAGCCTCCATCGTGCAGGCCTGCCGCTGACTGAACGCCTGGCCCAATGCGTAATAGAAGTATTATCGGTATCGAAACCTGCCTGAGGGTACTGTAATGAGCCTATGCCAAAGAAATAGAGAAATGAGACCCCGATAACGCCCCCATGGCACACAATCACGATAGTTTTTCCTTCGTACTGGCGAATGATGCGATCAAGAGCAGTAGATACGCGCAGCACAAACTGCCCCCAGTTCTCCCCATCAGGCGCTACCTGGCGGAAAGGCGTCTCCCTAAAGTTGACTTCACCAAACGTAGCTCTATACTCCTCTAGGTGCATCCCCTCCGCCGCTCCATCACGCAACTCCTGCACTTCATCATCGAATAGAATCGGCAGCCCTAATGCGGGAGCGATGATTTCAGCCGTCTGCCGGGCGCGCTTCAGCGTACTGGAGATAAGGACATCAGCAGCGATTTCACCCGTCGCTGCTAAGCGATCGCGCAGGCGTTCAGCCTGAAGGATACCAAAGGAAGATAGAGCCGTATTCCCTATAAGGTCATGTACTGCGCCTAGAGCTTCGCCGTGTCGTATTAAATACAGGTTAGTCATAGAAATAACATCCTCCAAATGTGTTCTGCTGTCTAGAGAAGGATTCTGTTGAAGAATACTCTGGAATGTAATCCCTGCATGGCACCTTTAAGTGGCAAAGAGCATGGAGATCTACAGCTTCTGGTTATATTTTTCCCTGAAGACCAGTAATAGTATTGTAACATCCTTGCAAAGGTATGCAGTTTGATGAGTAGTTATATTTCCTAACAGCTCTTATTTCTTGCATGCATCGAAAGGTGCGTTTCTTTTTTTGCACTAGCCTCTCCTGGAACCGCAGGGATGGACCGCTCAGCCACGGCTGGAAGAGCTTCTGCGAAGGTCTTACGAGCACAGGTCCATCGGGTGCAGAAAAAACGGCGGACCTGGACGATCAGCCGAACGGCACATCCGCGAATTGACATACGTATTGGCTGTGGACCCGTGACGAGACGCAAGCGCAATCGGGACAGACCGCACTCGTCGTCTGCGACTGGGCAACGACAGTAATCAAATTACCAGCAATCGTCACCTGTTCAATGGAAAAACCGGGAAGATTAGGAAGAAGTTGTTGTGTCATGGATTTGTGGTTTGTCCGAGAAAGAACCAAGATTGAGAACGTTTGTTCCTCTTATTATACCACCATTTGGTTCACGGACTATACGGGAGAGCAACTGAATTGTGACAGTAACAATTCACCTGTGAAAGACGGGAGCTTCAGCCATACTGTCGTCACCGGGTGAGGGAGCACGTGGAGTGTGCTCCCTCACGCACCCTTACTGCACTACTACC
>JBKPAZ010000226.1:0-11391 GCA_046726655.1 Chloroflexota bacterium
TGTGCGCAAGTCTGCACCCATTGTGCGGAAGTGTGCGACGAGCTAGGCGAAACCGCCTGTGCCAACGCCTGTCGTGCCAGCGCGATATGCTGCGAGCAACTGGCCAAGTTGATACCCTAACAGGTCATCCTCGAGTTGCATTGATCGCCACACACGGGAGGAAGAACGCGATGACGGACTGCGAACAGCTCGCAGGTGAATTGCAAGTGCTGGAGGACCTGCTGAAGCAGACCTCCACCGAGCACAAGCGGCAGGAAATCATAGACCGCATCGACCAGATCAAAGCAGAACAGCACAAACATGGCTGTCTAGAGGCAGCGAACTCACAGTAGAAGGAGGAACTATTATGGCACAACTTAACGGAGCACAGGTTACGTGGTTGGGACATGCCACATTCAAGGTGGCAACGCCCCAGAACAAGGTTATTTTAATTGATCCCTGGATTGAAGGGAATCCTAAGAGTCCGGCTGAAGCCAGGCAACTCAACAAAGTTGATTTGATCCTGGTCACGCATGGACATTCCGATCACATCAATGATGTAGTACCGACCGCGCAGAAGTTTCATTCTCAAGTGGTGGCTATGGTGGAGACCGCAGGCTGGATCGGCTCGCAGGGCGTCGAAAATGTGATCGGCTTCAATATCGGGGGCAGCGTGAACGTACAGGGGATTACCATTTCCATGACCCCGGCATTCCACTCTTCAGGCATCGGCGGCAAGGGAGAGGAGACGGTGTATGGAGGAGAGCCAGTCGGATATGTGATCGAGTTGGAGAACGGTCTCAAGTTGTATCATGCGGGCGACACCTGCGCTTTTGGAGACATGCAATTGATTCGTGAGCTGTACGCGCCTGATATCGCCATGCTGCCAATCGGCGATTTTTATACGATGGGACCGAAAGGGGCGGCGCTCTCTGTGCGTTTGCTAGGCGTGAAGCATGTCATCCCAATGCACTACGGCACCTTCCCCGTCCTGATTGGCACGCCAGCACAATTGAAGGACGAATTGCACAAACTGGGCCTGGAGAGCGTCGAGGTGATCGAAATGACGCCGGGGCAGACCATCAAGTAGCGAAGACTTATGGCAACCCCTTTCCTGATTTTGTTGGAATCAATGCACACCACTCCGGCCCCTACGCGATTCTTGATTCAATTAACCGGGCGCTATTCTCTGCTCCATTGGTAGCGATTTTTATATTCCTGTCGCCAGGATATGGCTCTGTAAGGCACATCTCTAACAATGGGTTTAAATCATTGCTGAGGATGGTTTCAAGATTGGCTATACGAAGGATGTTCAGGCTGGCTAGTCTTGTGGCGTGCAATTCTTGCTCGCGCTCGTTGAGTTGGCGCGGGATGATGAGTGCGTTTGCGCCTGTGGCTATGACTTCGGCCAGGGAGTTGTAGCCACCTGAGCCGATGAAGAAGTCGCTCGCTTTGATCCAGGCGGGTAAGGGATTCAGCAGCCTGGTCCAGGTCCAATTGGAATGCTGGGTGACCTGGACGCGCAGGCGTTCGTATGCGCCGGCTTCGAGGTATGGCCCGGCAGATAGGTAGGCGCAGTCGAAGTGATTTTGAATCCTGGATAGGCGGTGCAAGATCGATTGCCAGATCGGTTCGGTTCCCTGTCCGCCGCCAAAACTAACGACAATGATACGAGCGTCTGGATCCAGTTGTAGCAACGCTCGCGCTTCCGCCCTGGTGGTCAGGGTTGAACGTGTCACATAGCCGGTATAGTTGAACATGGTGCTTAGTGAGGCTGGAATGGAATAGTAGTCCTCTAACCGAAAGACATGCTCATCGACGTATACATGGATGGCAGAAAAATAGTCCTGCATGAAATTTACCAGGCGAGGATTAAAGAATTCGCGATTCGTCTCCTCTGGACTACCAAGGATTCCGCGCAAGCCCAGCACTTTGTGGATGTTTGGCGAGTTGATAACGGTTGGTATCAACTCGCCATTTTTTCCTTCGGGATGGAAGTCAACGATCAGTGCATGCGGTTGAAAGTCTCGCACGAATGTGGAGATCAAGTTTTCGCGGATGCGTTGAAAATGCCCTTTTGCTAATGAGAGAACCGGCGTTGCGCGCACTCCGCCAATATCGTCATAGGTTAAATAGGACGGAATTTTTACAAGGTCCATTTCTGGCGGCAGTAGTTCGAATCCTTTGGATGCGCCTGTAATGCCTACTACTATACTTCCTGGCATATGGTCCAGGAGCGCCTGGCCGAGGGTTGCGCACCGGACGGTATGGCCGAGGCTGCGTCCATTATGCCAGTACAGGGCAATCCTTTGTAGACTCGCCGCCTGCGGCGGCGAAGAATAAGAAAAAATTTGTGGGGACACCCCACACCCCGGCAGAGGGCTGCGGCCCTCTGCACTCCCATTGGCATAGAAAGTAGAAAGGGGGTCGGGCGACACCCCACACTCCGGCAGAGGGCTTTGCCCTCTGCACTCCCAACCAGTCATCGGGCTTTTTCCCCCACCCACATTTCAGTTATGGCGTCTAAATCCAGTTCGATGAAGCTAGCAGGGTAGAATAGTCCCCAACGGGTTAAGACTTCGGGATGAACCTCTCCTAATTGTCCAATGGGGGTGGCTCCGATGGAAATCGTCATGTGTCGTCCTGGGATGAGCGCCGGGCTGCTGCTTCGTTTGAGCGCATAATTAAAATGCAGGTGGTAGCAGAGCGCATCGAGCAGGGTATGGGCATTATTGAAAGGGTGGTCGGTTCCGACAAGCAATATACCCATTTTCCAGCGCGAGTGCGCAACTCTTTGCTCATCCAGGAACAAGGTTTCGGTGAACAGGTAAAATGTCGTGGGAGGATGCGGCGCAGAGGGGTGTACAGCGTTTCGCAACAGTGGCGGCAGGCTGCTATCAACGGCATATTCACGATTTTTGTTGACGGCATTGACGAGATGAATGAGTCTCTCTGGCGCATCATGGCACATGCGATCGACAAGGTTCTCGTATGAGTCGAGCAGCAACCCTATGGTCTGCCGGGCACCATACACCTGCATGTAGCCTACCAGGCGTTCTTCTAATTCGCTGCGTTTAGTTTGTGACCCGATCGCGTTGGTAGACAGAAGTGGTGCGGGCCTGGCTTCCTGATAGTAGGTTGCGACAAGATAATCCTCTAAAATATCGATAGGGTGAATGATGTCGAAGCGAAAAATAGGGGGTGTGATATGCCATGTTTGCGCGTTCTGATCATACTGCACGTAGTGATACATACTTTCCAATGCAGCACGAAATTTATCGGGGTCAGGCTGAAACCCAAATGTTTTCACAACTTGCTGGGTACTGACGACAAAGGGACTCCACTTCGCAAGTATCTCCTTCTCGTCCAGAGCATCCAGAGAAGTAGCGAAACCATTTACTTTGTAGCCGCGATCTAGATAATTACAAAGAAGCGTGAAGAACAGCCAGGCACCTACGCGTTGATCGAGCGATGTAACGATAACAGTGTTGATGCCTCTTTCTAACATCAACGGCGGCATTATCATCTGGAGATCGGACAAGCCACCGGAGGCCGATAAATCGGCGCTGGGCGCGATCAATCGGCCCCTACGGGGGATCGGAGCTTCATCTTCGTTATTGGCTGGGGTTTCGATTGAAATGGTGTGTTGCACCCCAGGGAGAATAGTGACATCGATGTTGCGGGAACTGCCGAAGCCGATTTGATCCCGTACTTTTTTCAAGAAATACGCATCATCGAACGGCTCCTGATCAGGGCCAACTTGAACGTAAAGAACCCAGGCATTATTGTTTAGCGGCAGGGACTCAAACTGTACCGGAATCCTGGGCAGGCTTTCGACAAGGTGCAAACCGTATCGTCTCCCTGGCAGAGGCTCGAGGTGACGTACCAGCCCGTCTATACACCAGAGTTCAGGGCGGAGGGTGTCCAGAAAGTTCAAGCGCACGATATGTTCATCTTCGTAATCAAGACGTGCTTTTACGCTCTGTAACTTGTGTTTAAAATCTGGCGAGTTAAAGGTCTTCGCCAAGCGGTTACTAAGTATGCTACGATCAAAATCAACGTTGGGCATGTAGAGGAATCTCCGTTTCATTAAATGCGTCGAAGCCGATGCTGTTGGGATTAATGGCGCTGGCATTGTCGATCAAAATACGCGCAAGGGTGCTTACATTGAAGCCAATGAGTGCGACCGGGCTCTGAACATCTAGAATTGCCGCCGACTCCGGGCGCATTAAACCGCTCGAGCCTACCTCGTGGGTGGTGCCATCAGCATAAACTACCCAGATATTGACCGAGATTTCCGCAAACGGGAAATAGGCCGCCTCAACTTGAATATCTACGGCTTGCGGGAAAATCGCCACGCAGACATGCTTGACCGTGCCCATCAGGGTGGCTACATTTACCCCTTCACCGGCTACCAGCACGTCCATCTGAAGAAATTCGGGCTTTTCAGGGCGTGCACGGCAGCAACGCGAAAACCCGAACAGGCGCACCGGGAGTTGCTCAGCATACGCCAGTTGTCTGACTGTCACAGGCGTACTGTGGCTACGAATGACAACTTTGTCATTGCTAAAACCATCAGGCGTACCCCAGCCGCGTGAGCCTGACGTGCCTTTCCCCTGATATTCCCGGCTAAATCGTTGCTGGAAGGTTCGAGTGCGGGCCTCTATTTCGCCGGAGTCTCCAGGCAAGGTGATACCATCGATTGACAACAGGTGTTTAGCGCTGCGTACAGGATGATATTTCTGCATGAAGATAGCATTCAGGTTCCAGAATTGCGTTTCAAGGATGGGACTGGTCACTTCGTGAAAGCCTGCCGCTACAAGTGAACGGCGCAAGTAGGTCAGAAAGCGTGGCAAGGGATGTTGCAATTCAAGGCGAATCTCCGGGGGAGCTACGACGCTCAACGGGCGGAACTGCTTGTTGCGCCATTCACCGCTCACCAGCATCTCGTGGGTGATGTTGCCGACCATTGACTGCACCTGAGCATCCACATACAGGCGAGCGTGCTGTTGTCCAGGGCTGGTTAAGCGATAGCCTACTATGGTCACAGGTTTATCTTCAACCAGTTTACGCTTGATTGCCTCTTCTTCAGCCGGATTTTGCGAGTCACGCATTGATGTTTCTTTGACATGCCTCAGATAGCGCTGCAATTTGTCGATGGATGCCGGGAAGGCCTGTTGCAGCGGGGTAATCTTGCCATTTGAGAAGGCGATCAGGCCAGCTTTCCGAAATGTGCCAAGGAACATGCCGATAGTAAATTTGGCTTCCGAGGATGGAAGGAAGTCGTTAATCTCCTTGAGGGTAAGGGAACCTGTTGAGACGAGGTGCTCCCAGAGCCGCTTTTCCGGTAAGCCAATTTCTTCATATTCTTGACCAGGTTTTCTGAGTATCCACTTGTGTTCGGTGCCTATTTCGACAGACTCGGCCAGGCCTTTTGCGCAGAGATAGCCTATGGCGGAGAGGCCTTGTGAGTAGGTGAGTTGCCCGCCTTCGATGAGTTCTTCGACAGGCAGGGCTGTTTCGTTCGCTCTGCCTGCGAGGGCGTTGAGTATGTGAATTTCGTTGTCACTGAGGACGATGTCTTCCTGGTTTTGCATGTGTGAACTCTCTCTCTTTTAAAAAATGTGTATTTGGGGACCGTGAGGGTCGCTGATATACATCAACCTGACGAAAAGGTCATCAAGAGTCCGTAGGGGCGAGGGAGGATGACGCGGGGTTGGGTGGGCCCGCGTCTCAGGTTGATGCTTATCGGGCGACCGGGAGGGTCTTCCCAATATTTCAAGTGTATCATAGGAAAGTACCTCGCCCCTGACCTCGGGCAGAATGGTGCTTGTCCCGGCATTCGCCACATTGCCTACTCCCTGAGTTTACCACCAACCGATTCCTCCACGCGTCGGATAATCCTGTTGCGGATCTCAACTACCTGGTTCTCTGTGAGTGGCTTTTCGAGGCTCTCGTATGTGAGGTTGTAGGCAAGCGATTTATGACCGGGTGGAATTTGTGGGCCAGTGTAGATGTCGAAGAGTTCCACTTTGGTCAATAGAGAGCCGCCTCCCTTGCGAATGGCTTCGAGTAATTGGGCGGCGGAGATTTCTTCGGACACGACAAAGGCCAGGTCTTCCACTACGGGCTGGTAGTTGCTGATGGGTGCTACCGGCTGCAATTGCCAACTGGGTTTGATGAGCGGATTGATGTGCATTTGTGACGCGTAGACGCGCACCTCGGGGGGAATTTCGAAGTTGAGCAGCACTTGCGGGTCAACTTCTCCCATAATGCCCAGCGACCCACCTTGCAGCTTGATCCAGGCACACGTTGCGGTGTATGCCGGGTTGCGCTCTGGGACGTATTCAACATCCCTGCCGGTGAAACCAAGGCGCTGCAGCAACGTCTCTATGATGCCTTTCAGGTCAAAGAAGTCGAAGTGTTCCGCGCCTGCCGGGTCCGGATAGATGCTGGATAGACGGCGCGGCCCTGTCAGCAGAATGCACAGGCGCGGGTCTTCCTGGGGACGCACGCCATCGCCGTTTTCTGGCCAGTAGACCCTGCCGATCTCGAAGACGGCGTAGCGCTGGGTGTAGCGGTAGTTGTAGGCCAGGTTCTCGAGCGAGCTGACCAGCATGTCGCGGCGCATTACATTGCGCCTGGTCGAGAGTGGATTGAGCAACTTGATGAACGGCACATGCTCCTCACCCGACCCCAAGGGCACACGCATCACCCTGTCGTGGTTCTCCACTGTGGTGAGCGAATAGCTTATGATCTCTTGAAGCCCGCATCCCACCAGGATATCGCGAATCTGCTCCTCGGTCTCCAGCGCAAGATTGCGCCGTTGAGGCGGTAGTACATCATCCATCAATGTCAAGCCGATCTTTTCGTAGCCGATGATACGAGCGACCTCTTCCGCGAGGTCGGCAGGCACCTGGATATCGAGCCGGTGCCAGGGGGCAACACAGCGCAAAAGCAGCTCACCCTGTTCTATATGCAGGCCGAACGCGCCATTTCCTAATTCCGCGCGAGGCGCTGGAAGATTTTCGCACCTTTCGCTGGTGATATCCAGGCGTTGTAACCCGGCGGCAATATCTGGCAGAGGCACATCCATACCCAGAAGACGGCGCACGTCGCTCTCGGTTGTATAGACAACACGTTCCGCTTGTGGCACGGGGTAGTTGTCTACCATGCCTGGTATGATGCGACCGCCTGCGTAGTCGCGCATGAGATTGGCAGCACGACGGGCAGCGATGGCATTGAGTGTAGCTGGCACTCCCCGTGTGAAGCGCTGGCTTGCCTCGCTGTGTAACTTCAGCTTCTGAGAAGTACGCCGGTTGTTGATGCCGTCGAACGTGGCCGCTTCGAGCAGTACGTTGCGAGTACCCTCATAAACTTCGGTGTCAGCGCCACCCATGACACCGGCGATGGCAATGGGGCCTAGCGTATCGGTGATCAGCAGCATAGATTCATCGAGTTCTCGCTCAACCTCGTCGAGGGTAGTCATCTTCTCGCCAGGTTTTGCGCGACGCACGATAATAGTCGGTTTGGAACTCCCTGCCCTTTCGGCTCGTTTGACAAGCAGATCATAATCGAATGCATGCAAGGGCTGGCCCCATTCGAGCATAACATAATTGGTGATATCTACCACGTTACTGATAGGACGCATACCTGCCTTTAGCAGGCGATCCTGCATCCATGCGGGCGATTCGCCGGTGCGTACGTCTTTGATCATCATGCCAATGTAGCGATTGCACAGATCGGGGTCGTCAATCTCCACGGCCACGTAATCGGATGCGCCGCTTCCATTACTGGAGGACGGCTCATCGGGCGGAAGACGTAACGCTGCGTTGGTCAAAGCAGCCACTTCTCGCGCCACACCGATCATGCTGAGGCAGCGAGCCATATCTACTGTCAAACTAAGCACCAGCACTTCGTCGCCAAGGTAGTCACGCAGGGGCATGCCAACCGGGGCATCTTCCGGCAAGATCAGGATTCCCTCATTCTCTTCACTCAGGCCCAGTTCTCGCTCAGAGCAGACCATGCCATTTGAAGGTATGCCGCGAATCTTTGAAGACTTGAGCTTCTTTTTGGGTCGCGGGTGCTCGTCACTGTAGGCATCGATCAATACGGCGCCAGCACGAGCAAATGCTACTTTGAGTACCGGCAAATTTTGTCGATCTTTGTATTGAAACAGGTTTGGCGCACCTGTGACAACCTGTTCTGGCTGTGAGCCGCCGAAATCGACATCGACAAGCACTAAACGATCGGCGTTGGGATGGGATTTCACGGCAACTATCTGACCCACTACGATAAGCTCCGGGTCCCACCAATCGGCAGCGCTTTCAATGCCCTCTACTTCGAGGCCTGCAAGTGTAAGCCGCTCCGCCAGTTGTTTGGTAGGCAGGTTCAGATCTACATATTCTTTTAACCATGAGAGGGGAACTAACATTGTTTATTTCTCCAAGTTAAACTCGTTCGAAGAGCCGTACGTCGTTCGTGTAGAAGTAGCGAATGTCATCGATGCCGTACTTTTGTAACGCTATACGTTCAGGGCCCATGCCGAAGGCGAAACCACTGAACTCGGTCGGATCGTAGCCGCCGTATTCCAGCACTCGCGGGTGTACTACGCCGGCGCCGAGCATTTCTAGCCAGCCAGTGTACTTGCAAACGGGGCAACCCCTGCCACCGCAGAGTACACAAGCTATATCCATTTCCACGCTCGGTTCAGTGAACGGGAAGTAGCTCTTGCGGAAGCGCGTCTCCCGACCTTCGCCATACATCTGATTGGCGAAGTTAATCAGCACACCTTTGAGGTCACTGAAGGTGATATGTTTGCCAATGGCCAGCCCTTCCACCTGGTAGAACATGGACTCGTGAGAGGCGTCTACCGCCTCGTAACGATAGACTTTGCCAGGGAGAATGACGCGAATGGGTTCCGGCACGTATTCGCGCATGGCGTGGATTTGTCCGGGGCTGGTATGCGTTCGCAGGATCAAGCCGGGCGTGGTAGTATAGAAGGTATCCCACATATCCCTGGCCGGGTGGCCTGGAGGCATATTGAGCAACTGGAAGTTATATTCGTCGGTCTCCACTTCCGGGCTGTCGTAAATCTGGAAGCCCATGGCGGTGAAGATGGCGTAAATGTCGCGCAGGGTGCGGGTAGTAATATGCAGCTTGCCTAGATTTTGCGGTCGACCAGGGAGGGTCACGTCGACGCTTTCGGCACGACGAGCTGCCTCTAACTCGGCCTGGGCGATAGCTGCCTGGCGCTCTTGCAACGCATTTTCCAGGACGACCTTGACCTCGTTTGCAACTTTACCTACCAATGGACGCTCTTCGCTTGAGAGGTTACCCAGGTTACGCAAGATGCCGGTCAGGCGACCTTTGCGGCCCAGATATTGGCCATACCATTCCCTGGTTGATTCATTGGTGTTGGCCTGGGCTAAGGCGGTCTCAGCATCCTGTTGTAGTTGCTGTAGTTGTTGTACTATATCCTGTTGCACTCTATTACTCATGTGAACTCGGCCTTTCTCCCATTTAGAGAAACAAAAAAGCTGACAAGACGTTCGTCGACAGGGACGAAGTTGCCAGCAAGCTCCGTGGTACCACCCATTTTGAACCAGCATAGAGGGATATTACTCACAGTGAGGTGAGAAACACACGTGTATGTCTGAGTTCCACTTGGTTTGTCCGGTAACGGTGACTAGCCGGGGCTGTCTACCTACATAAGTAAACTTCTGTGCTCAACAGCCAGCTCTGGGGTGAACTTCGGCTTGTGATTCTACGAAAGGGTTTGCAGCCGGTGACCCTTTCTCTCTGGAGTTTCCCTACTTGCTTACTTTTCCCCGTCATTGCTTTTTGCATATCTGATGCATTGGTATCTAGTATGACAGATTTCGAGTTGGATGTCCAGGGGGGATCTGGTTCTGTAGGGGCGCAATGCATTGCGCCCGTGGGCATAGATCATCCCCCCAGGCGGGCCCAATGCATTGCGCCCCTACAATTCCCTATAATGTATTCTGGAAAGAAGCTTCGCCCAGACCAGGGTTTGCGCCATAGAGGTGGGTAAGGTGAACTTGTATGGGGTATCATGATCACCAGGTGTGCCCAGTTCTAACTCTAACCGCGTCATCTCAAGTTGGTTTATGCTCGACTTATCGTTCAACAGTCGATCAGCGATGATAGAGCTGGACTCCAGCCCTTCATTCTCTCGAGTCAGCATCAGATCCAAGCACTCAACTGATGAGGAGAAGAACACACGAATATGATTCCGGGGCATTGTTCTGTAAAGCCTGAGGACCCGGAACAACACATCGAGTGAGATGATCACCCGTGATTCCCACTGCCAGGCCGGCAATGCATTCTGCTGGATCGCGATACGATAATACATCATCTACCTCTTATTTGAAACACCTACATGTACTGGAAGAAATAAAAAAAGTGGGGCAATCGTCACGTACCATGAGCACGAGTCCAAGGCCATCCAACACGCCCGGTCAAACGTGACGATTGCCCCACGGTTCCTGTTCCTCAACAGCCGCTAACTTTCCGTGTGCTATCACCAATGCAACAGCAACAGATGGGCTGGCCAGTTCGCCGTAGCGCCGCAAGCAGGAGGTCCGAGCAAGCTCTTAGCCTGGTGGATTGGCCTCTTGTGCGAGTTGCGTGCTTTCTAGCCCTAGAGCCTTTGCTGCCGCGCTTTGAATGGCAGCGCTTACAGTACTGTTGCCAATGTACGTTGTCATCTGGAGAATAGCAACGCAGAGGGAGATATCTTGTATCTCCTGAGCATAAGGAATTTCGGGTTCAACATAGGGTATTTGGACAGTGATACCTCCTACGGTAATGTATCCTCCATTGCCTCCACCGCCTCCAGACCCTGGTCCTGATCCTGATCCTGACATGTGACGTGACACTCCTTTCTTTTAAAGTAACGAGCACCTGAATGTGGTGAGTGTAATGCTGAGCATTACACCACAGCGTGCAGATCTCTACACATGTGTAGACGTTCGAGTCTGTCTTTTTTCATGCATAGTTTTTGCGCTCTGCACAACAGTATATCTTAGCCTTCTGAGTCGACCCTGTGAAAATGCTGAGTTGAAGCTGAGAAAGAAAGTAGGACCTGGGGTTTGCTGAGGCCAGGTGCATGCAAGCGTTGCACGAACAGTGTTCACTCGGGCCTTCTGTGCAGTGTCACCAGCGTGACATCGTCCTCTTGCTCCCATTCTTCGCCAGTAAAACTTTTGAGTTCACTTAGCAAGAGGTCGATAAGCGGTGCTCCATCGGAATGCTCTTCTCCATCACATCTACCAGAGGGCGTTAGAGCCATCCCTTCTCCTCGGCGAGGTGGGCCGCCTCGACCCGGTTGCGCGCACCCAGCTTTTGGATGGCCACAGAGAGGTAGTTGCGAACGGTGCCTTCGGAGAG
>JBKPAZ010000227.1:0-15164 GCA_046726655.1 Chloroflexota bacterium
ACGTAAGCGTATATTTCGAGTAGTGTTAAAAATAGCAAACAGTAAACCACAGGCTAGAAAGGAGGCCACGTGCAGGATCAACAGCGCAGCTCGCCATCCCCAGCACATACAAACGACAGCAGGTCCTTCGTCACCAGGGCCGTTGGTTTAGAAGAAACCACCGGTCGACTGCGTGCAAGGCGTAGCTCCTTGTTTACCCAAACCATTATCCTTGTCACAGGATTAGTCTGCGTCGCATTTCTACTCGGCTCCTTAGCTCAGGCCTGGTCAAATAGCCTGTTGACGCAACGTGTACAGGAAACCCAACAACAGACACAGCAACTACAAGCCTATCACGATCACCTGGCACAACAGGCTAACCACTATGCAGATCCCTTTGTCATCGAAAGCGAAGCTCGTCAAGGACTGGGCTACATTCGTCCAGGGGAGCATCCCATAGTAATCATTGGAACCAACCAGCAGGGACAGCAGAGTACGACCCATCCCGTCAGTCCACCGCCCCCCCAAAACTTCTGGCAACAGTGGTGGAATGTCCTCTTTAGCAATTGAGCAAGCAAAAAAGTCCCTACAAACTTGACAATGGTCATATGATATAAGTATACCATTGTCGTGACCATCAAAATATACAAAGGAAACAACGTGGAACGATATACAATCCTTGCAAATCCATTACTCGTGATTATGCGGCTCCAGTTATGGCTGGAGCTTCTTGGGTTTGCACACGAAGTGATGTGTTTCGTTTCTTAAATCGCTTATTCCTTCATGGCGGAACGCATCAAAAGCGTTCCGCTTAATTTTTTTATTTCCCATATGGGTATGAGCTTTTAAACAAGGCTTTCTAACAGAAATAATCATATCGTAAGGAGTAATCTGAAATGCGTCCGCTTATTGGAATACCGTGCCATGCGATTATTCGTGCCGAAACTGGACGACCCATCTACGCCAATAATCGCGCCTATGTGCGTGCTGTGGAGAGTGCTGGTGGCCTTCCCATTCTCATTCCTATGATCAATGATCTTAACCTACTCAATGCACTTCTCACCCGCCTGGACGGACTATTACTACCCGGTGGTATCGACCTGCACCCCGGTCGATATGGAGAAGAAGTTCATCCACTGACTGAGGAGGCCGACCTGGAGCTTGATGAATTCGAAATAACTATCGCATCCTGGGCGTTTCAGGAAGATATACCCGTACTTGGCGTCTGCCGTGGTATGCAACTCATCAATATTACCCTGGGAGGAAGCCTTTACCAGGATATAGATGATCAATATCCTGATAGCATAGGACATACACATCGAAATTTTCCTCGTACACATCTTGCCCATCGCATCACCGTTGATCCAGGTAGCCGCATGGAAAAAATTCTGGGCACACAGGAAGTGTGGGTTAATAGTCTTCATCATCAGGCCATCAAGGAGCCAGGAAAAGGAGTTCGCATTACTGGTCGTGCTCCCGATGGCATTCCGGAGTTACTTGAGGTGACCGGTTACCGCTTCGTTATGGCCGCGCAGAGTCACCCAGAAGAGATTTATTCCCTAGAGCCTGCTTTTGCACGTCTCTTTTCCGCCTTTGTTCAGGCCTCTAACTCACTTCCCGGTGAAGAGATCGTTGTCGAACACAGTGCTTCCAGCCGCGAGGTACCAGTAGGGGCTGGTCAGTAACATGTTGCGCTGATCTTTGCGTATAACGGGAAGCGTGCTGGACTACGATACGCTCCCGTTATACAATAATGTTATGACAACCCAACAAGACAAAGTCACAATGGATGATCATGATCCAGGCTCGGGAACTCATCTTCCTGGGGAAAAGGCATTGCCGGACCATGTAGCACACCCCGAGCATCGAGAAGCAGACTCCTTGTTACGTGAAAATCGTGACCTGGCGGTTCTCTATGCGATTGCAGGCCATCTCAATCGCAAAATTGATGTACACGAGGCATTGCAAGAAGTACTCGCGCAGGTCACGAAACTGCTTGGCTTGCAAACGGGCTGGGTCTGGTTGCTCGATGAGCGAGATAAGCCTTACCTGGCGGCGGCGCAGTCGTTGCCACCATATCTTGCTGACCATCCCCGGCGCATGACCGGTTTCTGTCTCTGTCTTGATACCTTTCTCCAGGGTGATCTTGAGGGCGCCGCCAACATCAACGTCCTGCGTTGCAGCCGCCTGAAGAATGCCGAACGTGAGCATGACCCATCTTCACTGGGTCTGCGTTTTCATGCCAGTGTGCCCATCTATGCGGGAGATACACCCATCGGTGTATTGAATGTTGCCAGCGAAGATTGGCGTGAACTCGCGGCAGAAGAACTGCAACTGTTGCACATTATCGGCGACCAGATAGGGCTCGCCATCCAACGTGCTCGTATCTCAGCCGAGCATACCCAGGCAGCGACGCGCCTGGCTACTATCGAAGAACGTAACCGCCTGGCGCGCGAGATCCACGACACTCTTGCTCAGGGTATGGCGGCAATTACCCTGCAACTTGAAACCGCCGATGCGCTTGCGGCTTCTCACCCAGAACGCGCTCAGGAGGCCATTCGTCGTGCCCTGGGCCTTGCTCGCAAAAACCTTGAAGAAGCGCGTCGTTCCGTGATTGACTTGCGAGCAGCTTCTTTACAAGATCATACACTTCCCGAAGCCTTAGCGTCCCTCACACGAGAAACAGCGCAGGAAGGGATCGAGATCGACTTTCGCTATATGCCAGCTAGCGAATTTCCGATCCTATCCCCAAGATTGGAAGCCGCCATGTATCGGATCGCCCAGGAGGCTCTTTCCAATGTCTATAAACATGCCCAGGCGAAGCATATTTTACTCAACCTCATCATTGAGAACGGCAATCTCTGCCTTTATGTGCAAGACGATGGGTGTGGGTTCCTTCTCGACGAGGTGACTCAAGCGACACATTCATCGACTGGTTCAAAAGTGGAACACTTTGGCTTAACAGGCATGAGTGAACGTGTAAAATTACTTGCTGGCACTCTCTGCATTTCTAGTGAACCTGGAGCGGGGACCTGCGTTGCTGCCTGTCTTCCGTTAGAGGCACCTACTCGCCTTGCCAACGACGCTGGCGCGTCTACTTTTGCGCAGCAAAAGTCAGGCAAGTCGCAAGGAGAAGAAGGGCGGGGAAAACGATGATTCGCATCTTATTGGCCGACGATCACCCCATCGTTCGCGAAGGACTCCGCGCTGTCCTGGAAACTCAGCCCGATTTCGAAGTGATTGGCACTCCAGAGCAGGCTGCCAGCGGAGACGAAGCTCTGCGTTTAGCGTTGGAATTGCAGCCCGATATCCTTTTGCTCGACCTCGAAATGCCTGTCATGGATGGAGTCGAGACCATTCGCCGGTTGCGCCAACAACTCCGCCTGGACCCGCGTAGAGGAGATGAATTCCGCCCGCGCATTATCGTCTTTACCGCATTCGATAACGACGAGCGCATCATCGCCGCTTTGGAAGCAGGGGCCAATGGTTACTTGCTCAAGGGCGCGCCTCGCGACGACATCTTCAACGCTATCCGCGTCACGATGCAGGGTGGATCGCTCCTCCAACCCGTCATAGCCTCTAAACTGTTGAGGCACGTGGGTCAGCATAGTGCAACACGTCTCCCTACTGCACAGCACAGCGCACCCTATGAAATGCTCACTGAACGCGAACTCGAGGTACTGGTTCTGCTGGCCCAGGGTATGCCCAATAAAGAGATTGCTGCGCATTTAACGATCAGTGAGCGCACTGCAAAATTCCACGTCAGCTCCATCATGGGCAAATTAGGAGCGACCAACCGCACCGAAGCTGTCTCTTTAGCCGCCCAAAGGGGATTAATTACGCTCCATTCTTAAAACGTGTTTATTCGGGATCAGCTTTCCTCGGCAGTTTTTGGGAATGCAGAGGGCTTTATCCTTTGCTGGGATCCATACTGTCCGCCCCTTTTTTTGTTCGATGTCGCTGGGTATCGGGAACAGGGAAAAAGTGATTACAAGAAAGTGTGATATTTATGTGAAATATTGCTATTGAAAAGGATGTTCATCATAGGCTATCCTGGTAATTGGATATGAGTGTGTGATATTCATGAGTTTATTAGCAGAAGGATAAAGAAGGAGAAACATGACCATGAAGGCATTTGTGATGAAAGCCCTGGGACAGGTGGGCTTTATGGAGAAGCCGATTCCGAAGCCTGGCCCAGATGACGTCATTGTCAAAACGACAAAGGCATTGATTTGTACCTCGGATTCTCACACCGTTCATGGGGCGATTGGACCGAGGGAGAATCTGACTCTGGGGCATGAAGCAGTGGGGGTCGTGCATGAAGTGGGAAGCAATGTCGAGCTATTTAAGCCTGGGGATCGTGTCCTGGTGGGAGCTATTACACCGGACTGGTTTGATCCTGCCTCGCAGGCGGGGCATTCTTCGCAGTCTGGAGCCCCATTGGGAGGGTGGAAATTCTCCAATACGAAAGACGGCGTATTCGCCGAGTACTTCCATGTGAATGATGCGGATGGAAACATGGCGCGCATTCCTGATAGTGTGCCCGATGAAGCAGCGGTGTACTGCGCGGATATGTTGTCCACCGGTTTCATGGGGGCTGAAAATGGACAGGTACCGATAGGCGGAACAGTGGCGGTTTTCGCGCAGGGGCCGGTTGGGCTCATGGCGACGGTAGGAGCGCGCCTGCGGGGAGCTGGATTGATCATCGCAGTGGAGTCGGTGCCGAAGCGGCAGGAACTGGCGCGGTTCTATGGCGCGGACGTGGTCATCGATTTCACGAAGGAAGATGTTGTCAAAAGGATTCTAGAGTTGACCGGTGGCCTGGGTGTAGACACGGCAATCGAGGCCATTGGCCTGGATAGCACATTCCAGCAGTGCATTGAGGTGACAAAGGCAGGAGGGTTTATCTCCAATATCGGCTATCATGGACAGGGCGAATACGTGCATATTC
The DNA here is from genome assembly GCA_046726655.1 of Chloroflexota bacterium. Taxonomy (GTDB): domain Bacteria; phylum Chloroflexota; class Ktedonobacteria; order Ktedonobacterales; family Ktedonobacteraceae; genus DATMNR01. The sequence continues at coordinate 4,931 of JBKPAZ010000227.1, forward strand.
CGCGCGTGGAGTGGGGGGTAGGTATGGCTGAAAAAACCATCACCACGGGTCTCTGTCCAGGAGGTAGACTGCGCATGCAGCGACTCCTGCAGTTGCTGGAGATGAAGCGCGTTGATCCTGTGCGCATGACCACTCACACATTTCCTTTCGGCGAGCTGGATAAGGCCTTTGAGATCATGGACAAGAAGCTGGATGGTGTGTTGAAACCGTTGATTGTGTTCGAGTAGAGTGTGAGGGTGCTTAGCCGCAGCCAATCCAGAGGATGTGCTGGTCAAAGGCGGCTAAAGCTGTGAGACAGAAATGCGCTATCCTGGGCCGCTGACACCAGGATAGCGCATTTCTGTCTCACAGCTTTAGCGAGCCTGCGACGTTTGAGGCATCTGGCTTTTAATCCAGCGATCCAGGTCCTCGCCGCTCTCGAACGAAACGATCAAGGCATAACGAGGCTCAGGGCCAGGATGCCAGGCGGCATGCCACAAGCGCTGCGAATCGATCACAATCTGGCGGTTACGTGGCATCGCAATACGTGATTCCGTCGAAGGATCATCCTTGTCCTCACGCAGGATCATATACGAGTTTGGGTCATCGGAGAGCTCAAGCCATGCGCGCACTACCCAGCCTTCGCCATCAGGATTAAGTCGATTATTGTCGTCGAGATGCAGGTTATGAACAGTCTCCTCGTAAGTATTGGGATTGAGCTTGATGATACGCACACGCCCATAATTAGCCCCTACATTCTTTGCCCAGTGTACCAGTGTTGGACAAATAGCTGCATTTTTCGTCCAGATACCGTCTTTGTCGGGCTTACCATGGTCCCAGAAGCCCGCGCACTCCATTTCACCAAGTGCAGAGGCGATAGGCGCAAAGTTCGTATCGCCGCCACTTTTCCAGTCCATATATTCGAGGCTCATCCATTCCTCCCAGAGAACGGGTGGCCCATCGTAATCACGCAATACAACAAAGCCCTTTTCGGCAAGGGCATCAAGTTTAATGTGCATACAGTAACTCCTTATCCAGTGAACATCGGTAAATAGATACCCAGGTATGTCTAAAAATAAACGCCATCCAGGTATCAGTTTGAATATCCATTGAAGTCTGAGAAAGGCTTCATTTGGGTAAGTGGCATATTGTATTCATACAACTCAGTCTAATATGCCTTCGCCATTTTACCATAGGTTTGCCAATGGGTGTTATACAGTAGCAAATTGTGATGAGATTGTGATCATTTTTATCTTCTCTCGACGCTCCTCTTCCCATGATATATACTAACAACAACTAATCGTCTCTCAAATAGGAAGGAGCTTTGTTTGATGACGCAGACCACAACTCCACATATGACCGACTATGAGGCCGAACGTCGTAGTTTTCACCTGGAAGTCCCCGAATATTTTAACTTCGCTACCGAGGTAATCGACAAGTGGGCGAGCGACCCCAATAAACTGGGGATGCTCTGGATTGGAGCACATGGCGAAGAGCGACATATCACCTTCGCCCAGTTTGCTGAACGCTCCAGTCGCGCCGCCAATGCTTTCGCCAAACTAGGCATCAAGAAGGGCGACCGCGTGCTGGTCATGCTGCCGCGCATACCGGAATGGTGGGAAAGCGTGCTGGGCTTGATGAAGATAGGAGCCGTTCCCATTCCCTGCACAACATTGCTAACACCCAAAGATATTCAGTACCGCGCAGAGGTTTCGGAGGCAGTGGCATTCATCACGGACAACGAAGGTTCTTTCAAGTATGACCAGGTACGCAAGGAATGTCCAACCATCCGTTTCCCCATCCTGGTCGATGAACACAATGTTGACTTGACAGGACGCGAGTGGTGGACGGACTATCACCAGGTCGTTGATGAGGAATCGCCTGTATTTACAGGGCCTAAAACGCGCAGCGATGACCCTTGCATAGTCTATTTCACATCTGGCACGGTTGGTTATCCTAAAATGGTACTGCACACACACGCAAGCTACCCCATAGGCCATATCATCACCGGCAAATACTGGCTTGACCTGCACGAAGATGATCTGCTCTGGAACCTGTCGGAGATGGGTTGGGCCAAAGCGGCGTACAGCAATCTCTTCGGCCCCTGGGTGATGGGCGCAGCGATGTTTATACAGGATGCGCGCGGCAAGTTCAACGCTATCGAAACGCTGGAGATGCTGCATACGTATCCTATTACGACCCTGTGCGCGCCTCCTACAGCCTATCGCATGCTGGTCCTCGATGAACCAATGGCCTATCTGAAAGCCAATCCGCCAATGGCGTTACGCTACTGTACAGGCGCGGGTGAGCCACTTAACCCGGAAGTGATCAAAATCTGGCAGGATGTGACGGGTATGACCATTCGCGATGGCTATGGGCAGACGGAGACAGTGATACTGTGCGCCAACTTCCCGCCATTACCCGTGAAGCCCGGCTCTATGGGCAAACCCTCACCTGGCTTCGAGGTCGAGGTGATTGACCACGACGGCAATCCACTTCCTCCCAACAAAGAGGGTGATATTGCCGTAAAGGTGAAGCCACAACGTCCAACCTGGATGTTCAAAGAATACTGGCGCAATCCTGATGCAACGCAAGCCTGCATTCGCGGTGACTGGTACATTACAGGTGACCGCGCCTATAAGGACGAGGATGGCTACTTCTGGTTCGTTGGCCGCGCCGATGACGTGATCATCAGCGCGGGCTATCGCATTGGCCCATTCGAGGTGGAGAGCGCATTGAAGGAGCATCCTGCCATCGCAGAATCGGCAGTCATCGCCAGCCCCGATGAAATGCGCGGCGAGATCGTCAAAGCATACGTTGTTCCCGCCCCTGGCTACACGGCTTCTCCCGAACTGGCTGCCGAACTGCAGGAGCACGTCAAGCACGTCACAGCGCCGTACAAGTATCCCCGTGAGATTGAGTTTGTGGATAGTTTGCCTAAGACGATTTCGGGTAAGATACGCAGGGTAGAGCTTAGGGAGATGGAGAGGAAAAAGAAACTGGGGAAGTAACTTGCACCTGAACGTCTTCTTCACTCCCTCCGCAATCGTCAGTAGTGAAGTCAGCATGAATGACATCTACATCGTCATTGATGTTATTCGCGCAACGACCAGCATGGCGGTTATGTTCGACCAGGGAGCGGAACGCGTACTCGTTGCGAGCACTATTGAGGAGGCGAGAGAAGCTGCTCAAAAGATTCCAGGAATGCTATTGTGCGGAGAACGCAATGTCCAGCCTGTACCAGGCTTCGACTACGGCAACTCTCCTGTTCAGTTCTCCCAGGTTGATCTGACAGGGCGCGAACTGGTTATGACCACAACCAATGGCACGCGCGCTTTCTACGCCTGCCCGGCAGATTCAACTCGCCTGGCTGGGAGTTTCTACAACGCTGAAGCAGTAGCTCTGAAAGCACTTACACTGGCAAAGGACCAGGGTGGCAACATTAGCCTTGTATGCGCAGGTGAACTCGATTATTTCGCGCTCGACGATGCGGTATGCGCAGGTTATCTTGCCCTCGAGTTGCAAAGACTGCAAGGGCAAGTAATACCTCTTGACCTTGATGAAAGTGTCCTGGCGGCTATTGCACTCTACGAAGCATTCAAGCCCCCAAAAGTGATTGATTACTGCAATTCCGCCCAATCAGTCATCCGCGGTGGCCTACCGGATGATCCACCTTTTTGCATGCGCACAAGCGTTAGTCAGAGTGTGCCGATGGTAGTAGGTAGGGAGAGCGAGACAGGGTTGTTGGTGATCGAGAGGAGTTAATCCACCCTCACCACCAACTTCCCAAAATTCCTATTCTCCCCCATCACCCTATGTGCCTCACCTATCTTCTCAAGCGGATACACCTGCTCAATAACCGGCTTCACCTCCCCACTCGCTAATAGCGGCAACACATCTGTTGTAAAACGGCGCGTCACCGCCAACTTCTCTTCAAGTGTGCGAGTGCGCATAGTAACACCACGCATAGAAATACGCTTACCCATTAACATCCCTAGATTCACATTTGCCTGGACGCCACCCATGGTTGCCAGGAAGACTATCCGTCCCCACGTCGCCATTGATTGGAGGTTCTGTTCAATGTATGGAGCGCCGATAAAATCGATTACAACATGTACCCCCTCACCACCTGTCAAACGGGCTACTTCCGCAGCAAAATTCTCGTTGGATAGCCCGACATCTAATCCTAACTCTCTGGCTAATTCAAGTTTGTGTGGTGTGCGTGATGTGCCAAAAGTCGTAGCTTCTGCCGCATGCGCAAGTTGTATAGCTGCTGTCCCTACACCGCTTCCCACGGCATGGATCAGTACGCGTTCACCCATTTGCAAGCCTGCTTGTGTGAAAAGTGCATCATGAGCGGTCATAAATACTTCTGGGATGCCTGCCGCCTGCACAAAATCGAGATTCTGCGGGATTTCGACTAACAGACCCTCGTGCGATAAAATATACTCAGCCTGCGCTCCTCCACCCGCAAGGCCCATCACGCGCTGTCCGGGCTTCCACATCCGTACCAGCGGTCCGACAGTATCAACTTCTCCCGCAAATTCGAGTCCTGGAATGTTCGAAGGCGATCCAGGAGGGGCAGGATAGCCACCAGCGCGCTGTAACAAATCAGCGCGATTAATGCCGGATGCACGCACATGTACACGCACCTGTTCACCTGCTGGTTCAGGCGTCTCGACATCATGTATTTCCAATACCTCCGGCCCACCAGGCCTGCTAATGATGGCCGCTCGCATATATTTCTGCTCCTTATAACTGTGGGTTTTATAAAAGACTTTGTGCACCTTGCATATCCCATATGATACGATAATCAACTTAGCGTTTGGAACAGCTACGAAACATATGCCAATTTTCCTGGCAATATTACATCTTCTACATGCTTGGGAATAATAACGATATATCGCATTGTTACTATACACAGATAACGATATATCGTTATAAAAAGAAAAAGACAAGGAGGTGATTAGATATGATCGGTCACTATAGTAGACACTTTGGATCTCGGTTTGACAGAGGCAACTGGTCCGGTCCACGTTTCTTTCGTGGGTATCGGCGAGCTGCATTCTTCTACGGTCGTCCGGGCCATCATAAATATGGTGGCAATTGGCAACAGCCAGCGCCAGAACAGCTAGCGCTACGTAGCACTGCGGCAGAAGTAGCACGACTCTTCATGATTGCAGCACGTACCACGAGTGGCAATGCGGAGAAACAGGGCCAACTGCGTGCATTCCTGGAGCGATCCCGCAAAGAGCTTTCCGAACTCATTTACGGAACCAGCCAGCAACCTCAGAATACAAACACTGAGAACACACCTGAAGTAGAACAGGCATAACGTCCAGGTTCACCAGAACAAAACGCTCGTTGAGCGCAGCTCAACGAGCGTTTTCATGACACTTTGCTTTACCGGTTTCGATCTGTTTATGCGTTAGTTCGCTGCTTGTGTCCCTACTGCTTGCTGTGACTTCTCTTCGCCTTTATATACGGCTTCCAGATCGATCTCGATAGTCACATCCTCACTTACCAGGACGCCACCTGTCTCAAGTGCCACGTTCCAGTTGAGGCCAAAGTCTTTACGGTTAATTTTCGTTTTTGCGTTCAGACCTGCAACCTGCATACCCCAGGGATTTTTACCCTGGCCATTATATTCTGCTTTGAAAACAACAGGTTTTGTTACGCCGTGCATGGTCAGATCGCCATACACTTTGTATTCGTTGCTGCCAGCAGGCTCAACCCTGGTGCTCTTGAATGTAAGCGTTGGATAGTTTTGTACATCGAAGAAATCTGGTGAGCGAAGATGGCCATCACGCTTTTCATCGCGTGTATCTACGCTTGAAGCATCAGCTTGGGCATCAACCCAGGAGTTTTCGGGGTGCTGCTCATCAATATGAAGGTGACCGCTTAATACATTGAAATGTCCGCGGACAGTGGTAAACATCATGTGTTTGACAGAAAATGTCGCTTCTGAATGCGACGGATCAATTTCCCAGGCCATTAGAGAATTCCTCCCTTTATCTTGCTTGTTTGAGACTAACAAATAGTTAGTCACTTTACTAACTAAAGTAACTCTACCATGTGAACTTCCTTTTGTCAAGTACCTAATAAAATATTAGCTAAAAACAAATCAGGGACAACAAAAAACGGGTATCCAACCGGGTACACGCTTGCACTTAATGCTGGTGAACTACTCATTTACCTCAAAAGCAACGAGAGGAGAAGTTCTTACTGTTTGTTGCATTTGTCGTGTTTCTCAGGTACACTAGCTGATGGATATACCTTTCTGCACGCATGTTGTCGTTTTCATGTACGTACAGGCAACATCTCTCGGTTCGTCCGACTCGTTCTTCCAGCAAGGAAGCAATAACCACAAAGGAGGTGGGCATCATGGCACTCTATATGGTTCAATTTGCTTACACCGCCGAGGCGTGGGCGACCCTGGCGAAAAACCCACAAGACCGTAGTGTACCTATCAGAGAAGTGACGCAGAAGCTCGGAGGCCGGTTGGTCGGCCTCTACTACTGCTTTGGGGAGTACGATGGGGTCGTGCTCGTTGAAGCCCCTGACGACAACGCTGCCTTAACAACAAGCATAGCGGCAGTTACTCCAGGTCACGTTAAAGCGATCAAGACGACCAAATTATTCACCGTTGAGGAGACGATGGAGGCGATGCGCAAGGCTGGGAGTCTTGCTTTCCAGGGACCATCCAGAGGGTAGGTCAACCTGATCTACTCGGGAGTTCGGTAGTTTGACGCTGCCGAACTTTTTTGTTGCGATAAGTAAGGGATAGCAATGGAACAGAAGAAAATATATGCAAAAGTATTGGGCATTGATCTTTCCTCAAAACAGGAAGCAGAATATTTTAAATGGTTTCTGGCGTGTCTTCTTTTTGGTAAGCCTATCCAGGGGGAATGGCGTACCCCCATAACTCTCTCTTCTCACAACCGCAGGCGGCGAGATTAGACATAGCCAAGCAATTCGCAGTACTTTAAAGTAATGCAGAGATAGAAAAACTAGACAGGAGGAATAAAACAACTTTTGAGCAGCAAAATAATTGCATCACAAACAAAAGCAGTCACAAAGATCGATCTCAGAAAGGAACTCAAACAATTGTACAACCCTTCAACGAAAGAAGTTGTGCTTGTCGAAGTTCCCGACATAAATTTCCTCATGCTAGATGGCTCAGGCAACCCAAACACCGCACAAGAGTATCAGAAGACCGTCTTGAGGCAGCCAGCGAAGCGTATGTCATGATCTGGATTGGCACATCAGGCTGGGTATATCCGCACTGGGCCGGGCGCTTCTACCCGCCTGGTCTTCCCATGCACGATTGGCTATCCTACTATGCACAACGCTTTCCCACAGTAGAGATCAACAGGAGCTTCTATCGCCTGCCAACGTACGAGCAATTTCACACCTGGGCAGATCAAACTGCATCGTACCCCAACTTCCTCTTTGCGGTCAAAGCAAGCCGCTACATCACACACATAAAGAAGCTAAAAGACCCGCTGGAGGCCATTACTCGGCTCGTCACCTCCGCCAGCGGGCTAGGTGAGCATCTCGGTCCTTTCCTCTATCAACTACCACCCAACTGGCGCGCTAACCCGCAGCGTCTCGAGCAGTTTATCGCCCAACTACCACATGCCCATCAAGCGGCTTTCGAGTTTCGCGACCTCTCATGGTTCCAGACTGAAACCCTCGCAACATTAGGCCAGATTTTGAATGCTGCCGGTTGTGCGCTGGTTATTGCTATAGGTGGCCTATGTCCCACACCGCTGGACGCACCTGAAATCGGCCCGTTTCGCTATCTCCGCTTCCATCACGGTGCGCATGGCATTGGCTTATCTGACGACGAGTTAGCATTCTGGGCCAAACGGTTGAGCGCCGATGCTGCTGAAGGTCGCCAGGCCTATGTCTACTTCAATAACGATGCTGAAGGATATGCCATTCGTGATGCCCTCAAACTCCGTGAACTTCTTGCTTTATGAGGTCTGAACGTATTCGATACTTGATATGTAATGCTTTCAGCATGAGCATATGGTAAAATGCCAGGAAGAGCGCAAGGAGCGTGTGGGCTGCCTATTAAGTGATGGTTCAAGAAAGGAGAAGGCAACATGCCTAAAGTCCAGGTAAACAAGTTAACCATGAACTACGATCAGCAGGGAACAGGAGAACCCCTCATTCTTATCCCCTTTTTGGCGGCTGATTACGCCTGTTATGCTTTTCAGGTCGCAGAGTACGCCAAGCACTTCACCTGTATCTCGGTGGACCTACGAGGTGCGGGTGAAACTGACAAACCCGAAGGGACCTACTCCACCGAGCTCTTTGCTGATGATGTCGCCGCGTTCATGCAAGCGTTGGGGATAGCACAAGCCCATGTCGCTGGGCTGTCACTGGGTGCGGTCACGGGGATGTGGCTGGCGGCTAAGTATCCCGAAAAGGTCAAGTCGTTATCCCTCCATAGTGCATGGACAAAGACAGATCCATTCCTCAAGGCTGTTGTGGAGAGCTGGCAGGTGATGGCGCAAGGCCTGGGAAGCGTTCCGGAAATGGTCATTCAAGGTATTTTCCCCTGGTGTTTCACCCCCGAACTTTATGCTGCGAGACCCGACTATATCCAGGCTTTAGCTGATTTTGTCAAGAGTAGGCCGGCACAGCCACCGGATGCATTCATGAGACAATCAAATGCCGTAATCGCTCACGACGCGGAAGCTCAACTTGGGAAGATCGAAGCGCCGACGCAAATTACTTTTGGCCGGCATGATATGGTCACTTCAACTCGTTTTGCTGAGCCAATGAAGCAGAATATTCGCTATACTAAGCTGGTGATTTTTGAGGGATGTGCTCACGCACCGATGTATGAGAAGGTGGAGGAGTTTAACAAAACGACCCTGGACTTTTTAAAGCAGCACTCTGGGTAGAAGTCACTTCAATCCATTATTGAGGGTATCCAGTAAGCCCTGTGGAAACGTGCCGGTAAGCACTTTATTACTGCCTGATACAAGCTATTCCCATCCAATAATTGCCTGTATCGCTGCCAATTAGTAACGTGCTGCTCGGTTCAACATCATTATTGCCTTTTCATTGAAAAATCTGTCTTGCAGATTGAATGCCAGGTGTTACAATAGGAAGAAGATGAATCGGTACTTTGCCTAAGCAATTAGTTCTGTCAACTTACCAGTGGCTACCAGCCAGCGAACAAATTCAAGGCGACGATAATCTATCAGTTCCTGGTACTTGCCCTCTTCAGCAAGATTTCTACGTAATTTACGCAGACGATTCATTTCTGCATCAGTGAAGCCTGCTTTGCGCAGTATTTCACGATCTTCTTTGTAACCCATGTCATCCTCCTGCGGTTTACACTAAGCAATCACATTTGATGAAAGCATAGGCAGAGAAAATCACATTTTTATCACATACCAATGAGTAGGCATCACAGCGAAGTCACAACGTTTCGGGTGGTAGTAAAATGACCTTCTCGTAGACTTTGTAAGGGCAGATGTGGCCTGGGGTGGAGTGATGAACCTGCGATAGACATTCTCCTGACACCCTTGGAATACGGTTGCTTTGAAAAAATGCTTGCAAGGAAATTATTCAGTTGACCTTAGTGGTAGGGAAACATAGAAAGTGGACCCCTGCCCCTCGACCGATTCAAACCAGATACGGCCATCATGACGCTCGACCAGTTCCCGGCAAAGGTAAAGTCCCAGTCCTGTGCCACCGATATTGTGAGCATGGGCATTGTCAGCGCGCATAAAGCGACTGAAGATGCGTCCATGTTGATGAGCAGGAATGCCTATCCCGTAATCGCGCACACAAAGCAGCGCTGTGTTGGACTCCTTATCTTCGTGTACAGAGATCTCTACATTACCTCCATCGGGACTGTACTTAATTGCATTACTGATGAGATTACTCACAACCTGCTCGATGCGGCGGTGGTCGACCGTCACAACGATGGGCTCTGACGCAACATCTACAATGATTTGATGCCGCTCAATTATCACACTGAAGCGCTTTACAGTGCGTTGAACGAGCGCAACCAGGTCGGTCGGCTCGAATTGCAATTCGAGGCGTCCGGCTTGCAAGCGTGTCACATCGAGCAGATCTTCGGTAAGTTCGACCAGGCGGCTTGTCGCCTGGTCAATATCTTGGATAGCCTCCATTTGCCAGTCAGCGAGTTCAGGTCCCTTGCCACGTGCCGTCTGCACAATCAGCGTCTGCGCAAAACCTTTAACGACTGCTAGCGGACCGCGTAGTT
>JBKPAZ010000228.1:0-7682 GCA_046726655.1 Chloroflexota bacterium
GCAAGAACAAGGACATTTATTTGATTGAGGCAGTTCGTTTTTAAACACTGCATAAAGTAATTTTACAAGTCGTCCTTCGTTTCAGTAAGCGTCATAGCCCAGGTTCTTTTTTTGGCTGGATAATTGACGATTGCTAACGACAAATCACCTGGGCCGATGAGAACACAGGTGCTTTTTATTATTAGTTTACCTTTTGAAGACGGGGCCATCAAGTTTGTAGCACCTAGACCTAATTTAACGCGACAAGGGATGTCTACTCGTCAAAACAGACGGGGCTGCTCCGGTTCTGCATCGTCATTCTCGGGCCTCCAGGGGAGTGGAGGAATAGGAACAAGCGCCTGGACACGCCGATAGAGTTCCACACAGATGGTTGGTGAATGTACTTCAAAGGGGCAATGGCAGAAGACATAAAGGGTGATCCCTTGCTGTATCCACCGAGCCAATTGCTTTGACCACGTATGAAGAAATGGCTCGTTGACCTCCATGCGTGGGTGACCGATATAGCGCAGAAAAGTAAAATCGGTAGTGATAGATACCTGCAGTGGCAGATCAGGTTTTCGTTCGCGAGCCTGAAGCACCTGTTTTTCATTAGCAGTCCCGCTTCTAATTGGCCTTGTATCCATCAGAACCCGAGCCACATGATACTGGCTGAGAAGTGCATTCAAATTGGTTGCATGTAGCTCTTGATAAAATTCAGGGTGCCGCACCTCGACTGCTAAACGCAAGTCTTCCGGCCAAAAATCAAAAAATGCTTGTAACTGCTTAAGGTGACCAGGCCCAAAGGCTGGTGGAAGTTGGAGAAATATAGGACCCAGGCGCTCACCCAGCCCCCGCATTCGCTCTACGAATAACACAGTGTCATCTTTCCTTGTCTCTAATGCAGGTGAATGGCTAATTGCACGCGAAACCTTCGGGCACATGCGAAACGTTGCAGGAACCTCCATCCTCCAACGAGCTACCGTTTCGGCTGATGGTAGGGCATAGAAAGTCGTATTGCCTTCCACGGTCGTAAGGCGCTGGCTATAGAGACGCAGAAAATCGCTGGCCGATGAGCGAGCAGGGAAAAAATTTCCTACCCATTCTTTGTAGCCCCACATAGGACAGCCGATGTAGAACACTCGTTGACTCCTTTTATCCTATTGTAGTGAACTACGGGATAAGGTGCAAGGTGAGATTTCATGACATCCGCTCGAGGAAAGCCGTAAAGCTATTGTCTTGAGGAAGCCCATTCTGCTATGATTTAGACCAAAGATAACGCGTCGAAGAAAGGAAAGAGCAAGCATGAGTGAGATATTTCCCTGCTGGTACCCTGTACAGATTCGCTTCCGTGATCTTGATCCCCTGGCACATGTCAATAATACTGTCTACTTCACCTATTTCGAGGAAGCACGAAGCTACTACTTCGGTCATCTGGAGACCTGGCTCAATGAGTGGCCTTCGCGAGAAGAGCATCAAGAGGCGGAGAGCATTATCTCCCATCCACCGCACAACCCCCGCATCCAAACACGCCCAGACGGGCGGCACTATGGCATACTGATCAAAGAAATGACGTGTACCTATATGCTGCCGTTAGTGCGTTCTGATACCGTCGAAGTCGGAGTGCGTGTCGTCCAAGTCGGGCGCACCAGCTTTATTATGGAGCACCAGATACGCGACACGAGCGAACATGAGCGCACCTTTGCAACTGGCAAGTCAGTGCTCGTATGGTGTAATTACCTCACTGGCAGGCCTCATCCTGTACCGCCGTCGCTGCGCTTTGCCTTTGAACAGATGGAAGGAAGAGCGTTTTCATAATCGTATCCCTCCCAATACTCGGACGCCTGGCTGAGCTGGTCAGACCTTTACTGATTCCCTGCAATTGTGTAGAGCTGAATCAATTCCTGAATAACCGCCTCCTCTCGATCACCCTTGATGCCCTCCGGGACACATGTACGCAAATGACCCTCCAGGATCACCGCTTCAAGCTTCTCAAGCGCCTTGCGTACGGCGTGCGTCTGCCGTAAGATATCGATGCAATATTTATCACTCTCCACCATTTTGCGTATTCCTACCACATGCCCCTCAATATAGGACAATCGCTTCAAAGCATCCTGTCTGCGATCTTCTTGCATTTCCCTGCTCCTTTCAGATTCCAGCAAATTGCCTCGCGAAGTATCTTCCCTATTGGAAGATATTAACACTATACCATACCCCCAGGGGAGGGGTCAAGAATCAACAATAAACTTTCCAGCAATTTTTGCCATTATCCTGTAGAAAGAAGCCATGAAAGCCACAAAAAACCGGAAAACGCGGTATAATTTGCGTTTTCCGGTCTCCAAACAACAGGCGAAAGAAAGGAGTTCCCTGTTGTCCCCCAGAATAATGACCCGTGTACTGAGCCACGCTTCGTCCCCCCAGGACATCCCCTTGTGGCTTTTCCCCCTATATATTAGGATACTACCTGAATGGTTGTTTTCTGGTTGACATCCAGTTGAGAATGTATGAAGATTCATGAAAAAATAGCAAATCAGGTTGAGATATATACATCTTGCTACTGTTGTTTAGAAAGAGGTCATTACAGATGTTCACAAAGATCACGCAACTCCAGTACCAAAGTAAGATTGGGAATGAGCACATCTGGCTGGGTAGAAGCAGTGACTCCAATTTCGAATGTTTGCTGGCCGGCGCTCTACTTGGTAGTGGAGTGATACGTATACGAGCCATACGCAGCACACAATTGGATGAGTCGCGCTACCAACTGACCGATGGTGCGATTGGGACGCTTCCCTATCATTCCTGGATTATAGCAATAGGAGATGAACAATGGCCTGATCTTCTTAATGAAACCCAGGCACAAGCTACTTTAGAGTCTTATCTGCAAGGGTTCGCTTTCGAGTCCGCCAGCATATGTTTGACACACCCGCTTGGGAGTCAAGAACGCATCTACGGATTGGGTGAACGTACAGGCAGTATGAACAAGCGCGGACAGGCGTTTCCTATCTGGAATATTGATCCTCCTAAACATCACAGTCCAGAGACCGCGACCATGCACACCTCCATCCCTTTCTACCTCGGCTTACACATCAGTAATGGCACTGCCTACGGCGTTTTGATCGACCATACAGGCCACATTAAGATGGATATAGGTCATACGAACAGTACTGAAGCCACCATTACTGTCCAGGGAGATAGCCTGATCGCTTACTTCTTTGCCGGTCCCACACCCACGGATGTATTGCGACAATACACAGAACTTACCGGGCATATGTTTTTACCCCCTCGTTGGGCCATCGGCTACCACCAATCCCGCTGGAGCTACACCTCAGAAGAACAGGTGCGACAGATTGCAGCACTCCTGCGTGAACGCAATCACCCATGCGACGCTATCTGGCTCGACATTGACTATATGAACGGGTACCGCAACTTTACCTGGAACACTAATCAGTTTCCTGATCCATCTCAGATGATAGACGATCTACACAAGCAAGGGCTACATCTGGTCACGATTATTGATCCTGGTACGAAAGTTGACGAAGATTATCCAGTCTTTAAACAAGGCATGGAGTATGACTACTTCTGTCGTTACCAGGGAGGAGAGCTCTTTACCGGCAATGTGTGGCCTGGTGAGTGCGTCTTCCCCGATTTTTCCCGCAGCGATGTACGTAAGTGGTGGGGTAATAACTATCAAGAGCTACTCGACCAGGGAGTCGACGGCACCTGGAACGATATGAATGAACCGGCATTAACAAATATACTGTCAGGCACTAATGAGCCTCCCATTCATGGGAATACGATGAGCAATGATGTGCTGCATCGTGCTGGTGGAAATGAAGTTACGGGACCAGATGGGCCGCCTGTACTCCATAAGTTCTTCCATAATGCCTATGGTATGGAGATGGCACGGGCAACATATGAGGCATTGAGGCGACTACGCCCTGACAGGCGTCCTTTCGTTCTAACACGTTCCGGCACCGCTGGCATGCAGCGCTATGCAGCGCTATGGACAGGTGACAATTCGAGCCAGTGGGAACATATCTCGATGGCAATGCCGATGTGCCTCAACATTGGCATGAGCGGCATTCCTTTTGTCGGCGTAGATATTGGTGGCTTCCGGGACGCCTGCGATGGTGAACTGCTGGTACGTTTTACTCAACTGGGCGCATTGATGCCGTTTTGCCGTAACCACAATTCACTTGGGCAGCCAGGTCAGGAACCATGGGTGTTTGGTGAACCCTATGAAAGCGCTTCTCGCATTGCCATTGAGCAACGGTATCGACTCATGCCCTATCTTTACACACTCTTCCATGAAGCAGCTACAAATGGCGCACCGATTTTGCGGCCTCTATATTACCACTATCCTCAGGACGAACAGGCCTGCGACGCAGAGTATGAGTTCCTGTTAGGCGACTCTATCCTGTCCGCCCCAATCTATGAACAAGGTGCCACAAGTAGAAATGTGTATCTACCGGCTGGTACCTGGTTTGATTACTGGAATGACAATATTTACCCAGGCGCAGGTTGGAGTGAAATTTCCGCCCCATTAGAGCGCTGGCCTTTGTTCGTACGCGGCAACAGCATTATTCCCACTGGACCCTTGATGCAATATACAGATCAACGCCCCACTGATCCGCTTACCATCACCTGCTACATGTCGGAAGATAGCCTGGCCAACTACATTTTATATGAAGATGATGGAGCAACTTTTGCCTATCAGAATGGAAGTTTTGCTCAGATTTTAATCGGGTGCCGCGTAATCGGCGACCTTGCCACTGTGGAGATCGAAGAGCAGTTCCGTGGTTATCGGCCTCAACGCCAATGGTACGAAATTATCGTGTTCGCAGGAGGACAAGTACTTAAGCAAAGAGTAAAGGCAGGACAGGGGAAAATCAGAGTGCATTTGAGCAGTTAGTTCTAAGCCACTTGAGGTTTTAAGCTGTAACTTTTAGCCACAATGAGACGTAAACTCATTAGAACTGGTAACAGAAAGGAGTGTACCTTATGACTGATTGGAGCGCACAAAACATTCATCCATCGATGCTTGTCTATTCCTTCGACGGACATGAGGTGGGCCACATCGCGAAGGTGTACGAAGATTCCTTTCTCGTACATAAGGGATACTTTTTCCCTACAGACCGCTACATTCCCTATAGCGCTATAGATTCCGTCGAAAACGACCGGGTACAATTAGTCATGAGCGCTGACGAAGTTAAGCAAAAGGAGTGGGAAAAGCGTCCCGATTATGAGAACCATCTAGGCGACCCAACGCAACTATTTTACGATCGTGGACACGGGGTCCATGATCCTTTCGATGAGGACAACCCCAATCAACCCTGATCTGCCCTATAATAGTAAGAATAAGAAATTAGCGTAACGTTTGGGCCGCTTTGTCCGTATTACTTTTAGTAGTAATTTCAGGAAGATACGGTTACAACCTGATCTGATTTAGGGTAATTACCCGATGCTATGTCCTCCTCTACTCTATACAATTAGAGAAGAGAAGAAAATGGCTAGGCATACGCATACGTTCAGCGCAAGCATGTCTCGAGCCTGTGAGCGCTGACCACGAGGCCACACGGAGGAGTCCGGCAGCTGATTTTGCCGGTAGATTTCCCGAAGGGAGCGTGGAATTATGGCAATCGTTGACCCTATGAGTGATATGTTCACTCCATTGCTATCCACTTCTGCCAAACCGGTAGTATTTCCCCCCGCTACCAGGTCTGACTTTGAAATGGAATTGGATGTGTTGTTGGCTAAAACACCGTCCAGGCGCAATACGGAGCCGCTGGGCGAGGCGGACCCGTCATTGGATGAAGTAGCCGAGGTGTTGCTAGATGATGTCGACGTGATGGAAGAAGGCAACGATACGGACGCACTGGAAGAGTTACCTGCACACTCGCGGCGTGTTCGCACAACAACGGCCCGTCAAGCGTTGGGTTCTGAAGATGCTTTTCAGAGCTATCTGCGCGATATTCGGGGATTAGGCCTATTGACGCACGCGGAAGAAGTTGACCTGGCGCAAAGAGCTGCTGCTGGCGATGAATTGGCTCGTCGTAGGTTAATTGAGTCGAATCTACGCCTGGTGATCGCTATCGCGCGTCGTTATACAAGTACGGGTGTCCCCCTGATAGACCTTATTCAAGAGGGGAATCTGGGCCTGATGCGCGCTGCGGAGAAATTTGATTATCGCCGGGGTTGTCATTTTGGTACGTATGCCACGTGGTGGATCCGCCAGGCAGTCAGTCGTGCTGCTGGCGAGCAATCGCGGCTGATCCATTTACCTGAACATGTGGCGACTCGTCTACGCAAAGTGCGCCGTATAGCAGCTCAATTATCACAAGAAAATGGGCTTGATCCTTTGCCAGAGCAGATCGCAGAAGCATGCAATATTGATATAAACGAGGTCATCGATCTGCTTGGCATCATCGAGCAGCCCGTCTCATTGGACGCTCCTGTAGACGATGAAGCCCGTTATTCGTTAGCAGACACTCTAGAAGATAGCACAGCACCAGCACCAGCAGAAACCGCATCACAGCATTTGCTTGGTGAAGAACTACATCGAGCGCTGGCCTTGCTCACACCACGTGAACGCTCAGTTATTACACTCCGTTACGGCATCGGTGATGGGCGCAGCCGCACCTTACTGGAAGTCGGTAAAGAGTTGGGCATTTCGCGTGAACGTGTACGCCAGCTCGAAGTTGTAGCTCTCATGAAACTGCGCGGCATCAGTAACAGCGCTGCACTCAAGGAATGTGTCTGAACTACATCTCGACGAACTTGCCAAACTATGCTACACTGCAAGTAAGCTACCTGAGATAGCCATTCGCATTTACATAAGGAGATAAAACCCATGGCATCCTGTACATCTTGCGGCTATGATGTGACTGGCAAGAAATTTTGTCCAGAGTGCGGAACAGCTGTACAGCCAACAGGCAGCGCCGGAAGTCAGTCCGCTTCACCAGGCATTTGTCCCCGTTGTAACGGAGTTGTGAAGCCCGGAGCAGCTTTCTGCATGCATTGTGGCTCATCACTCAGTACACAGACAGCAGTTGTGACTGCTACACCAACACCACCAGTACCATCTCCACCACTCACACGTCCCTGCATCGCCTGCCATGCAGAGGTCCCTGTAGAGATGGCATTTTGCACAAACTGCGGCCAAAGTATGCAGCTATCGGCTGCACCTGCAACACCAGGTTTTGCTGTTTGCGCAAATTGCGGACACCAGAATAATCCTGGCGTCAATTTCTGCGCTGGGTGTGGTACTCCTCTGACACACAATACTGGCACACCTATGCCGCAAATCGGCTCTACCCAATTTCCACAGTACTCACAACCGTATTCGCAGAATCCTCAGCAACCGCCTCAATACAATTCACAATATCCTCAGCAGTATGGACAATTGAACTACCAGCAACAACCTATGATGAGCCAGCAACCAATGGTACTTCGCTGTCCAATATGCATGGCCATGTCACCGCTAGGCACTTCCAATTGCCCAAGTTGTCGCACGAGCCTGGCAGGTGTTGTCCCAACACCTGCTAATGTACAAATGCAGGGACAGCAGGGAGGATTGGGCGGACTCCTCCAGGGCACTGGTGGAAACATGGCTATGGGTGCGTTAGGCGGCGCTGCAGCAGTCATTGGTGGAGAAATACTTCTGCACGAGGTAGAGCGCGGCTTTGATAGAGATAGAGGCTATGGTC
>JBKPAZ010000229.1:0-10379 GCA_046726655.1 Chloroflexota bacterium
GGCACAGAGCCCCCGCTTCCCGTGGTGTAGCGCTCTATGCGATCCTGAGCAAGAACCTCAATGAACTGGGCCATAACATCAGCACGTACGAGGCGCCGGGCATTATCTATGCCGTTGACCAGTGGTACCTGCGCTACTGCCGCCTTTATGCGTTTATCGAAAGCGGCAAGGTGTAGTACATGTGCCCCGCTGTAGGAGGATCCCCACACACCAATGCGCGAGGCATCTACCTCTGGACGGAAGGAGACCCAGGTGATGGCGTTGCGGTAGTCCTCGTGCTGTTCGGAGGGAATAATCCGATCCCGAGGCTCCCCCTCAGAAGCTCCCTGGTAGCGGTAATCAAAGACCAGGGTCACAAAGCCCGCTGCGACAAATACTTCAGCAAAGGAATCGAGATACATCTCTTTAACGGCGCTAAACCCATGCGCCATGACAATAGTAGGCCGCTTCTCACCGCTTCGCATGTCATCGGGGAGATAGAGCCAACCAGCACACTTCAAGCCTTCACTAACAAAGGTTACGTCTTGTCTCATTGAAATACCTCCTTAAAAAATAGTTGAGGGAACCAGGTTCCTCGATAGGCGAATGGGGCGACGCAAGCGTCTTGTCCCCTTAGAACGATAGGTTTTGAACAAGGGCGAGCAGGGCGACGCAAGCGTCCCCACCCCACATCCACACAACGCCCGCCCCTACGCGACCGGGCGTTTTGATGTTTTAGAGAACGCACTACGATTGACGAACAGTAGCAGATGCTCCTTGAGGACGCACTGTGTAGCCGCTGATCTGTTCAAAGGCATGCGCGGCTCGCAGTATGGTGGCATCGTCCCATTTCCTGCCCACTAGCATCATGCCGGCTGGTAAGCCATTCGAAAGTCCGCAGGGAATTGTCATTGCTGGATGCCCCGTTACGTCAAATGGGCAGGTGTTCGGGATCATTTCCAAGGCCCTTGCAACTCTCTCTTCTCGTGGGGCGTCGGCAGGCGGGATCCTGGTAGCTTTCAAAGGCAGCGTTGGCATAACCAGGAGATCAACGGATTGTAGCGCATCATCATAAGCTTTCGTGAGAGTACGGCCCAGGTTTTGCGCCTTGGCATAGTAGCGTCCGTGATAGCTATCCTGCATGTATTGGCCCAGCAGTACAACCAGTTTGACCGTATCGGAAAGATCGTCGGCCCGTGTGATCCGTCCCCGTGCATAGGCGTCAAGGAGCGAGGTGCTGTAGTGCCCTTTCCAGTTGGTGCCCATACTATTGCCACGGACCATCAACATTGTTGCTCCTTCTACCGCGATACCATTCCAGATATGGATGCCATCACGATGCAATGGAATAGAGATAGTACTGACCTGCGCCCCCAATTGAGAGAAGCGTCTGGCCGATGCTTCGACCAGTTCATCCACATCTTGTTCAGAGAGGCCAGGCCATCCAAAGCCCTCGGTCAAAATCCCGATGCGTAACCCCTCCACATCGTTAGAGAGGGCGCGAGTGTATGCCTCAACCTTGACGTCTTTCTGACGGGGATCAAAGCCATCTTCGCCGGCAATTGCCTCGAGGAGGAGGGCAACATCGTAAGTCGTAGCAGCGATCGGTCCGGTATGGTCGAGTGTGAGTTCGATGGGGAATACACCTGTATACGGGACAAGGCCGTAGGTTGGTTTAAGGCCGTAGGCTCCACACCAGGAACCTGGTATGCGAATCGAACCACCCTGGTCGCCACCGATAGCCATATCGCATTCACCCGTCACGACCAGTGCAGCGCTCCCACTAGATGAGCCACCTGCTGAGCGGGTGTGGTCATGTGGATTGAGCACCGGCCCTGTATCGGACGTATGGCTACCTCCAGAGAAGCAGAGATGCTCACACACCGCCTTCCCAACAATTTCACCGCCAGCATCCAGGATGCGAGTCACGATGGTAGCGTCAAACTCTGGTACATATCCTTCCAGCGCTGATGAGCCATTCATCATGGGCACACCGGCAACGCATACATTGTCCTTGATAGCGATACGCTTCCCGGCCAGGATACCACTTGGTGCACCTTTGATGGAGCACTTTTGATACCAGGCATTCAATGGGTTTTCCTCAGTACTGGGACGATGACCGCCGCTTCGTGGATAGCGAACTGCCAGCGCCGGTTCAGTAAGCTGATCGATGCGGTGATATGACTCAAGAGCAGGACCTATCAAGCCACTGAATGACTCGAGGTCTGAATCAGTAAGGTGCATACCGTAGGTTTGCGCTATTTCGCGCAGTTGCCCGATAGTAGGTTTAACTGGCATAGCAAGCTCCTTTCCTTTTGATTATGGCGATTAACTTTTTAATCCGGATATCGAGAAAGCCACCGAGGGCCGATAATGATTTTTAACAACCAAGACCGGTAATGTTTTGTCACCCTGAGCGCAGCGAAGGGTCTCTCTCGATGGGCACAGAGATGCTTCGCTGCGCTCAGCATGACAGTACCGACTTTGGTCGTTAAAACTCATAATCGGCGGTGGGCGCGATAAATCGGCCCCTACAGATGTCCCGATCATTTGTTCACCTGCTTGATTTATTGACGGGTCTTGTCGCGCAGCTCCCGGCGCAGGAATTTGCCTGTGGGTGTCTTAGGCAACTCTTCCATGATCTCGATGTGGCGAGGATACTTGTAGTTCGCCAGGCGCTGCTTGCAAAACTCCATCAACTCCTCAGGTGTCACTTTGCCCTCAAACCCGCTTTTGAGAGCGACATACGCTATGACTGTCTCTCCTCGGTAGGCGTCTGGCGCTCCTACCACGCCAGCTTCACGCACAGCGGGATGCTGGTAGAGAACATCCTCCACCTCGCGGGGCCACACTTTGTAACCCGACGCTATAATCATATCCTTTTTCCGGTCGACCAGGTAAAACCAGCCCTCTTTGTCCATTTTGGCAACGTCACCGGTGTAAAGATAGCCGTCACGAATGGCATAGGCTGTTTCTTCAGGCTTTTCCCAGTAGCCGGCTACTATCTCCGGCCCTTTGGTAATCAACTCGCCAACCTCACCAGGAGGAAGGTCCTGCCCGGTGGCTACATCTACTACACGACAGGTGGTGTTCGGAATAGGTACACCCACTGCTAATGCGCCAGAGTCGGAATCGACTGGGGCGCGCGCGCCCAATGGCACTGCGTGGGATGGTGAGGTAGTTTCCGTCAGCCCGTAGACGTTGTGAATATAAGCGCCGGTGATCCTCTCGAAGTTTTCGACAATAGCCGGAGATACAGGAGCACCACCGCTGTATGCCTTCCTGAAAGAAGCCAGGTTGCGCGTCCTGATATCCGGGTGATTCAGCAGAGCGATGTAAACGGTGATGGCAGCCACGGTAAAGCTGCCATGCCACTTCTCGATCAGTCGTAACATCTCAGCCGGGTCAAAACGATAAAACATGATGATGGGCATGCCCGCCAGCGCTGCCACAGCAAGGTGGGCAATCAGGCCGGTGATGTGGAAGAAAGGCGCAACCCCAATCACGACATCGTCGCTGGTGAGGCGCATCCAACGCTGGTAAACGGTTGCATTAAACACAACGTTGGCGTGCGTATTCATTGCCCCTTTGGGTCGCCCGGTTGTGCCGGAAGTGTAGGTAAGAAAGGCGATATCCTGCGGCGTAAGCGAAGCAAACTCAACATATGCCCCATCGAATTGGGCCAGCAGTTCGAGCATATCTAGCGTCTCATCGAACCACTGCTTCCTGGACGCTCGCAATAGAACGGGAACAGGTTCTTTGCCGGCGTAATCCAGTTCATTGGTGGTGATTACAAACTCGACTTTCGTTTTACTAAGGGCAGCACGGGCAACCGTTTCATACAAGGATTCGAGGCAAATGAAGCCCTTTGCTCCAGAGTCATTGAGTTGGTACTCAAGCTCCTGCTGTTTGAACATAGGGTTACATGGCACTACGATGGCCCCAACTTTCCAGGCGCCATACAGGCCGATCAGAAACTGGGGGATGTTCTGCAGGAATAACGCTATGCGGTCACCGTGCCTGACATCTCGCTCCTTGAGGGCAGCGGCTAATGCGCTACTCGCCCGGTCGAGTTCACTGTAGTTTATCGCCCGATCGAAGTAGTACAGTGCTGCCTGCTCAGGCATAGTCTGCACTGTTTCAAGAAACATCTCAAGCCCGCTGGCAAATCGAGGAGTTATCTCTGGCTGTATAAAACCGGGATAAAGCTTGAGCCAGGGACGCGCCTCGTATGCTTCTCTGGCACGCGAAGCTTCCCGTGCTGAATCGTCTGTCATCGTGATCCTCCTGGTGGACGAGAAGAAATTGCCATTTGTATGACTTCCGCTAAATGCAGTGTGCGACGGCCTGTCAGTTGCGTGATCTGCTCGCGACAACTGAAACCATCTGCAATGATCAGTGTATCACTGTCAGCGCTCCGTATAGCGGGAAGCAATACTCTTTCACCAACTTTGATAGATACGTCGTAATGGTCTTTCTCAAAACCAAAAGCTCCTGCCATGCCGCAGCAGCCGGAGTCGAGAACTGTGTAGTCAAGGCTCAATTTCGAGAGTATAGCCTCTTCATCCGTCATCTTCATGATCGCGGTATGATGGCAATGTCCATGTACCACTGCCTTGCAAGGCATGTGCGGGAACTGGTAATGTCCCGCTTGCCTTGCGAGAAATTCGCTGAAAAGAAACGTTTGCTGGCTGAGTCGCTTCGCATCTTCATCGTTGGGGAAGAGATTGAGCAGTTCATCGCGGAAGACTGCGACGCAACTTGGTTCCAGGCCCACCACGGGCACACCCTCTTTGATCTGAGGTCGTAGTGTATCGAGAATATGCTGCAACAATCGCTTTGCGGTGACGAGCATACCATGATCGTAGAGCGGACGACCACAGCACAAGGACTGCTGTGGTACCACGACCTGGAACCCGGCAGCTTCAAGCACTTCAACTGCTGCAATGGCAGTCTGTGGATGAAAGTGGTTATTAAAGGTGTCAGCCCAGAGGATAACCTTTGGCTGCCCAGAGTTTTGCGTTCCACGTTTGCGGAACCACTGCTTGAAGGTCTGTGGAGCAAAGGCTGGTACCTGGCGTTCAGGCGCAATCCCTGCCAGCCTCTTGGTTATGCTCCGCAGCACTGGAGTCTGGGTGAAGAAATTCGCTAGAGCTGGCATGAGCGCGGCAACGCGCGCCCACCTGTGGATCAAGCCAATCGAATAGCTCGTAATGGGTCGCAGTTTTCCTTTATAGTAGTGAGAGAGAAATTCCGCTTTATAAGTGGCCATATCGACATTGACAGGGCATTCGCTTTTACATCCTTTGCATGCCAGGCAGAGATCGAGCGCATCCTTGACCGCTTCACAACGAAAACCGCCACTGAGAGGATTCCCTTGTAGCATCTCAAAGAGCAGGCGAGCGCGCCCGCGTGTCGAGTGCTGTTCCTCTCTTGTAGCCATGAAGCTTGGGCACATCGTGCCACCTTCCAACTTGCGACATTTGCCAACACCAATGCAGCGCAATGTTGCCCTGGCCAGGCTGCCCTCGTCCTCGACAAAGGAAAAATGTGTCTTTGGCTGTGGAGGGTGATAGCTTGTGCCAAGTCGCAGGTTTTCGTCCATACGAGATGCATCCACCACTTTCCCTGGATTCATTTTCCAATCGGGATCCCAAATAGCTTTAAATTCGCGGAATGCATCGACGAGTTCTGCGCCGAACATCTTTGGGAGCAATTCAGCGCGGGCCTGACCATCCCCATGCTCGCCAGAAAGCGAGCCGTTATAGTTGATTGCCAGGTCTGCTGCCTCGTTCATAAAGGAGCGGAACTTTTGAATGCCTGCCCGTGATTCAAGGTCGAAACTAATGCGTGTATGAATGCATCCCTGACCAAAGTGTCCGTAAAAGGCCCAGCGATAGTCGTATTGCTCAAGCAAGCGGCGAAGATCTCGCAAGTAGGCGCCTACGTTCTCAGGGGGAACTGCTGAATCCTCCCAGCCAGGCCAGACTGGTTTCTCACCTGGAACACTGCCAGTGGCTCCCACGCCGGCCTCGCGGATCGACCAGATTTTCTTCACCTCCCTGGGGTTATCGAAGAGCTTCATTTCTGGCGGGATGTGTTTGCGCTTCAATGCTTCCATGAGCCCGCGTGCTTGGGTAACGGATTCCTGCCTGCTATCGCTGCCAAATTCGACTAAAAACCAGCCACCCCCTGCCGGGAGTAAGGCGATATCAGCAGAAAGTAGCTTCTTCCTTTTCGCGTTCTCTATCAAGAGATCGTCCATCCCCTCAAGAGCTATCGGGTGGTGTAAAAGAATCAGCATGATGTCATCACACGCGCTATAAATATCTTGATAGCCAAGTACCAGGAGCGCGCGCGCGGGTGGACTGGCGACAAGACGCGCCGTTGCCTCCAACACGGTAACACAGGTGTTTTCCGTGCCAACCAGAGCGCGTGCGACATGAAATCCGTTTTCTGGCAGCAGTTGATCCAGGTTATAACCGGAGACACGTCGAGGAATCCTGGGGTAACGTTCGCGGATAAGGTTAGCATACTTGTCACGCAGGGTCTTGAGACCGGCATAGATTTCTCCGCGTCGTCCACCCTCCTTGATGATGCGCTCAAGCTCTTCGTCACTCGTCTTGCCAACCCGCATACGCAGGCCATCATAGGTGAGAATCTCCAGCTCCTCGATATTATCGACGGTCTTACCTGCCATGACCGAGTGGGCGCCGCAAGAATCGTTGCCGATCATGCCACCCAGCGTGCAGTATTGATGTGTTGCGGGGTCTGGCCCGAACGTGAGGTGAAATTGCTCCGCAGCGTGACGTAGATCGTCGAGAATGATGCCGGGCTGGATGCGTGCCAACTTTTTCTGGGAATCGATCTCGATAACCGCGTTCATATACCTGGACATGTCGATCACAACCGCGACGTTGCAGCATTGCCCGGCAAGGCTTGTGCCAGCGCCACGCGCGAGAATTGGCACGCCGTAGCGTCGACATGTAGCTACAGCGTTCGTCACATCATCCACGTCCCTGGGAATGACGACACCTATTGGCACCTGCCGGTAATTAGAAGAGTCCGTGGCATACAGCGCCCGGCTTCCTTCGTCAAAGCGCACTTCGCCACGAACCTTGGCGCGCAGTGTCGCAGCCAGGGCTTCAGTGTCAATGGTTGTATTCTGTATCAAGTTCTACGAATCTCCGGTGCTAACTGGTTCAACGGAATGATGGTGGTGATGATGCTCATGCTCACCGTGACTATGAACAGGAGCTTCAGGTGCGGCTTCACTTCCGCCAGATTGAAGCGACTGGTCACGCAGCTCGGGATACTTCTCCTCAAGGCGCGCTTCTCGCTCAATGCGATGACGCCAGTAGCGCAGCGTTTCGGGATCACCACCGTTCGTATCGTTCCAGGCCGTGGGCCAGGCTGCACGTCCGGGTCCAAGATCAACTTTGCCGCCAATTGCAAAGGACGAAATCAGGCGCTGTGTTTGATCACTGCCACAGGTAGAGCATAGTACCTGTGCATCTACATCTGTGGATCGTGAGAACAGGCGCGAGAAGACTTCATCACATTCCAGGCAGCGGAACTCATAGATAGGCATTGCGTTTCCCTCTCCAATGGTATGTAGAGCAGGATATCCACAAGCTTTCAGGAGCAGGTTTTGCAGAGGGCTAACACCTTCTGCAACATCCAAAATCTAGCACTGAAAGGCTGGAGGTGTCCCTTACCAATACTCGAAACTGCTGTTGATGATCTGCCGGAGTTCATCAGCACTGGCGTCTCGGGGGCTATTGACAAGCAGTCTTGTCTGCTTCAGCGTGCCGTCAATGAGCGCAGGCACATCAGATTCTCCATATCCCATGGCGGCCAGGCCATTTGAGATGCCGGTATCACGCATGAGTGAGAGCAACGTTCGTGGGAGCAGCTCTGGCATCTCAGCCGAGGTGAGTCCATTCACGTTGGCTCCTAGCAATTGCGCTGCATGCAGGTGACGTTCGGGATTTGTTGGATACGTCCAACGGAACGTGGCCGGTGCTGTAACGACGACTGAAAGGCCGTGAGGGATCATCGGTTCTTCTTTCGGGTAGTCTGGCGGTGAAAAGTTTTTCACCAGCCCGGCAATTGGATAGGCAATCGAGTGGGGAACATGAACGCCAGCGTTGCCAAAGCCAATACCGGCATACGTAGCTGCGAGCGCCATGTGCGTTCGTGCCTCCACATCCATACCATTGAGCACCGCCCGGCGGAAATAGCGTCCCAGGTATTCCAGCGCCTTCTCGCACCACATGTCGCTGACAGGGTTGCTCCCGACGTAGACTGGCCGCTCCTCAGGTTTATGTTGCGGTCGAGCATTGTATGGCCGGCTTGTATAGGATTCGAGTGCGTGGGTGAGTACGTCGAAGCCCGGATACGCAGTCGCCATAGGAGGGAGCGTTACTGTATTCAATGGGTCGATGATCGCCAGCGTAGGGCGCAAGAAGCGGTGTGAGATGCCTGTCTTCACTTTCATGGAGAGCACATCCATGACAGCCACCGCCGTGGTTTCGCTACCTGTACCGGCGGTAGTGGGAATCGCCACCAGCGGCTTAAGAGGCCCAGGGACAGGCAAGCCCTTACCAATGGGCTTGTTGACATAGTCCAACACAGGAGCCGGATAATTCGTGAAGAGATTCGCTGCTTTCGCTGTATCAATAGTACTGCCACCGCCAATAGCAACGAAGCCGTCGTAGTCGCGACCGCGCACGAACGAGGCAACAGCCTCGAACGATTGATCCGTCGGCTCGACATGGACATCATCGAAGATATCGGCTCTGATTCCAGCTTCCTGAATCAGTGTATGCACGCGCTCTGGCAGTCCGAGCTTCATAATACCGCGATCGGTAATAATCAGTGCGTGCTTCACTCCCAGGCGCTTAAGGTCGTATGCCACCTCATTGGTGGCCCCAGCCCCGACCTTTATGGGCGTCATCTCCATCGTGAAGACGGTTTCATTAGGGATATCAAGGCAACCCATGCGTCTTCCCTCTTTCTAGTCGTAGTAGGCTTCGGGCGCGAGACGAATCTCCTTAATCTGCTTAGGATCATGCCCGAAGATGATGGTGGCGTCACGCAAATTAGCAAAGCCACGAATGCGCTCTACAGAATTCAACCAGCCCAGGCTGTCCCAGACAATGGCTGCGCCTACTGGCGGTGGGCCATAGCTCTCGCGCATATAGGCTGCGTCAGAGGTGAAAATGATAGTACCTGTGTTAGGGAGATCGACCATCATACACATGGTTCCCCAGGTATGTCCGGGAGCCTCGAATAAGCGGACGCCTTCCATAACTTCGGTGTCTTCGGTCAACTGTACCCAGTGTAGTCCATCCACCATGTAGTCTTTTTTGAGATGGAAACCCTGTACTTCACCTGGGATCGAAACCGCACCCTGATATTCTTTTTTGTGAACAAGAATTTTGGCATCAGTGTTTCTGAAAACTCTGATATTTCCTGCATGATCCAGGTGCAAGTGGCTCATCGCGACGTACTTAAAATCAGAGGGATCGAGCTTGAGCTGCTTGAGGCGTTCTTCAAAATACTGCTCCGGGGTGACGTCTTCATAAGGGAAATACGTTAAGGCGCCAGCATTGGACCAGTGTTGCTGCCAATCGCGGGGACAGGTTGTGTCAAATAACAGCCGGCCATCTGGATGATCCACCACGACGGTGTGTGTTGGACATGGTCCCCAGGTCGACTGGGGCTGCGGGTTGCTCTTGCTTTGCAACCATTCCGGATTTACCAGCAACCACTTGTAGTCACACATCATATTACCGTGATGCTGTACGTGAACTTTAATCGCGGGCTTTGCCATTGGATTTGTCTCCTTGCTGATTGTATCCAGTTCACAACAAGCAGATGTACCTACATGCACGCTCTGTGGAAGAGAGATGGATCCCGTACTCTTCGTCGCTTTCCAGCAGGCATCATTAGCTTGTGTTCCTGATTTTCCTCTTAGATTTAGAGCCATCGGATATCGACAATCAAAAGGGACGCTTTAAGAAGGAAATACGCGAACATTATCGTATTATGACATACTAAACAGCGTTAAGACGACCACATTCTACATTGACTGGGACTGTCAGCGGTGTGCCGTTTGTGCTGTAAATCTAGGCATATTCAGTTGCACAGCGCTTCACGGTGGTACTTAGTTCTCATAAACGCTTCCCGTACCACTGCTGAGGTGGGCTGCCAGGTCCTTAAGCCCAATTACGTGCCGGAGTTGAGCATATACTAATCATACATTGTGCTATCCCGCATTTGCAAGCTGTGCTGGCGCTTGACGGGGTCGTGTAAAAGTCGGGAGGACGAGTGTGATTATATTGTGATATTACCGGTCTCTTGCTCTGACTTGCTTCGACTTTTACATGGCCCTG
>JBKPAZ010000230.1:0-12919 GCA_046726655.1 Chloroflexota bacterium
CCGGTAAGCAGCTCAACATCGTCGAGAACCGCCTCGCGATCCAAGGCCTGCCCAACGTGCATCCGGCCTTGCCCCAGGAGGCTGATCGAGCCGTCGCTAAGCAGATGGCCGAGCAGGCGAGCGAACGCCAGTGTGCGCAGACGTTTATGCGATGTGTCCATCGTGAACGTCAGGTTGCCCACGTTCAGCGCGTAACCGGCTTCGTCGTCACCAGGCTCGTCTAATGGGGCCTCAAGGCCAACCACGACGCGATCCTGGCCCAGCACGAGCTGGTCAGCGCGCACCCATCGACCGTCCGTGCAGAGGATCTCATGGTCAGGGGTGCAGACCAACGTGCGCCCGTCTTGCAGGACGAGTGAGACGCACTCGCGCTCGCCCTGAACCATCATCTCGGCCTGCGTTGCTGTGCCCAGCCTGCCGTCTGCGGTGGGAGCGAGCAGTGCGGCTCCTCCAGTGCTCGCCATCTGCTCGATGCGCCGTGCGGTGCCGTTGGCAAGCAATACCGGCGTTCCCTCGGCAATGCAGGTGGTGCAACCATAGCCGACCAGGTGAAAGCGCAGAGCCTCCAAATACGGCAACAGCTCTGCGTTTTCCAGGTAGTCGATGACGGCCCGTGAACCGGGAGCCAGGCTCGTTTTTACTGTTGGGTTAACTGAGAGACCTCGCTCCACAGCATGCTTTGCCAGCAAACCAGCCGCAACCATCACCGAGGGATTAGAGGTATTGGTGCAGCTTGTTATGGCTGCAATCGCAACAGAGCCATCAGTTATATGTGTCTCTGTATTGCCCATCGTGACGAGCACGTCTTTACTGCTCCTGCTTTGCCCATTGCTGCCGGTAAGATGCTGGCTCTTAGCCTGGGCCAGCGCCTTTTCCTTTTCTTCTTTCTCAACAACAGGATCAGGATTAGCCGATCCGCCTTCTGTACCAAGGCGAATCAACGAATTCTCCGTTATATTGTTCTCTTGCAAATCCTTGAAGCGGTCTGCAAAGGCCTCGCGGAACACGCGGCCAAGGTTTTGCATTGGCACGCGATCCTGGGGACGGCGAGGCCCCGCCAGGCTTGGCTCAATGGTGCCGAGGTCCAGTTCGAGCAGGTCATCAAACTGCGGTTCAGGTGTATCGTCTGTGCGGAAAAGCCCCTGTGCCTTTGTGTACCGCTCGACAAGGTCAACCTGGGCTGTGCTGCGCCCGGTGTTGTGCAGGTAACGTATTGTTTCAGCGTCAACGGGGAAGAGTGTTGCAGTCGCGCCAAACTCGGGTGACATGTTCGAGATAGTGGCACGGTCCGCAAGGGTCAGATAGCTAAGGCCGGAGCCGGTAAACTCCACAAACTTGCCGACGACGCCACGCTTGCGCAACATCTGCGTCACCGTCAGTACAAGGTCCGTGGCGGTTGAACCACTCGGCAACGAGCCTGTGAGGCGCACGCCTATCACCTCTGGTGTGAGTAGATAAAGCGGCTGGCCAAGCAAAACGGCTTCCGCTTCGATACCGCCAACACCCCAGCCAAGCACGCCAAGGCCATTGATCATGGTGGTGTGAGAATCGGTGCCGACAAGTGTATCAGGGAATGCAATCGTCACGCCATGGTCCTCTTTTGTCATAACGACAGATGCCAGGTACTCCAGGTTCACCTGGTGAACAATGCCCGTGCCTGGAGGCACAACCCTGAAGTTGCTGAAGGCCTGCTGACCCCAACGCAATAACCCATAGCGCTCGCTGTTGCGCTCATATTCTCGCTCGACGTTGCGTGCGAATGCGAGTGTTGAGCCAAACATGTCTACCTGTACAGAGTGGTCGATTACCAGGTCGGCAGGAACGAGCGGGTTGATTTTCTGTGGGTTTCCACCCACGCGCGCAACGGCCGAACGCATAGCTGCGAGGTCCGCAACTGCAGGTACACCTGTAAAGTCTTGCAAGAGGACTCGTGCGGGCATAAACGGATACTCCGCCCCGGACTGTGACGCCTGGCCAGGAACCCAGCGAGCTAGAGATAAGACATCATCTTCGTTTACAAGCTCGCCGCCTGCAAAGCGCAAGGCATTCTCCACTAGAATTTTGATGGTAAAGGGCAAACGGTCAAGCCCTGTCAGGCCTCGTTTCGTGAGCGATTCCAATTGATAGTAGATAATTGTGCCTCCGGCACTTTGCAATGTTGTCCGAGCACCGAACACATCATTTTGAGCAGTCATTGTTTCTTCCTCTGGCAAGAGTCATATTGAACTTAGTAGAAAATAGTTACAACCTCATTATATATTATTTTCGTTCTGGACCGGGTAAGTACAGTGGAAATGATAGGTGGAGAAGAATCAGTTGTGTTGGAGAGCCAATGGTTAGGGCAAGCTTCACGGCAGCGCTGTAAGTGATAGAAGCTTCTTTCCCATAAGAGAAGACACACGGAGAGACCAAGATGCTTCCCCATTCGGTTCAGATAGTGATTGATTTCCGGCCGATACGTTGGTTCCCACAGCCTGGTCCCGGTTCCATGCTATGAGTGCATCGACCCATCACCACCAAAGGCAAACTTCATTCCTAACAAACTGCCGGTGAATGCTACCCACTATACTATGCACTATCTCCTATGAAGAATACATCAGCAGATATACCTAAAAAGTAAGAGCGAGCCATATCATGGTTTATTGTCGATCCAACTACTCCGATAGGGGAAGAGATAATTCAAGTGCACACCCCTCACCAGGTGTCGAAATGATCTTAAGGTTTGCACCGATCAGTATAGCACGCTCACGCATGCTAACTAAGCCTAATCCTCCCTGTGAATGATGGTTCAGATCGAGGAGCTGCTCCGTAGAAAATCCCTTGCCATTGTCCCGTACGATAAGTTGCAAGAGATGCGGAAGATACCTGAGTTCGACATACGCCTGAGTTGCATAAGAATGTCGCCAAATATTTGATAACGCCTCTTGAACGATACGGAAAATAGCAATTTCGGCTTCAGGAGTCGTGCTTTGAGGCAATCCCACACAGGTAAAAGTGCAGGGAACGCCGCGAGTGGAGGAACTATCGCTTAGCCACTCTAAAGCAGCACGCAGGCCAAGATCATCAAGCACCGATGGACGAAGATCCCGGCATGCGCGGCGTACTCCTTCCAGGGTACGATCAGCCAGGTCTTGCAGATTGGCGAGCCATTGCGCATCTTTTTCTGATAGATCGAGTTTGCCTATTGCCCTGCCTAGGCCGTCCAGGCCAAGGGAAAGTGCTATGAGCGCTTGTGCTGTATCATCGTGTAACTCACGCGCGAGGCGCCGGCGTTCCTCTTCCTGTACACGTGTGATCAGGGTAGCATAGCCACGCAATTCATCCTGCCGGCGCCTCGCGCTGCTGAGGTCTTGAAAGGTTTGCTGCAATTCATCTGTCCGTATGGATAGCCGCGTGCTGATTAATGCAAGATAATAGATCGCAAAAAGCGGTACAAGAAAGAAGATCCATGCGAGTTCAGCAGCACGGTCGTCGAAGATATCTACTACAGGCAAGAGCGGCCCTACAGTCAGAACCAGTACCTGGAAACGCAGCACTGATGACCGCAAATATTCTTGCCAGGCTGCTTTTAAACCACTACGGTTGATTTGCGCAATAATAGAAAGTGAAACCACGATAAGCAATAACATCATAACTGCGGCAGCCAGAATAGCGCCAAGAAACTCTTTGGATTCAGTGATGGGTGCGAAGTGATTCACCAGATGGTTTTGTGGCGGACCACTAATCCAACTATAGACAGCGCTAGAAATGAGTGCGACCAGGGCAGTGCTTGCGATGCGATAGCAGGCCTCCATCCAGGAAACAAATCCTCGCGAGAACGTGTAGCCTTGTAATATCGTTTGAGTAACCAATGCTAATAACACTGCTGCAGGAGGACCAATTAATACCCCGGCAGCAAGATAGAGTGGAGCCGTGATATCAAAGAGAAATAGCAAACGCCACGTTGATCGAGGCGGATAATGTAGAGCTCCTGTCTTCGCCGACTCTAGCTTCAACATGCGTAAAAGCAACACACGACCCAACAAGGCAAGCAGTGTTGATAGGAAGAGCAGGCTATAAATCGCACGGGGGCCATAGAAATTGGGATTTGGCTGGTAGTGGTAGAGCGCCCAGGCCAGCAGACCGAGTGCAATACACAGAGAGAGGATAGCTACAACGAGCTTCATACGAGGAAACCCGGTTAGCTTGATGGTGTCGACATTACTGTGAATCATAGGTATCCTGTAAAGAAATCATACCCTGGCGTAATGCCAGCAAGACAGCTTCAGTACGGGAGCCAACATGCATTTTCATAAAAATGTTGGCAAGGTGACTATGCACGGTACGAATACTCAATCCAAGACGACGCGCAATCTCTTTGTTCGGCAACCCTCGCGCCGCCAGGCGCAAGACATCAAATTCGCGTTCGCTCAGGAGATCGGTCGAACGTTGTACGGCTTCTGTACGGCCAGACACGCGCTGCATGATTTTTTCAGCCAGAGATGGCTGTAAGACTGACTCGCCGCGTGACACTGCCCGGATAGCATTGATCAGTTCCTGTCCATGTACATTTTTAAGGAGAAAACCAGCAGCTCCAGCCTCAAGTAATGCCATTAAGTACGGTTCATCATCGTAGGCCGACAATACTAACACAGCGGTTTCAGGACAAGACGCTTTAATGACGCGTGTAGCTTCGATACCGCCCATACCCGGCATGGCAATATCCATAATGGCGATATCCGGGTGAAGTCTTCTAGCGGCATCAACTGCCTCCTCACCACTTGCAGCTTCAGCTACGACTTCAACATCGTCCTCCGTCTCCAATAAGCGACGCGTTCCCTCACGAACCAGAGCATGATCATCGGCGAGCAGAACTCGAATTATGTGACTCTGCTCTTGTTCGCCGTTGCCTGGATTCTGGACAGCATCTGGGGTCATACCAGCCATTTTTCTTTGCTCTGACAGCTCATTCAACACACTTTAGCCTTTTCTTGTCATTTCAAGAGATTGGATGGACAGGAATAAGCCTGAGGCTCACATACTCCATTATAGTTTATCAAAAAAACTTAAGCTACGGTATTTCTGCCGACAAACATAGTATCATGGTATCCAACGCGCGAGATGTCCAGGAAATCACTTCAGGCTGATTTTTATATCTATGATATCTGGTTCATAACTCATTGACAAAATATATGTCTTTTCGCTACAGTAGTGACTATAAAACGTTATGTATATATATATGAACGTAAAGGTTTGGAAGGGGAAATGGTTTCATGGGGATGTGCCTGGATACAGAAGATTGCGGGTTTCAAAATCTGGACAAAGCTCGCTTCTGTGCTAAGTGCGGTATCCCGACACAGGGAGCATTTTTGCAGGGGCGCTATCAAATCCAGCATATGGTAGGCAAAGATCGCAGCACAATTACGTTGCGTGCTTTCGATCGTCACGAAGGACTGCCTGTAACGGTGCGAGCTCTTCTGCCCGAGAAGACGAGCACGGAAGAACGCCATATCTTTTTGCAGGATGCAGAACTGGCATTTGCGTTCTCAAGTCGCATGAATGAAACTGGCAGTATTCATGTCATCGACTTCGGGCAAGATGGACCTCTAACGTTTTTGGTAAAGTCTGAAGTCGATGCCTCAATAACTGAGAAACATACCGCCAAACGTCGTATCACGGTCCGCGGTGGTAGCGATATAATCGCACCAGCACAGCCACCTTATGGTGATGGCGATTCGGAAGACGATATGGTAACAAAATTGCGACCAACTATTCCCAACGTGTCACATGCGCAGTCAGGCCAGGCGGAAAGAGAACATGACTGGTTGGCCGAAGGCGACCGGGCCTATGAACTGGGGAACTATGAGGATGCACTAACCTCCTATGAAGCCGCGTTAGCCAATAATGCGGTGTCCGCTGAAGCATGGGGCGGCAAAGGAGCGACATTGTTGCATCTTGGGCATGCCGAAGAGGCTCTTTTAGCGTACGATCAGGCACTCTCGCTGCATCCAAATGATCCTGAGGTATGGAGTTCGCGAGCTCATGTGTTGCATGAGCTCCATTGCTACGATGAAGAGATGTATTGTTATGACCAGGCCCTGGCGCTAGATCCAAATTATGTATTCGCCTGGAGTGGCCGTGGCATGACCCTGGTTGAACAAAACCGGCCCGAAGAGGCGTTATTAGCGTTTGACCGGGCGCTTGTATTAGATGCGACGCAGGGAGTGATCTGGCAGGCGATGAGCGATACACTATACAGTTTGCACCGGTACGAGGACGCGCTACTTGCTATTAACCGGGCGCTTGGCCTTGATCCAGACAACGCCACTATGTGGGATATCAAAGGCAACATTCTGCGACGTATGCAAAGTCCCGACCAGGCGCTGCTTCTTCATGAACACGCAACCTTGCTTTCCCCTGATAGCGCCATTATCTGGTTCGATAAGGCCAATGATCTCCGTGACCTAAAACGCTTTGCCGAAGCACTGGCGGATTACGACAAGGCGCTCTCGCTTGACCAGTCGCTCGCTGGCACATGGTATAATCGAGGGAACGTTTTAGCAGCGATGCACTTGTACGAGGATGCCCTGAGATCCTACGACCAGGCGCTGCATCATGACGATGGGCTCATCTCAGCCTGGTATAACAAAGGAAGTCTGCTGCACGAGTTAGGGCGTGATGAGGAAGCGTTGATTGCCTTTGATTATGCCCTGGCTCTGGATGCTCATTATAGCGCTGCCTGGAACAATAAGGGGCTTTCACTTTTCACCCTGGGTCACCTGGAGGAAGCTCTAGCAGCCTTTGACCAGGCAACATCCTTCGCACCGGATGAACCTGACGCCTGGTATAATAAAGCCATAGTGCTTGAAAGGTTAGCCAGGACCGAAGAAGCTCTTTCGTGCCAGGAAAGGGCGCGTAATCTGGAACAACAAGCGATCTAATACTTTCAACTATGCCTGATTTATGGAGAAGGAATGCGACGTTGCGCCGATCTAGCCGACTGTGGAAACGACAATCGGGACAGCGATATGTTTTGCCGTGTGTGCGCATTACCCTTACTAAATACTGCACTGGCCGGGCGATATGTAATCGAGGCTTTGATCAGTAAGGGCGGTTATGCGGCAGTCTTTCGTGGAGTGGATCAAAATCTATCTCGCCGTATTGCAATCAAAGTGCTTCTACGGAACAAGACAACACCCACCGAGCAAGAGCATTTCTTGCGCGAAGCTCGCATTGCAGCTACGCTGGATCACCCGAATATTGCTCCAATCCTCGACTACGGCAAAGATGGGCCTAGTGTCTTCCTTGTCATGCCGTTGTACACAGCAGGGTCTTTGCGCACCAGGTTAGCATTCGTCAATGGCCCATTACCAGCGGCTGAAACCATCCACAACTTTCATCAACTTGTGAACGCCCTCCACTACGCCCATACACGACCGCGCCCGGTTATCCATCGCGATATTAAACCTGAGAATATTTTGATCCACCAGGAAGACCGTCGCCTGGTTATCACCGACTTTGGTATCGCGCGCCTATTGGAGCCCGGCGCGAGTGTCGGGAAGACGATTACGGTGCGCGGCACCGTGGGCTATATGGCGCCAGAGCAGACCAACGGGGTGGTAGACCCGCGTAGCGACCAGTTTGGTTGCGCAGTAGTACTCTATGAGATGCTCACCGCCTATAACCCTTTTGATGAGCATGGCGGACCAGTCCTTCCCCCTTCCACGTTCAATAAGGAACTGCCCTCTGCCCTGGATACCGTGGTATTACGCGCTCTTGCAGCACGCCCGGAAGATCGCTTTGCCAGTATGCTAGAGTTTATGTATGCGTTCGACCAGGCTTCTCGCCCAGGTTCGGGTATACGAGCTCCAGCGCACAATGCGCAACCCGATGCATGGAATGCTTCCATGATGCGCCAGGCTACAAATCCTCCTTCACCGGCTATTCATGTTGGAACCAGGCGAGGAGATTCCTCAGGTCGCCAACAAGCGGTGAGAATAAGTACAAGCGGCAGCGTGCGAGAGAAATGCCAGGAGGGTGATCAGTTGCTCAAGCAGCAACACTACTCTCAAGCCCTACATGCCTACGAAGAAGCGTTAAGAATGGAGCCGCGAAATTTTTATGCCTGGAATGGCAAAGGAACAGCGCTCTATAGCCAGGGAAATTACAAGAAGGCATATGATGCCTATCAGCGAGCTATCGAAATCGAGCCAGATAACCCTGTTGTCTGGGTCAGCGCAGGGCTTGCATTAAAGCGCCTTCAGCGTCATCAACAGGCGCTGGTTCATTTTGAGCGAGCGTTAAACATCGATCAAAAGTATATCGCGGCCTGGATTGGCAAAGCGGATACAGAAATGGATATGAACCAGCCAGAAGAGGCCATTGCTTCCTATGAGCAGGCTCTCACCTATGATCAGAATAGTTTCCAGGCCTGGAACGGTTTGGGCAATGCGCGTTCTTTCTTGCGCGATTATGCCGGAGCTGTTGACGCTTATAGCCGTGCGCTGTTGATTAACCCACGCAGCGCCGTTGCCTGGTGCAACAAGGCGGAGGCGCTCGTCCGCCATGGTCATAACCGCGCTGCACTTGACGCACTCAATGAAGCAACCGAACTTGACCGCAACTACACACCCGCCTGGGTGCTCAAAGCCGATGTCTACGAAGCGCTGGGCAATCACCAGGAGGCGCAAAAGGCTCGCAAACGAGCGAAGCCATGGGGATTGATGAATTAAGCTGCAAACCTGTCAACTTGCAATTCCCCTGCGCATAGCGAATACGCCCAGACTTAGAGCCACCAACGCCGAGAGAGCAAGCACCGCCATATCCAGCCCAAACTGGTCGGATGCGCTGTAGAAAACGGCCTGTTCAAGCGCATGCCTGCCATAAGTCAAAGGCACAAAGGCAGCAATGTTCTGAAGCCAGGTCGGCTCAAAGGCCAGTACACCAATCCCACCTGCCAGAAAGAACAGGTAGATCGCAGCATTGATGGATACAGCAATCACCACCTGCACACGGCGCAGCGCGGCCCCGATGGCAACTCCCAGCCCTGCGCTGAGCAGCGATACCAGCGCAATAGTGAGCAGCGTGCTCAACCAGTAAACTCCTGCGGGCTGCGTCCAACCCATTACGTAGCCTAAGAGTAGCACCAACGCTCCCAGGATAAAGGTGATGGTAAAGCCCGCAAACACCTTCCCGGCGATGATCGCGCCGCGCGATATGGGCGAAAGCAAAAGTTCTTTGACCGTGCGACTTTCCCACTCACGCGCAGTTGAAAGGCCACCATTGATGAGGCCGCTAATCATAAGGAGCAGCAGGATCGTCGGGAGTACGTTGTACTGGAAAAACTCCACATCGCGATGTCGCAAATCGGTCTCTTGCATGGTCACTTTTACGGGGCTGGCGTCACCCTGCGCGTGGTAGAACTGGGTGATAGCATCCGGCACAGAGCGGCGGATATCGTTGGTAAAATCCAGGTTCAGGTTATTCACGGTGACAGCGATGGGCACGTTTATATGCGCATCCACGCGCTGCGTGAAATCGGCGGGAATGGTGATAATAGCCGCCACGTCAATATTGTTGAGCAATGCCTGCGCCTGCGCGGGCGTGGCATCAGTAATGCGAAAGACATCAGCATTGTGAATAATTTGCGCCATCTGTTGCCCTTTTACCCCCTGGTCCAGCGTGACAAGCGCCACCGGATTGCGCCCAACGGCAACCGCTCCCAGGGCATTCACCAGCAAGAAAGCAATTGGAGGCAGCAGGGTGACCGCTATATTGACAGGGTGGCGCAGCATGATGCGTATATCTTTTCTGAGAATGACCCAGATAGCATGAAAAAATGCTATGAATCGTGCTGCTAGCCGGGCGGGGGCAAGCTCCGCCCCTACATTTGCAGTGAATTGTGCAGCCATTATTTCTCTATTCTCCTCTGACTAATGCGCCAGGGTGCTGCGGCGCAGGACAATCGAGGCCAGGATCATCAAGGCCAGCGCATAAACACCCAGTATCAGGGCATTCGTGCCAATACCATAGGTATTGAGAATGAAATTATGGAACGCATGTTGTTGTAACACGATAGCGTAGTAGATCGGGAAAACCTGCGCGATCACCTGTATGGCCTGCGTGCCAAAGGAAATCGGGCCAAAAGCGCCGCTCAAAAAGAACAAGGGAATGGCTGTTCCAAAGGAGAGCGCGATCACCGGCTGGCGCACTTTCAGCAGCGTTCCGAGCAGTGTGCCAAACGCGATGAAGATCAAGAGCGAGAGCAGTGTAAAGCCAATGACCTCACCCCAGTGCGCAGGCCTGACGCCAATTACAAAGATCAGCACACACAGGACGACAATGACGGATGCAATGCTCATCACAAAAGCGCCTAGCATTTTCCCCACGATCACTGCCCAGCGGCGCGCGGGAGAAAGCAACAGTTCCTTGATGGTCTCGTTTTCATACTCGCGCGCTGCGGCTGTGCCTGATTGCAGAATACCGGCCACCACCAGCCCCACGACGAGGATTGAAACAGTCAGGTAAGGGATGTAATCGGTATCCTGTGGCTGGAGATCGAATTCTCGTGGCGTGATGTTAACCAGGTCAGGAAAGGCTCTCGCATAAAAGCTGGTAATGGAAAGCGGAATGGCGCGTCGAATGTCGTTTGTAAAGTCGGTGTTCAGATTATTGATCTGCACCCCTACCCGCACCGGCTGGTTCTGGCGGATACGCGCGTCGAAATCTGCAGGAATGGTAACAACGGCGACTATTTTCCCGGTTGAGATCAAGTTTTGCGCATCGCTCGCGCTGGCAATTTGCAGTCGGAACGAATGTGCATGGCTCATGGCGTCGTAAAATTGTTGCGCGTAAGGACCTGTATCATGCATAACCACTGCGGTGGGGGCCTGGCCGCCCGATAACACAAACAGGCTAAGCAGAATGAGAAAATTGACAGGAACGAATATACCGATGATGGTAAACACGCGCTCGGTCAGGGCGCTCTTGATGTCCTTTTTCATGCAGGCCCAGATAACTCGCAAGGTGTAGGCAGGT
This sequence comes from Chloroflexota bacterium, assembly GCA_046726655.1. Lineage (GTDB taxonomy): Bacteria > Chloroflexota > Ktedonobacteria > Ktedonobacterales > Ktedonobacteraceae > DATMNR01. Next base: position 11,017 of record JBKPAZ010000230.1, read on the forward strand.
TCCTGATACATGTTATTCCCCTTTCTTCTCCGCTCGTCCTGCCTGACTGCGCAGCAGTAGACGCGCAGCGTCGTTGGCAGGACGGATAAGTGCCTAATCGCGCAGCGCTGTACCCGTCAGCTTCAGGAAAATCTCGTCAAGGTTGGGTTCGCGGATGGCAATATCTTTGATCTCTCCCCCTTGAGAGAGAATAGTGATAACCTGCGCCGCGATATTGCTGGTACCCTGCACGGTAATCTTAAGGTGGGTTCCCTCTTGCATCACGTCATTGACACCCACTAGGGCGCGTAATGCAGCCGTATCCTTGACTGGCGGCGCGGTATCCACTTCGATGACGCTGCCGCCATAGGTCTGTTTGAGATGTTCAGGAGTATCGACCGCGATGAGTTTGCCATGATCGATTATCGCTACCCGTTCACAGAGTACCTGGGCCTCCTCAAGATAATTGGTGGTAATCAATACGGTCTTTCCCTGGTCTCGCAGCGAAAGGATGTAGTCCCAGATTGCACGCCTTGCCTGCACGTCCACACCTAATGTCGGCTCGTCGAGATAGATCAGTTGAGGATCGTGGAGCAATGCGCGTGCAAGTGCCAGCCGGCGCTTCATGCCACCGGAGAAGGTTCCAACTCGCGAATCCTTACGATCCAGCAGTTGCACGAGTTCAAGCAGCTTAGTAATGCGCTCATGTTTTTCCCTGCGTGGGATGCCGAAGAGATCAGCGTGAAAATCCATGTTCGCCCAGGCTGAAAGCTCTTCATAGAGTGCCGTCTCCTGGGGCACCGAACCAAGAATCTGATGGACCTGCCGTGCATTGTGCCGAACGTCGTTGCCCATCACTCGTACCTCGCCACTGGTTGGGATGCTCAACCCACTTATCATATTGATCGTTGTCGTTTTGCCTGATCCATTCGGCCCCAACAGCCCAAAAATCTCCCCTTGATTTACAGTAAGTGAAAGATGATCTACAGCTTGAACGTTTCCAAAAGTCTTACAGAGGTCCCTCACTTCAATCGCTGATCCAGTGGTTGCTGATATTTGTGTTGACGTGGCTGTTACCTGGGTAACGTCTTTACTCATATGCTCCTCTCTTTCCCGGTATTCATCTTATTCATAAAACACATGGGCCTATTTCCTGGCTAAGCTCCTGTTAGTTTGCTTCTCCTGTTGGTCTAACCGTGTAAAATCAGGCAGTAAACCAAATCGATCCCCGGTACCAGCGCCTACCACAGAGAGGTTGGCAATGATCTTCTGTAGTTTTGCCAGCATCTCGCGCTGCTCAGCTTCAGAAATGCCCTGTACCATAATCTCATTGAATGCCCTTGCCGCGTCAGGCAAGTACTGCATGATATCCCTTCCCTCATCGGTAAGACACACCTTCACCAGCCGGCGGTCCTCACGGTCGTGTCTACGCTCGACCAAACCATTCTGTTCAAGCCGCTTCACGATGCCCGTCATCGTAGGTGCATCGATCGCACGCTTCTGACTCAACGTGCCAATCGTTTGCCCATCCTGCTCAATAAGCAGAATTAATACACCCCATTGAGGCGGCGTGACAACATACGGCTTCTCATGCTCCAAACAACACGCCTTCAAAGCTTCATAGAAGGCATATGCTACGCTGCGTTGAGCATAGAAAAGCCAGTATCCCAGGTAGTCTTCTGAGTGAATTTCCATAGCTTTGCTTCCACAAATTGATCTTTAGTATGCTAATATTTAGCATACTAAAGATAATACCAGATGAATGAGTTTATGTCAATACTCTCGCCAGGGGCTCCCCTGTCGCTTAGGCGACCGCATCATTTCACCATATCCACCCACGGGGGAGGGGAACTGAATACATTCATGATCGGAAGCACAGCCATTCTCACGACCTTTCATGCATGGCATCATTATACGCCCAGCC
>JBKPAZ010000231.1:0-15574 GCA_046726655.1 Chloroflexota bacterium
TAGGAGGTAAGCGTTCGAATGGTCAGCATCAAAGATGTCGCAGAAGCTGCTGGGGTATCGACTGCCACAGTATCGCGTGTACTCTCCAATGGTCTGCATGTCCGGCCTGAAGTGCGCGAACGTGTGATGGCAACAGTGGAACGATTAGGATACCGGCCGAATCTGGTGGCGCGGAGCTTGCGTTCCCAGCAGTCCAGCACGATTGGCTTGATTGTCTCCGACATTAGCAACCCATTCTTTACCGCGATCAGCCGTGCAGTGGAGGACACTGCGTATGACCAGGGATTCAGCGTACTGCTGTGCAATACGGATGAGAATCCTGAGAAAGAGGCGATCTACCTCAATCTGATGCGTGATACCGCTGTCGCTGGTGCAATTATGTCGCCAACGCGACAAACAATCGCCAACTTTGCTGACTCGCACCTTCCCTTTCCCATAGTAGTCGTTGATCGCTCCATTTCGAATGGCGATGTCGATGCCGTGCTACTTGATAACGTCGATGCAGCGTACAGCCTCGTCACGCATCTTATCGAGCACGGTTATAAACGGATCGCGGCCCTCTGTAGTGAGATGAGCACCGGTTTAGAACGACAGGTAGGCTATGAAAAGGCGTTGCGTGCTCATGGTCTCGCTCCAAAATCGGAATACATGAAGTATGTTCCTCCGAAGGCTGAGGCTGGATATACGGCAACGTTGAAAATGCTCGATTTGGCCGAGCCGCCTGATGCGCTCTTCACGGTAAACAGTCTGATCGCGGAGGGAGCCTTGCAAGCCATTCGAGAGCGCAACCTTACCATTCCTGATGATATCGCCCTGGTTTCCTTTGACGAAACCACCTGGTCCTCTCTGGTTCAACCGGCCATTACTCTGATTTCTCAGCCAACCTACGAGATTGGCAAGACGGCGGCGGAACTCCTCATGCAGCGTATTGCAGATCCCTGTCGTCCTACTCGTCAAGTAATCCTGAAAGGACAGTTGCTGGTACGTGGATCGAGCGCTCCTCAATTGGGAAGAACATGATGCCAGCAATGACTTCCTCAAAAAGTTGCAAAATAGCTGTACTTGTGGTATACTCTCTTATTGATACAAATGTTCTAATTATCAGCGTATAATTTGCTAAGATAAAGCGTTCATTCAAAAGACTTCGCAAAATTTTGGTATGGCTTTAAATAGCATGACAGTAAGAGCCCTTTGGCTTTCCTGGCTGCGTCAAGTATCTCAATCGTGGATGCTTGACTCTCATACCTTTTATGGTACACTATAAGGAAATAGCATAGTGTTGAGTCGAATACCTGCAATATGCCTGTGTAAATGATAACCCATCCCCCTTGGAAATAGCGCGTCCAGGCAATTTTTGTATTCAATGGTATTTTGATTTGAAAGGCAGGCGGAGATGATTAGAGATCGTTCAGAAAGAAGACTGTACCGTAAAAGTCCCGGTAGGCAGTACGGATACGATTACGATCCACTACATAGCCAGAGCCTGACCGGGAATGGTCAACAAGGACGATCCGATGCTGCTTTACAGAGCGGGTCATTAAGTACCCGTAATGACCCTGGCAACCGCACTGGTCGTCAAACTAGCGGATTGCTAGGACCCCGGCCTGATGCACGACGCACACGTCAACTTGTTCGCCAGAATATCATTGCCAGCAAAGCAAAATCTGCACTTTCGGATGATACCGGGCAACTTGATCCTGAACTGCGCGATCGTTATACGCCTCCTGGTGAAGATCAAGGGATGTTTGAGAACCAGGTAGATACTCCTCTTTACCCCTATCGCCGCCCTCGCTCTGCTCAATTGCCTCCTGTGGTACAGGAAGATTATGCTGAAATAGACGAGGGGTATGGAGATAGACCATTTGCAGAAGAAGGATCGGTCTATGTAGACCCTGACCAGGGATATGATTACGACTACTACGATGAGGAAGAAGACCCACTCGCGTACCGGCTGCCTTATACTGAATCGCCCCGTGTGAAATCTGCCGGTTCGCGTATCCAGCCTGAAACTACCGAACGAGGCAGGCGTCGAAGCGCCCCGGTGGAATATGATGAAGACGAACAAGACCAGGCGCCAACTAAACGCAAGAAGAAAGGCATCTCTCGACGGAAATTGCTCCTTGTCGCCGCTGCCGCGGGTGGCACTGCCATCGCTGGCTATGAGTTGATTCCCAAAGTACCTGGGGCGCTCGAGCAAGCCGGAACAAATATCGAGCACCAGCTACAGGATGCCTTCAACAAAGGGGTAGCCGCTGGTGAGGAAGCTGTGCGCAAAGAATTTATTAATGCGTTGGATACACTTGAAGGTGTCTCGCTTGAAGCTGCCATCGGGGCGGCCAAACTTACTCGTATTGCCTACGATGTATTCGTTTCTCCGCTGGTCTCGCTTGCAGCCACCGTCGCGGACGATTTTCTATCGATAACTCTTGCCGCTGTCATCAAGGCTCGGAGCTGGCTACAACAAATCAACGCAGATAATGCTACCCTTGCTGCGCTTCAAACAGTGCTCCAAAACTGGGTGGACCAGGTGCATAACATGCCCAAGAAGTTGCAAACCATCACCGAAACCGATCTGGATGGCGCACAGGCCTATCTGCGGGCTTTACAAAGGAAGATTCAAGAAGAGCAGGCAAAGCTCAATGGGCAAAAGACTACCCCCAAACCGGCGCCGACATCAACGCCAAAACACTCATGAATTCAGCCACCCTTGACTTACACAAGCGAGCAATCTATCATTAAATACAAATACCTTGCGGAAATCGTACCCAATCATCAACGTACCGATGCGTCATATCCGCCTTTTCAGGTAGAAAGGAGGTAGCCTTTCATCTTCTTGCTAGAATTGAAAGCAAGGAGTTCAGCACCTTTTGTAAGCTTTACTCCACTGTACTGTATTCTCGTTAGCCGGTTATCGAATATGGACACAGGTATCTGTAGCATCTGTGGAATAGCACACCTCTAGCTTTCACATACTACAGGACTATTTTAGGAGGTCTAGCTCAATGGCAACAACTGCTGGCACTGGTGGCGGCGAAGTCTTGCGTTCTGAACGGATTGCGGGAGGCATTCTCCCCAAAGTCCTGAACACATTTGACATGGTAGCCATTTTCGTCGCAATCGTCCTCTTTATCACTAATGCAAGCGTGATTCCTGCGGCAGGTGCCGCCGCCTATATCTACTGGATACTAGGTTTCCTCACCTTTCTCATCCCTGGCGCGATCGTGACCGGGCAACTTGGCCTCATGTTCCCTGGAGAAGGCTCGATCTACGTCTGGACGAACAAGGCCTTTGGCGCATTCCTGGGCTTTTTCGCAGGCTTCTGCGCCTGGTGGCCTGGGATCCTGGTGATGATCGCCACTGGTGACATTGTTGTTTCGTTCATCCAGCAACTTAACAGCAACTTCCTGACAGAACCCTGGCAGCAGGGCCTGATGATCATCGCTGTAATTGCATTCTCATGTATATTGTCCGTCTTGCGCTTCCGAGTCACACAAAACTATGTCAACATCGTCTTCGTCGCCTACGGCGGTGCGATTTTACTGATTGGGCTGGCTGGTCTGCTCTGGCTCTTCGGCGGCCATGCGCCACAGGCAGACTTTTCGGCGCAAAGCTGGGCGTTGACGAAGAACAACTACACCTTCTATGGACTGGTCATTCTGGCCTTACTGGGCATTGAGGTGCCGTTGAATATGGGAGTGGAGATCAGTAATCCACGCGCCATTACCCGCTATCTGCTGTGGGGTTCCACCGTGGTCATTGTAGCCTATCTCATCGGCACCTTTGGCGTGATGATAGCGGCCCCGACAAGCAGTTATGGCAGCCCGGCTGCAGTGGCGCAAGCGGTGCAGAATGGCTTTGGCGGTGCTGGTATTGTGATTGGGAAGATTGTCAACATCATCTTCATAGGATTTTTCCTCTTTAACACCGCTGTTTACAATTACTCCTTTGGCCGGCTGCTCTTTGTCTCAGGCCTGGATCGCCGCCTGCCAACGCTTATGAGCAAAGTGAATGCCAACAGGGTACCATGGATAGCTGTCATAGTGCAGAGCATCATCTCTGCCCTCTTTGCCGCTCTGGCCTTCATCATCGTTCCCTATACCCTGAAGACAGGATTTAGCCCTACCGATCTTTCAACGGTCGTCTACAACATTCTGCAAGCTGCCGTCACAGTGATCTGGTGTATCTCGATGGTGATCCTGTTTGTAGATGTGATCATCATTCGCTACAGGTACCATGAGGCCTTTATGCGTGCTCGTCTTGCCCCGGACTGGGTCTTCTACCTCTGTTCGGCCTTGGGCCTCATCGCGAGTGCGGTTGGCGTCATTGTGATCTTTATATCACCCTGGATTCCGAATTTGATGGGCACGAGCCAATGGGATGTCTGGATTGCTAGTATCGCGATACTCTCGTTACTTGTAGGCATCGTCGTCTTCTTCATCGGCCAGGCGACAATCAAGACTAATGTGAGTGATGAGGAGGTCCTCGCCCAGGTGACCGGCGAACAGACCGCTGGATAAAGACTTCTTATAACGAAGCCATGAAGTCGCCAGGGAGCATGCTCCTGGCGACTTCATGGCTTCGTTATGCAAAATTATTGATACGATGCTGGCGCAGCGTTGATTGAGCCAGTCTCTTCCATAATCGTGCGTAACTGCTTGGCATCGAGCGTCTCGTACAGGCGCAGCGCGCGTGCGATGCGGTCAAGCGTCTGGCGGTGATCCGTAAGCAGTTTAACTGCCTGGTCATACGCCCACTTCACAATACGATTGACCTCCTCGTCGATGACACTGGCGGTCTTTTCGCTGTATTCACGCGAGCCTGTAGCCAGTGCAGTACCCGCGAACGGGTCTTCGCGATCGCTATACGAGATCGTGCCGAGCCGCTCGCTCATGCCCCAACGTGTAACCATCTGGCGCGCGATGGCTGTGACACGTTGCAGATCGTTTTCTGCCCCGGTCGTGATGCGCCCAATCGCCACTTGTTCGGCGGCGCGACCACCCAGAGCCGTGACCAGTTGAGCTTCCAGGAACTCTTTCGAGTAATTGTAGCGATCATCCAGTGGCGTGTACTGTGTCACACCCAGAGCCTGTCCACGCGGGACAATCGTTACTTTGCTGACTGGATCAACATTCTCCGTCAACAGGCCGGTTAGCGCGTGGCCACCTTCATGGTAAGCAACCACATTCAGGTCGTCCTCACTCAGTACTAGTGGACGTTCCGCACCGATCAGAATTTTATCGAGAGCCTCATCGAAGCTGGCCTGGGTGACTGCATCCAGGTTGCGGCGAGCGGCGAGTAACGCGGCTTCATTTACGAGATTTGCAATGTCCGCGCCCACCATACCGGGAGTGGCTCGAGCAATCGTAATCAGGTCTACGTCGCTAGCCAGGGGTACGCCCTTTGAGTGAATCTTAAGTATCGCCAGGCGACCATTCCAGTCGGGTCGTTCGACAGTCACTCGGCGATCGAAACGTCCTGGGCGCAATAGCGCTTTATCCAGACCATCCGGCCGGTTTGTGGCAGCGATGACGACTACAGCCTGCCGGACATCAAAGCCGTCCATCTCGACAAGCAACTGGTTCAGTGTCTGCTCGCGCTCATCGTTGCTATTGATGCTGGAACCGCGCTGGCGACCCACCGCATCGATTTCGTCGATGAAGATGATACTCGGCGCTGCTTTCTTAGCCTGGTCGAAGAGATCACGCACGCGACTGGCCCCGACACCCACCAGCACTTCGACAAACTCAGAACCACTGATCGAGAAGAAAGGCACGCCAGCTTCGCCTGCAACGGCACGCGCCAGCAGTGTCTTACCTGTTCCCGGAGGTCCTACCAGCAGTATGCCACGCGGAATCTTGCCGCCTAGCCTCTGGAACTTCGTAGGCGTTCTTAAAAACTCAACGACTTCTACGAGATCGTTTTTTGCTTCATCGACACCCGCTACGTCAGCAAATGTTGTACTCGGTTTATCTTCCAATATGACCTTGGCCTTGCTCTTACCAAAGCTGAAGATGTTCTGCTGACCCTGCGTAGCACGGCGAGCAATGAAGAAGAAGACGGCGATCACTAAGATCCAGGGTAAAAAGTTGATTAAAACGTTGAGCACCACGTTGTTATCCGCGGGCGCCTTTGCCGTGTATGTCACATGATGCGTATTTAACAATGTGGTAAGATTCGGGTCACCATTGGGCAACTGTGTAAAGTGGAAGCTGGTTCCATTCTTAGAGGTGCCGCTGCTTGGATCGGTAACAGTTATAGCCGTTTTAAAGTTTCCGTTGACATCCTGTCCCTGGAAGGTAACATCCTTGACGTTATCTGCCTGCACTTGCTGGTAGAAGGTGCTGTAGGGTATTTCAATCACATTGGTATTGTTGTTGCTTGAGTTTTGAGTAAAAAAGTACTGAAACAGGTACCAACCCAACAAAATCACACCAATGATGATCAATGAGCGAACAAGCAGCGCCGTACCGGTCGTGCGTGGTGGCCCACCGTTATTCCCATTCCCATTATTGGGAGGTAGCGGGTTGTTCGGGCGTTGCTCATTCGGGTTGCGCTGGTACATATGTATAGCCTGAGCATCCATGGATTCAGACCTGCTTTCTTGAGGTGACCGGGCGCTCTCTACAGCGCCCAACCGTTTAAGACTCATATATACGTGATAATATCTTTTTTTCGATGTTTTCCGCAAGGGATGCTGTAGCTACATACAAAACCATCGATACTATAGATACGTTTACTATACGTTTTAGATTACCATAAGTTGCTGCATTTAGCAATCTTTATACGAGAGTGCTAACAGGCTCTCATTACCACTTAGATGCCCTGACGTAGTATAATCAGGTCAAATGACAGTACGAGCAAGATACACTACAGAGGTACGAAGTGAAACACCGTTACGCGCTACTAGTGGCTATCAATAATTACAATGATCCCGCTCACTTTATTCCCCTACCACTTGCCCAGCCCGATTCTCAGGCCCTGTATGAACTGCTGATCGACCCTGAACGTGGAGGGTGGCTTCCTGAAGATGTTGTCTCTCTTGCTGGTGAAGCAGCGACGCGCGATGAAATTGAGAGCCAGCTGCGTGAACTCTGCCTGGTACGCGCTCAGCAGGATGACCTGGTATTGCTCTATTTTGCAGGGCATGCATTGCTCGATCCCGCGACGCAGGATGGCTACCTGGCGCTGCGAGCTACGCATGCGGATCGCCCCGCCACTGGTTTACACATCCCAACCATCGTCGATCACTATTTATATGATTCAAAAGCTGGGAACATCCTGACCCTGTTGGATATTTCGCATGCAGGCTCGGGATGGAGACATCACAAGAGCCAGCCAGACGCGGCCCTCCTGTTTGGGCAATCACTCCTGGATCTGCCAAGAACCAGGGGGCGTGTAATCTTGACCTCCCGTCGCCAGGGCGAGGTATCGAAAGCTCAAATGGAGCAGGGACACGGCATTTTCATGGCTCAACTGCTCGATGCTTTAGAGGGAGCGGCAGCTAATCCCCGTACCGGGCGCATTACGCTGGGCACGCTCTATGATTATTTTGATGAACACATGAGCCGGGATTTGCCCCAATACCCGCAGAAGTTCGGCTATGAGCATGGCTCGATGATCTTAATTGAATGGCCTGAGTGGAAGACGGCCTCTGCTCCACAATCGTTGGGCAAGGAAAGCCACGTGGTTGGAGTTGAGGTAACGCCACTGCATATTCTAACCGGACATCGAGGTCATGTCGATGACGTCGTCTTCTCGCCCGGCGGCAAGCGCATTGCATCATGCGGTGAGGATATGACGGTACGCCTGTGGTCTACAGATGCGGGTGAGCTCCTACAAACCATCACCGGACACGAAGGGGCCGTGATGGGCGTAGATATTTCGCCCGACGGCAAATTGATTGCTTCCTGTTCAGAGGATAAGACGGTACGCTTATGGGATGCATACACTGGCGAGGCCCTACGGACCCTGGAGGGGCATAGCAGTGCAGTGTGGACGGTGGCTTTCTCTCTCGATAACCGCATGCTGGCCTCCTGCTCAAATGATGAAACAGTACGCATCTGGGACCTGCTGACGGGGGAATCGCTGCATATATTGCAAGGGCATCACAACGTAGTTGTGGGCGTCGATTTTTCATACGACAGCAAAATGCTGGCCTCCTGCTCTTTTGATAAGACAATCTGTTTGTGGGATGTCAGCAATGGCGCCATCCTGCGCCGGTTGCGCTACAGCGATATCGTGTATGGCGTGGCCTGGTCGCCTGGTGGGGGTTTGCTGGCCTCCTGTTCAGCGGATGGCATGATCTGCCTGTGGGATACAACGACTGGGCAGATCGTGCAAATACTGACAGGACATAATGGGGCAGTCTGGGCCGTAGATTTCTCCGCTGATGGTCGTTTACTGGTTTCAGTTTCCGAGGATGGCTCGTTGAAGTTGTGGGATGTCCAACAGGGTCGCGAACTACAAAGCATTAATCACAGGATAGAAGTGTACGGCGTGGTCTTTGGGGCCAATGGCTTGCTGGCAAATAGTGCTGAAGACGGAGCCGTGCGCGTCTGGCAAACGGAAGTTATCGAGAGTTGACAGGTCGCAAAGTCTGTTGTATGATAAGTAAGCCGACGCGGGGTGGAGCAGTGGTTAGCTCGTTGGGCTCATAACCCAAAGGTCGGAGGTTCGAATCCTCCCCCCGCTACCAATCTTCGACAGGTCGGCAAGGCCACCATCTTGACGCGGGATAGAGCAGTGGTTAGCTCGTCGGGCTCATAACCCGGAGGTCACAAGTTCGAATCTTGTTCCCGCTACTTCCCCGGCGGCGTAGCTCAGTCGCTCTGTATCCTTGTTTTACGAGATTTTGGCTCTTTCTCTGAAAGAGACTCGTAAGGCAAGGAGATTTTTTTATGCGCTTTGAGAAAGCCGTTGAGGATTGCGTAACCCCACTCTTCAACGGCTTTCTAATGAGATTATAATGACGGTGCCTTTAGTGGTGCGGGCTTCTATTCGGTTCCAGATGCAGAATATGTTGTGACTGTACTTAATACTCTTACACGCATGTCTAAAAGGCAGATAGTCAGTTCAAAAGGTGTAGACCCTGTACGACAAATATCCCAAGATGTGAAGACTGCGGTATGGCAAAGAGACGGGGGGAGATGTAGACAGTGTGGAGCACAACAATATCTTGAGTTCGACCACATCATTCCGTTTAGTAAGGGCGGGGCAAGCACTGTGAATAATGTTCAATTGCTATGTAGGATGTGTAACGCGTAAAAAAGGAGCACACATTTATAAACCACCAACCTATGATATAATGGAACTGTTGTATGAAATAGGTGTTTTGACCGATGGGGAGCAAGAGAAGGAAAAACCAATGGCAATACAGCCTGGTGAACAGAAAGAAAGAATAAGCCTTGAGGAATTCTTTGCACTCGTAGAGAGCGATCCTGAACACCGCTACGAATACATTGAAGGCTACGCCTACATGATGACAGGTGGAACGCCCGATCACTCCATCATTGGCGCGAATATGAATAGAATCTTTGGCGAACAACTTCGGAAACGCCCTTGCATCGTTTACAACTCTGATGTTTACATCGAACTATCTGATAAAACTAATTGCCTCTGTCCTGATGCGTCTGTGAGCTGCGATCGGCGGGACCGTCACGCAGTAAAAGTCATCCACTATCCTTGTGTCGTTGCTGAAGTACTCTCATCTGGCACGAAAGCACACGATCGGGGAATAAAATCTGAATTGTATCAAAACATCCCAACGGTTCAAGAAATTCTCTTCATTGATACACAAGTGATGAGAATTCAACTTTACCGGCGCGAAACGGACTACTGGACAATGCGCAACTTCACACAAGGTGACACTCTAGAGTTAACCAGTGTAGGCGTACATTTTCCTATTGCGGAGGCTTATGAAAAAACAACCTTTGACAACACTTTCACAGATGAAGAATAATCGAACCGCCATGATACACCAACCCCGCCTCTTGACTATGTATGATATTATTGGCGGTAGAGCAAGAGATGCAGGGGTTCAGAGCTAGAGACTTTCTGAAAATGAAGGTTCCTTAAATCGTATGATCCAGCCTGTAGAGCTAATCACGAGGCGGCGTAGCTCAGTCGGTAGAGCGAGGGACTCATAAGCCCTATGTCACAGGTTCGAATCCTGTCGCCGCTATCCATTGTTTAAACAATACGCTCGTACCTTTTCCCAAAGATGTCGCGGCTAACGATCCAGCATCGTTGTCCTTCTCTCAGGCGAACGAGAAAATCACCTGCCTTACCCGTCATGGTGTCTCCATTGGAGCGGGCAACCGTAAAAGACTCAACAAAGACCTGGGTCGCTTGAAATATCCGCGTGGTACGATAGCAGGAATTTGTTCCCTTGCAACATAATCGTCACATATAGAACTATCCCGGGTACTTAGGTTTTTGTGGAGAGTATTGCTTCAATTACACTGGCCAGTTCGTCGTAACTACTCGTGATATCTACCGCTCGGAGCAACTTAGAAGACACCAAACTTTTCGCACTTGCATCAGCAGTTTCCCCACGTAAGGCGCTGGCAAGTTCATCTGCCGTTCGTCCACTGCCTCCGACGACTACTACCTGGCGACCGGCTTTCACACTCTGTGTGACATCCTCCCAGGCGGTTTTACCCCCATTGACCAGGACAGTCACCGAGTTTGCCCCGGCCGACAGTACATCTGCTACGTATGACATCCATGGGGATTCATCGCCCCAACTCGTGCCAGGGACAAGCACAAAGTGAGTATGGTGCGGCTCCAACTGGGCCGCCTGTGGAGGTGGGGTAGACATGTCAGGCGTTGCGACCTTACCAGTTGCAGCTACGCCAATCAAGGGAAAGGCCCCGTGGGTAATTGCTCGTGCCTGGCCCATAAGTTGCATCACTCCAGTATCAGTGCCTCCATCAATCACGCCTGCACCCCGAGCAACAACCACTGGGACGAGCGTCTCCACAAAAAACGCACGAACGCGATTCAGCGCTTCGGCATCCATCTTGCTGGCGCCGCCTATCAGCACCAGGACTGGCTGGCCGCTATGTAATCCCAGTTCGTGCAGACCCGCCGGCAACTCTTCCATGTGCTGCACTCGCACGGCCTGTGCTATTCTCCCATTTGAAAAAGTAAACTTCGTAGGCTTTTCCATCTTTTTACAATCTAACAACTACTCATTATTTCAAGCTGTTTGCTCAAATTGTAAGATATAGTACTTAACAATGCAACTCAACTATGTTATGCTTGTACACAGCAATATAGTAATATGGCCCCGTTATATTGTTAATAGCTGTCCCGGTGATTTTTTACGATTATGAAGTGGTTCAATATAAAAGAGCTTTAGCACTTGGTAGGAGGATGACCGTGAGCCAGGATCAAAGCAATACCACCAGCAGCATTCCAATTACTTTTCCCAATGGAAGACATGCTATGCTTGTTGAGACTTCCCCGAACACTACCGCCAATGAGATTAGAACACAGCTCAAACTGGATAAGCACAAAGCGGTAATCCTCATCCTGGGCGAAACCGATATTCCAGATCCCGATTCACGAGGCCGCCTGCTTCAGTTGTTCAGTCGCGGTCTGGCCCGTGCAGTTGCCGAAAACGACGTGCTAATAATAGATGGTGGTATCGAGAGCGAAGTTATGACCGGTCTGGGTAAGGCTCTGCTAGGCCGTGCTAGCAATGTGCAATTGCTAGGCATCGCCAATGAGAGCAAACTGAACATACCGGGAACCAGCGAGGAGCAGGCCAGCAATGTGCAATCGCCAGGTATCGCTAATGGCAATCAGGTCACCAACAATGCGGATAGTGCCAATGGACGCAAGATGCTTGAGTGCTATCACACCCATTTCGTAGCTGTCAAAAGTCCCAGTGCGGATAGCGCATTAGACCAGAAGTACGCGTTAGCCGAAGCCTTATCTGAAGGCCCTATTTTGACAGTGTTAGTGAATGACAGCCCTCTAAATGACAACCCTCTGGCTAAAGATGAAGTTGCGAGGTGTGTACGGCAAGGGTGGCCGATCCTGGTAATCACAGGCAGCGGTGGGTTTGCAGACGCCATCCAACAGGAGTACCAGAAAAAGCAAGACTATATAACGGCGCTTTCTAAGTGGAATCAGTCCAGTTCAAAAAGCACTAAGCCTGCTCCCCCCTTTATACCTGACCCGGTGCTGGCCGAGGTTATTGCCGACGGCGACCTGCATTTTTTCTCAATAACTGATATACCGGAAAACCTGGAGCGGCGCATTGATCTCAGGCTAAAAGCGAATAGCATTCTCACAGAAGTTCATGAACAGCAGAGAGTTTACAGCACTGATGCCAGGCAACACCAGAATGTCTTTCGTCTGCAGCAAAACTGGATATTGATCCTGGGCGTGCTGATCGTCGCTCTGGCAGCTTTAACAGCATTTTCCAAGCAAATGCTATGGAACGTGCCTATTCAAGTTGGCAGTTTTAAGGTAAATTTTCCGGATGATGTACTGAGTATCATTCTCATCAGCTTACCGGTCGTGCTGGCTCTTCTTATAGCAGGATCTAATCGCTTCAATCCAGGTAACAAATGGATTGCGATGAGGACCGCGGCCGAAGCTTTCAAGCGCGAAATGTTTCGCTATCGCACTCGTACCGGCATTTACAGCGATAGTATTGTGATCCAAAATGAGACCACCCGTGAGGCCACACTAACCAGGATGATAGAGGTCATCACCCGGCAGTGGGTAGAGGGTAGCCTTGATTATACTATCTTCCCTGGTCAAACTCCATCCACACGTTCTCGACAATCACAAACCGGGTCAAACACAAAGAAATCCGGGCAAGCAAGAACAAAAGATAGTCTTTTCGATTACCTTACTCCTACCCGCTATATTACTGATCGGCTGGACGACCAGCTTGATTACTATAAAAAAAGTAGCCTGAAGCTAGGGCAGAAGTTTTCACGCTTGCAATGGCTCATTCTTGGCCTGGGAGGTCTCGCTACATTGCTGGCTGCGTTACATCTTGATTTGATCATTACTATCACTACAGCTAGTGCGACTGCCCTGGCCACCTACCTTGAATACAACCAGGTATCCAACACCCTGAAACAATACAATCATGCCATCTTGAGCCTGACCAACATTAAAAACTGGTGGATATCCCTGGGGGACAATCAAGCGGACCCGTCTAACATCGATAAGCTCGTAGAATATGTTGAAACCACCCTGCAAAGCGAGCAAGCAGGTTGGATCCAACAAATGCAGACAGCTTTGACCGAACTACGCGCGCAGCAGGCTCAGCATGGCACAGATTCCGCTGTCACCGAGCCTATTAACAAGGGCCAGGAAGGACAACCCAGCCCAAATAATACCCAGAATGGCGCGCAACCAACTGCCAACCCGGTCAACCCCCCAGTGGATGGGGCTGGACAAGCTGAGGATGGAGCGGATGGATCGCCAGTACTTGCCAACCCGGTCAATCCCACGGTGGCTGGTACTGAACAAGAAAAAGCATCAGGTGGCTCAACTCCAACAAGTCAAGGTTCTTGAGTGGGAATGAGATTGCTCTTGACTGAAATCCCTCATATTTACTCTTCGGGTGCAAGATACGTAATCTTCCCATCCTGCACCTTGAGAAACGGCGTTAGCTTGTGAGGACTGGCCGTTTTTCTGCTCTGAATGTGCAGCACTTGCCAACCCTGGATTGTCAGCGCATCGGCAATCAGCGAGCGATGACAACGCCACGGCACAGCCTCCGCGCACATAATTGTGACTGTTTTCTCCTCAGCAAGCGCTTTTAGTTCCTCCAGCCCTGCCTGAAATTCTGGAGTCGCCATGTAGTCCGCAAAGCCACGAAAAGAAGTATTCTGCCAGCCGAGATTAACAGAATCTTTGGTGGCATGCCGTAACCCTCCCAGTTTTCCAAGATGTGTGTAGACGATGCCGGCCTGTTGTAAGGAAGCCGCAAGCTCCTCCTTACCGAACTGAGGGTTATGCCTGGATCTTGGAACGGTGCGCACATCAACCAGTTCCTCGATGCCATGCGCTCTAAGCAACTCTATAAATTGCTCGATAGTTCGTGTTGAGTGGCCTACTGTGTAGATGGTGTGCATAGCCTATTATACATTTTGGGGCATCTCCGCACTTCTCGGCCCGCAAGCGGCCCTCGCATGATTTTTTATGTAAGGAATTGGTCAGGTGTGGCGGCGCCACACCTGACCAATTCCTTACATATTGAAACCTGCATAGTAGTTCTTGCGTATAAGATAGTGTTTAGGAAGGAGCCATTCTGTGAAATCATATAGTTCAATGCAACAAAATAGAAATGACTACTACAATCCTCGGGTAGTAGAAGGGTCTTTGTATGGAAGGCCTATAGATGCCAAAGGGCAGCAGCGCACTCGCCCAAGACGCATGCAAATCTTCTTGCATATAGTCAAAACAGGGAGACTCATTAAAGCATTAATGCTGGATCGGCGTGTAGCTCTATGGCGTAAAGCGTTCTTTTTCGGCGCTATAGGTGGTTTGCTCTTCATCCTGCTCTTTCCAGACCTGCTCAATGAGACTGTTATGAGTACAGTCCTTCCTCTTGCAGGTACTGTGCTTGGCGTTCCACTCGATGCAGGTTTCGATTGGCTGGCATTCGCCATTGCTGTCGTCACGCTGTTCCGTTTCTTTCCCGCTGAACTCGTTGCCGAACACTACAGGCAGATCTTCAGGTAGAAGCAGACTTAATCCTGTATCCCCTGAGCGAGAGGCTCTGCCTTGTGCGTCCGCTGGTGTCCGTCCACGTACGCTCCACGCTTGTTGGGCGGGTTGATCATGTGCCACTGTCCGCCAGAAGTCGCTGTCACTTGCCGGTTTTGCTGTCACTTTTGCTGTCATCGAAAAAGCTCTCCATACATATGAATAAGCAGCCTCAAAGCAAATCAGAAGTGATGTGTGATTCCTCATTCTACACTTTCATGTAGAAGTACGTGCCAAATAGACAACTTGGCAAGGCAGGGAGATGAAACTATTATGAATGCCTTATGCTAGAGTCTGAGACAACAATATGCTGGTCGGATTGCATCTTGAACGATAGGTTTCAGTTGTCTTGAAAAACGGTGGTTAGTTGAGACTCATCAACCAAACGGCATCATTACCAAAAACAAAGATGTCGACTGCTGAAAGCTCTTGCTGATCCTAAGAGAGGGTTGAACCGACACGTTTCTGATATTCCCGAAAGCGCTCTGGATCAGTGACCTCGTTATCAACGATCATATACGCTGCCATGGAGTATCCCTCCTTTGTTTTTCTTCACCTGTACTACAAGACCCTTTGGAAGTGTCCCAGTTGCTTCGGCATCTTTTTCACGCTCTTGCCTCTTTACGAGCACAAATGAACGCGGAGGAACTTCAACGTTTGACTTCCTCTGTTCTCTTCGGAGAGGCAGAGAGCCTGATTAGGAAGGGATCATGCCGACTTGTTGCAGCAATTGCAGAATGTCTGCACACAGCCAATATTCGACGATTTTCCCAGCTTCGACGCGAAAGAGGTCCATGCCCGCGTACTCGACCTGTTTGCCAACCGCAGCAGG
>JBKPAZ010000232.1:0-34813 GCA_046726655.1 Chloroflexota bacterium
CCTCAGCTTTTGGAAAGCAAGTTAAAGTATGCCCATTGAATAAGTGGAGACATAGATATTATAACACAAGATTACCGTTTACGTCAAAGTTACTGTAGATGAAGGGGTGCGCGTGAGTTTTTTGCAAAGAGTGGTAATTGACACCGAACTTCGAACACTTGCGACACCAATCTTCGAACAGCGACAGCAATCTTCGAACACGCCAGGTCATTTCCCTTAAGGTGTGTCCTTTTTCCCTGAAGCTTTGCTCATTTCTCCGCGGGTGTGAAGAGCCGTGAGCAAGGCTTGACAACGACGGCAGAAGAGGTTAGACTTTCTCGTGGAGGAGTGTATTTCAATCTTTGTGTCCTACGCTGCCTGGTCGTTTATTTAGCGCTTATCTCCATGTGATCCGGTGCAGCCGGTTGCGCTCCTGGCTCCCTCCTCCAGTGCCAGCCGCCCAACCGCCAAGGTGAGTGAGTCCGGGAAGCCCACTTACCTCTGCACACCCACTGCACGTTTGCGGAACTCCCCTCGCTGACCTTGAACGCTCTCGTCTATATGGAACCACTGTCCTGGCTCCTGGTGCCGATCTGGTACGAGGATGTGCGACCCTTTTCCTGGGAAAGGAGCAAACGGAAATGGAACCTTCGAAGTTTGACGAACTGACCAAAGCCCTGGCGACCAGTACCTCGCGGCGTCAGGCCCTCAAAGCCATCGCTGCCACCACCATTGGCAGCATCCTCGGTCTGGCTGGCATCGGCACCGCCTTTGCCAAGTGCCACAACGCCGACCACAACTGTGAAGAAAACTCCACCTGCTGCTCGCATCTCTGTTGCATTGCGGCCGGGCAGACGGAGGGGGTGTGCTGTGCGAGCGGCCAAATCTGCTCAAACGGCCAGTGCGTGACCCCGACCACCACGACTACCACGACTACCACGACTACCACCACCACCACAACTCCGCCGCCTCAGGCCAAGCCCATTTGTGTGTGTAACGAGGCCGGCATCTCGTTCACGGGCGGCTGCATCGACGTCGAATCGTGCGAGGTGGCTGTCTCCGACTTGTGTATCTCCTTATGTGCAAGCCTGGAGGGTGTGCAGAGTGCCACCTGTTCGCTCTGTTGATAAGGCTCGACAGGCTCGCTCCAGTTCTGTCAGGTCCTGGGGGTGTGCGTCGTGCCACGTGCCAGCCGAACGCCTGCTGGCGGGAGAATCGTCTTGACATCCTCCTCAGAGGTGTCAGGCGAGGGGATTGCCACTCTCACGCGTGGGATTGCCTGGTTCGTGGGAGCGCGTCGGGGGGAGGTCCGGAGAGGAACTGCTACCTCTTCCGCTCCGGACGCCGGGCAGCGTAGAGCGAGCAGGGGGGCTGACTGGCGCGTCCCGCTTGGCGTCCGTGCTGGGGACGAGCGCACCCCGTGTGCGAGCGGGAAGAAGAAGGAGAAGGGTGTATGCTACTTGCTCAGGTGCTGGTTTGGCTGGTCCTGGTGAAGCCAAGCGGGACTTTGCCGCTCGGCGTGCGTGTTCACGAGAGCGGGGGAGCTGTGGTGGGTTGGGTTGGGGCGCTTGCCCTCCCAGGGCCCCTGGCACTGCTGGTGGGTGCCGTTGCAGCAGGCCTGCTGGTTGGAGGCAGTTGGCTCCTCTTGCAGGTCGTGCGCCAGCAAGGTCGGCTCTTGTTGCGGATCGAGGCGCTCGAGGCCAGGCTTCCTCCTGACGGCAGCGCTGCTCCGCGTGTGCCAGCAGCCCCTGGGGCGGAGTCGGTTCCGCTTGCCAGCCTGCCGCTTGCTGCTCCCGCTGCGCTGCTCCCCTCTTCCCACGGTTCCAGCATGCAGGCCACGTCGTGGCAGCGGGGACCGGTGTCGGTGCCGTCCATGGGAGAGGAGGGAGAGATCGAACTGACGATCGGGATGGCGACTTATCACGACTTTGACGGCGTCTACTTTACCTTACAGGCACTGCGGCTCTACCAGGACCTCTCCCACACGGAACTGCTGGTGATCGATAACTATGGCTGCGAGCAGACCCAGAGGCTGGTCGAAGGCTGGCTCAAGGGGCGCTATCTTCGGGCGACGGAGGTCGTGGGGACAGCGGCGCCCCGCGAGCTGATCTTCCGCGAGGCACGCGGCCAGGCGGTGCTCTGCTGTGACAGCCATGTCTTATTGGCCCCCGGTGCCATCGCCCAGTTGAAACAGTATTACCGCGAGCATCCGGACTGTCAGGATCTGCTGCAAGGCCCCATGCTCTACGACGATGGGAAACTGCTCGCGACCCATTTCGAGCCGCGCTGGCGCGAGCAAATGTGGGGCACGTGGGCCAGTGACCCACGCGGGCAGGATCCCGAGGGGGAACCGTTCGAGATCCCCATGCAAGGCCTGGGCGTCTTCAGTTGCCGCAAAGCGGCCTGGCTCGGCTTTCACCCCGGGTTTCGCGGCTTTGGGGGCGAAGAAGGCTACATCCACGAAAAGTTCCGGCAGGCGGGCCGCCGCTGTCTGTGTCTGCCCTGGTTGCGCTGGATGCATCGCTTTAGCAGACCAGCTGGAGTGATGTATCCCTTAACAGTGGAGGACAAACTGCACAATTATGTGCTCGGCCATGCCGAGCTGGGACTCGACCTTGCTCCGGTGCTGGAACATTTTGCCCAGTACCTGCCGAAGACGCGCGTGCTGGCCATCACTGAACAGGCGCTGGGAGGACCATGGGCAGGCTCATCGCTCGTGTTCGAGGGGGTGTGCGTGTCACACACCTGAAAGAGAGGATCGTATGAGTGTTGTCATGCTGCTCGCACGTCAGGTGCTGGCACTCATCTTCGTGGTGGCTGGCTTGGCCAAGCTAGCCGATCTGGCTGGCTCGCGGCAGGCGCTGCGGGACTTCGGGGTGCCTGCCAGGTTGGCTGACCCCTTTGGGCTGCTCTTACCCTTGGCCGAACTGGCTGTGGCCGTGGCACTGCTGCTTCCCGCCACAGCCTGGTGGGGTGCCTTGGGGGCACTCCTCTTGCTGCTGCTCTTTGTCGGCGGTATTGGGTATAACCTAGCCCGTGGGCGCACACCTGATTGCCACTGTTTCGGCCAACTGCACTCGGCTCCTGCGGGCTGGCCCACGCTGATCCGCAATCTGGTGCTGGCTGCTCTCGCCGGTATCGTCGTCATCTTTGGCAGGAGCGCGTCATCTCTGAGCGTGCTGGATTGGCTGGCTCCCCTCTCGGTGAGCCAACGCATTGAGGTGCTGGTTGGCGTGCTGCTGCTCGCGCTGCTCATCGGAGAAGGCTGGCTGCTCTTTCAGGTCATGAGCCAACAAGGTCGTTTGCTGTTGCGGATCGAGGCGCTGGAGGGGCGGTTGGCCGAAGCAGGTCAGGCTCCATCCCAAGCGACGGCAGGGACGGCTGGTCTGGCCGTTGGCAGTCCGGCTCCCAGCTTTACCCTGCCTACCCTCAGCGGGGAGGCGATCACGCTGCAAGCCTTGCGTGCGCTCGGCAAACCCGTCATATTACTCTTCTCCGACCCCGGCTGTGGGCCCTGCACGGCGCTGCTGCCGGAGATTGGCAGCTTTCAGCGGGAGCACGCGGCCAAAGTGGTGGTGGCGCTCATCAGTCGCGGAACCGTTGAGGCCAATCGCCCCAAAGTGACGGAGGATGGGCTTACCCATGTGCTGTTGCAGAAGGATCGCGAAATCGCCGAAGCCTACAAGGCCTCTGGGACACCCAGCGCGGTGCTTGTGCTGCGAGATGGGAGGGTTGGCAGTCCGCTCGCTCAAGGGGCCGATGCCATCCGTGCGTTGATTAACCAGACACTCTCCCCAGGAGGGCTGGGCAGCCTGCCGATGGCGGCTCAGGGCAATGGTCGTGGAGCAGTCCAGGCCCCACAAGCGCCTGCGGGTCCAAAGGTGGGTGTGTCGGCCCCGGACTTCAGCTTACCCGATCTCTCCGGCCAGACGGTTCACCTCTCCGACTTCCGAGGCCGCCAGACGCTCGTGCTCTTCTGGCGGCCCAGTTGCGGCTTCTGCCAGCGCATGCTCACTGACCTCAAAGCCTGGGAGGCCAACCCACCGGAGGGAGCGCCCAGGCTGCTGGTGGTCTCGACCGATAGCGTGGAATCCAACCAGGCGATGGGGCTGCACTCACCGGTGGTGCTTGATCCAGATGGCATGGGCGTGGGGAGGCTGTTTGGAGCCACGGGCACCCCGATGGCCGTGTTGGTCGATGCCGAGAGTAAGATTGCCTCGGAGCTAGCAGTCGGAGCACCAGCGGTGCTGGCACTGGCTGGTCAGGAGCAGGACAAAGTGGCTTCTGCCTAGGCGAGCCTCCGACAGTGGCACAGAGACAGGCGCACCTCCTGTGCCTTTCCTGTCTGGCCTCCCCTGGTACATGAACGGTGTTTTCTGGCATAGACGATCATTTTCTACACACGACTGAAAGGCCAATGGAGACACAACCGACTCCGCCTGCGACGCGTCGCGGCACACCTGGATTGGATATTTTCAAACTTGCTGGGCGGTCCATCTCAGGGTTCCTCCCCAGCTTCAAAACGGGCGATCACCGCTGCGTTCGTCAACCGTTTACCAGCCAGCTCGAAGAACGCTTGGCCTTGTACCTGGAGTACCATCCGCATGTCCGTACCTATCAGCGTGGGGATATGAGCACTGCATTTGCGCAGGCCTATCATCTTGTTACGCCTCTGGGAACGCCCTACCGCATTTCCTATCTCTACGATGGTAGCTCACACGACTACCTGCCTGATTTTGTGGGAACCCTGTGCGATGGAGGGCTCCTCATTGCCGAAGCCGGGCGGGAGAGCGACAAACGCCAGGGACCTCCGCTGGCAAAAGCTGAGGCCGCACGACGACTCGCGCAGATCAAAGGTGGGGTCTATTGGATTGGCACCGACGAGAACCTTTCCGTGCGCCGCTCCCACAACTGGCTTTTCTTGCATGCGCGACGCCAGCCGTTTTCCACCTACGAGGAGATCGCCGCCACGCTGCTTGCCCACTGGCCCTTCGGCGATCTGCGCACCATCAACGAGTTCCTCCAGTGCTTTGGAAGTCGCTGGTCTGAAGCTGAAGTCGAAGCGGCGGTGTGGAAGCTAGTGGGAGATGCTGCGGCAGCGGGCCGACTCCTCGTCGATCTCACCGAGGTGGATCTCTCGCGCACCACACCCCTGGCCTTGCTCGATCCCAGCGCTCCTCCCATCCTTCCCGACCCTCTTCCTTCTTCCCTGGAAGCACCCGAGAATGGTCACGAAGAAATACGCTCGCAAGAGCAGGAGGTTGATGGCCTTATCCTTGATGTGCAAGCGGTCATTCCTGGGCCCACCTTTGATGCTTCGGTGTTAGCGACGGGAGAGGACCAAGCGCATTTTCATCGCAATCTCGCGGCAGTGACCGATGTGCTGACTGGACAAAAGCTTCGTCGTGTAGCAAAAGCGCGTGGCATGGCCCCATCGACCCTCTCACGGCTGGTTCAGCGTACCCAACAGTTGGGACAAATTGCTTGTGTGCCTCATCGAGCCTACCGTCGTGATCGGACGTTGCATCCAGCGTTTCAGCAGTTACTTCGCAAGCTGTACACGCAGCGCATACGCCCGACCACGATGGCTGTCGCTGAAGATGTGCGACTCAAACGTCTGGCCGCAGAACTGAGTGAACGCGAAGGCAGACTCATTACAACGCCCACCTACCGGCAGGTGCAGTACTTCCTCAAAGGGATTGCTCAGGAACTCCCAGTCGCCGAGGCTCGTTCTGGTCTCAAACATCCTCCGCGAGAGCGCATGTCTCCTCAGTCCTTTGTGCTCTCCATCGCCTACCCTGCACATATTTGCCAGGTAGACGAACATACCCTGGATCAGCTGGTGGTTGCCTCTGACGGCACTGTCGTCACTCGTCGTGTGCATGGAGCGGTGCTCATTTGTGTCAAAACAGCAGCGATCCTGGGTGCGGTCTTGTCACTGGACGCTTTGCGTGAAGAAGACTACATGCGGCTGGTCAAACAAAGTCTGGAGCCAAAAGACCGACTCGTGGCACTCTACGAGTGTACACATCGCTGGCCCTGCTACGGCAAACCTGCGGTCATTTTTCACGACCGGGGCAAGATCTTCACCTCTGAACGAGCCACCCAGGTGCTCGTCGACCGCCTTGGGATTGTGACCGAACAGGCTCCTCCCTATGCCCCCTCAGCGAAAGGCACGGTCGAAGCCCTCTTTGCCTGGACAACGCGCAAATTCGAGCACCGTCTTCCAGGAACCACGAAGGCGACCCCCAACGATCGTGGGGTGTACGACAGTACCCACGAAGCAGAGAAAGCAGGCATTACCCTGGATGTCTTGGAGAAGTTGTTCATCCAGACCATTGTGGATGGATACATGCAGGAGTGGAACACCCTGCGCAGGCAGACTCCTTACGCCTTGTGGGAAGTGAGTGTGCGGGAGAAAGGCGTCTCTCGTTGGATGGGATCACCAGACGACTTAAAGCTGCTCCTCATGAAAGCGGTGAACCGCAAGAATCCAGAGACGGGACGCTACGCCATTACGCATGGGGCCATTTCCTTTCTCGGGCGGCGCTACGTCAGCCCTGGTCTGCTTGATCAGCTGCGGGGGAAAGCAATTGAGATCTACTACGACCGGCGGGATATCTCGGTCATCTACCTTTTCGTGGAAGGGGCGTTGGTCGGAGAGGCGCTCTGTACCGAGTTCATGGGCCGTCGGGTGAGTGTGTGGGAGGCCAATGCAGAACGTCGCATAGACACAGTGCGAAAAAAGGAAGCAGCAGCGATCAGCCTGGAAAATCGTCAACGGATCCAGCAAGAAGCCACTGCCGGTCGTCGTATTCTCTCGCTCGAAAGGAAACGCTTGGAGCAGCAACGTCAACTGGATCAACAACGAGCCGAAATTCATCCTGCACATGTTCAGGATACCTTGCAAGCACTCATTCAGTATCAACAACAGACGACGGCACCTCCATCCCCACCCAAGAGCACTGGCCTACTTTCACCCGCTATCCCGGAAGACGATGCGGGAGATACCCCCATTGTTCATCTCGCCGTACGGAACCTGGAGGATGACCATGAGTAACGCATCAGCACGCCCCCCGTTTGCCGTGCAAAAAGTCTTTCTTGAAACAGCCTTTGAGCAACGCTTTCAGGGCATCTTGCGCCATGCCTGGAGGAATCGATCGTGGCATGTGATTGCCGCACTGCCTGGCAGTGGGAAGTCATTAGGTATCCAGGATCTGGTTCTACGCAGCGGAGCACACAAGGACGTGACGGGAACGACCTTGCTTCCCATTCTGGCTATCCGTGCGCCAAAGAATACCACACAGGAGCAAGCACTAGGAGTGGCCCTTTCCGCCGCCTTCGGGACCGTCCCTACAATGCAATGGCAGGTACGGCGCACCTGGCTGGTGAAAGTGATGGCACAAGCAAAGGTGGAGTGTCTCATTATCGATGACGCGCAGGATCTGACGCTTTCCCACCTGGCTCTCTTAAAAGAATTGACTGACAATCTCGCCGCTTTGCCCTATCAGCGTCCAGTGGCCCTCTGCTTGGTTGCAGCGACGAGTGGGAGTATTATCCCTTTCAAAGAGACCTTTGCAGGTCCTGAGATGCTCTGGCAGCAATTTCGTCGTCGCATGGATAACGAACGTCCGTACTGCCTCGTCCTTGGACATACAGAAGAAGAAGTGCGACACATCCTGACCACCTTCGAGGATATCTACCGCAAGCAATTACCAGATCTCCAGTTGCGTCGCTGGACCAAGCCCATTTTCACCTGGCTCACCCACCCAGCACTTGATCCAGGCGTTACAGGCCGAGTAACGATGGATGCGCTGACTCGCTTCCTGATCAGCACTTTGCGTCACACTTATGAGCAGGGAGCAACCGATGTGAATGAAACTGTCCTGGAGATGACGGCAGAACGGATGATCCTGCGACGAGATGAGGTGATTGCCATTGATGAGGTCTTACATACGCCTCTCTCGCCGACAAAGGAGGTAGGGTAGTGCATGCTGTCCAGATAGCTGATCCTGCCTGGGAAACCACGTTCCCGCATCGCGTTGCACCTCGTTCGGAAGAATGGCTTGCAGGGGTGCTCTTACGATGCGATGAGGCCAATGGCTGGGACAGTGGGAGAACGATTGCCTACCTGCTTCACACACTCCATAGACCAGCCAACCTCTCACAGCTTGCTTTGGTGCTCCCACCTTCACCTGCATTTCTTCAAGTCCTCGCAAGTTGGCTTGCAGTTCCTGAGAGCACCCTGCTTGCCACGACCTATGGGGCAGAACTAACTCGCCTCTATGAGAGGCCCGATCCACCTATTGAGGACATGAGGTACAGCTTTCATTTCTGTCCGGAGTGTCTTGCAGAGATGAGGATGCTGCGGCGTACCTTCGTCTTGCCTCATATCACATGCTGTCCGCTTCATCATGTGCAGTTGCAAGGTACCTGTGGCTGTCGTGAAGGGAAGTCTCCTCCTAAGTCTGATTTTCCTAAGTCTGATTATCCAATGGTCGATGCAATGTTGAAAATGATCCATGAAGTGGGTGTGGGTCAAGAATTGTTCTTTCCAGGCAAAAAACCGTTTACGTGTCGCGAGTGCGGCTTGGATTGGGCACAATGCCCGCGCCGCGCCGCCGATCCAGAGCGTCTGCTCCTTGAGCGGAAGATCCTGGCATGGTATGACTTCTTCTTCTCGAAAGGGACGCGCGTGGTTTTGCAGCGGACACTGCAGGTGATCAATCAAACACTCAAGCAAAGGCAAAAGAAATACGTGGAACGCCTCAACGGGAAAACGAGCCGGGTGACGCTTTCTGCTCTTGAGAGAATGTCGCTCGGCCAGCTGGTCGATGTCCTCGTGAGCTTAGAGCTTGCTCCTGATGCCGTGGAAACTGATGAAACCCCCCTTCTCTGGCGGCCTGTGAACCGGCAGACATTCTTCTGTCCGATGACGAATTGCCCCTACATGAAACCTGGCAACCTGACGGCGGAGCCGGGTGGTCATCAGGTCGGGAGTTTTCCCTCAGAAGAGTAAAGGACACATGCACCAGGTGCTGATAGCTGATCTGGCCTGGCTCACCACCTTTCCCCATCGAGTGATGCCACAAGATGATGAATGGCTTCCTGGGCTGTTGTTACGTTGTGATGAGGTCAATCATTGGGAAAGCGGAACAACCCTGGCCCATCTTCGTCGCACAAGTAGCCGAGCGCCAATGTCAGGTCAGCCAAGTTGGATCGTTGTGGCTCTGCCAGCGCTGGAATGTCTGTCCTCTCTCCTTGCGGTCGCTCTCAGTCAACTGTTGACGACAACCTATCAGGCAGAGCTTGCTCGTCTCTATGCTCCCGCCTCACCACACCCTGCACAACTGCGCTCATCAGGAGCATTTCAGCTATGTCCGGTCTGTATTGCGCAGAGGCGATTACTCAGACGTATCTCGGTCCTGCCTCAGATCAGATGTTGTCCTACTCATCAGGTCATTTACCTGGAGACCTGTCAGTGTGGGATGAAACTGCACCCCTTTGCTCGGCAATCTAGCCCGTTTGCGTGTCCTGGATGTGGCTTGGGATGGGAGCAGTTACCGAGGGTACGAGCAGAACCAGAGCGCCTCACAGCGGAAGGGAGGGTATTGTCATGCTACGAGCTGTTCTTCTCGCAAGGGACCCCTGAGCTGCTCGCACATGCCGTACTCACGGTCCGAGATAGATTGAAGAGAAGCAAAGTGCATCAGGTAAAGCTACTGGATGGGAGGATCAAGCAGGTGGAGCATTATGAACTGACAAAGGCTTCTCTTGGCTATCTTGTGGAGTTGCTGACCAGCTTGGGTTTGCCCATTCCCACCTCCTGACGTGGCGTGTTCGAAGTTTGATGTGAACAATGGTTGACACCAATCTTCGAACACCATCCTTTTCCTGTCTTCATTGTTGTTCGAAGATTGGTGTCGAAATTATTGACGCAGATGTTCGAACAGCGAGCTTTTTCGTGCCTGGCTCTGTTCGAGGATTGGTGCAAATTACCACCAAGAGAGCCAGAGTCAAGGGCTCCCGGCACTCTCGCCGAGAGGGCTGAATGAAATAGTATCTTCGGCTCTCAGGTGCGAAAAGCGGCGCGTTTATTAGAGTCAGCGTGGTAAAATAGTTTTGTACCCATGTCATCGCTTTGAATTCATTGATTTGCTCATAGACAGAAACAGATCGTCGTAGTGAGCGTGAACGTAAGGATGTGTACCTATGCATGAAAACCTATCGTCTCTCGTAGCAAGGGCTTTTACAGGCAACCAACGTCCTCTTGAGTTTTATTTACGTGAGCAGAGTCGCTTGCCGGGTACGCGTGCAAATCTGGAACTGGTAAGCAATCTGAGTAGCCTTTTGGCCGCAGTTGTCCCGGAGCAACCTGATCTAGTATGGATGCTGTTGAATTACCTAGTTCAGGATGAAAAAATAGTGGTGTGTAATACACCCGACGAATTCGTTGTCCTCTGCGGTGTTGTTGCGTTTGGCGCATGTGCAGCCGTTCGACAAGAATGGCGAATAGAAGTCTTTGAATTGTTGGGAGACTTTGCTCTTAGTGACGCTTGGCGTGTGCGAGAGGGGGTAGCGATGGCATTTCAGCGCTTGTTACCTGTAGCGCCGCTAGAAACGCTTGAGTACTTGATTGAATTGGCTACGCAGGGAAATTGCTTGCAGCAGCGTGCCAGCGTCGCAGCTATTGCTGAGCCACCTTTGCTTCATACACCGGCTATGATCGATGCAGCACTGACTATACAACGCCTGGTGTTGGAGCGCCTACACGCACTACCGCTCGCTGTTCGCAAACGCGAGGATGTGCGTACCTTGCGCCGGGCACTTGGGTACACTCTCAGTGTGGTAGCTGCCTCTACACCTGAGAAGGGCTTTGCTCTGATGCGTGAATGTGCCGGGTGGCGTGATCCTGACATCAACTGGATTCTGCGCGAGAATCTGAAAAAGAAACGGCTTGCGAAGTTTGTGGAGCATGCTGAAAAGGTATCCAAACTTCTGGCATGAGATGAAGAACAGACTTTTTGTTTGAATGAAAGGAAAATACTCCATTGGGCGCCACAACAACAGCCGATTTTTACAACGGCATGGTAATACGCTATAACAACGACCTCTACACGGTGACCGAATTTCATCATGTCAGCCCTGGAAACTGGCGCGCGTTTGTGCGCGCAAACCTGAAGAATCTGAGAACCGGACGTGTCATAGAGCAGCGCTTCCGCGCGGGCGAAGAGATTGACGCCGTGCGCGTTGAACATCAGAACTGGCAATTCCTCTATGTAGATGGCGACGATTATGTATTCATGAATACCGAGACTTTCGATCAGCAACCAATTCCAAGGGAGATGCTTGGTAGTGCAGTGCGCTTCCTCAAAGAGGGGGATGTTTTGGAATTGCTGGTAGACAGCGAAACAGAGACGATTGTCGCTGTAGAGCTTCCCAACTTCCTCGAGCTTGCGGTAGAGAGCTCCGAGCCAGGCGTGAGAGGTGATACAGCCAATAATGTCACTAAACCCGCAACTCTGGAGACTGGTGCTGTCATCAATGTACCTTTGTTCGTGAACCCTGGTGACAAAATTCGCATTGATACGCGAACCGGTCAGTATGTTTCACGGGTGAAGTAACCCCCACAAATGTGGCCCAAACACAAATACCCCAATCACAACAGAGAGTATAGCGCTCAACAGAACTGCGCCTGCTGCCACATCTTTGGCAATTTTTGCCAGAGGGCTGTATTCAGGCGAAGCCAGGTCAATACATAACTCGAAGACTGTATTGAACATCTCTGCAATGAACACGCTGGTAATCGCCACAAAGATCATGGCAAACTCGACGGCTGAAATACGCAGCACAATGCCCAGGAGAATTGCCAGGATCGCGATGGAGACATGTACGCGTGCGTTGCGCTGGGTGCGCAGCGCATACCAGAGTCCCCTGAAGGCGTGCCCAAAACCAGCGATGAATTTTGCCCACTCGCTCTTCGGCGGCTGTTGATGTGGTGGTCTCAGGTCGCTCATGATGGCTATGCCTTCTGCACAGTGGCTTCCATCACAGCTTGCTGTATATGTATCATCGCCTGGTAGCCCGCTTCTGTCTGATCATCATAGCCAATCAAGTGCAGCACACCATGTGAGAGGAGATAAAGCAATTCGTATGCCGGTTTGTGGCCCGCTTCGGTGGCCTGGCGTACAACGGTCGGCCACGAAATAACAATGTCACCTAGATGCATAGTCAGTTCGGCAGGAGTAACGAACTCTTGTTTTGTTTGAGTTCCTCCTCTATTAAGCGCGTCAGGCAATAACCAAAGTTGATCGGCAGGCGCGCTTACCAGGGGCTTGTCCAGCAAAGGAAATGAAAGCACATCTGTGGGTTTGTCGTGACCTCGATATTGCTTGTTGAGGTTGTGTATGGTCTCATCATTGGTAATCAGCAATGTCAGCATTACAGGTTGATTGATACCTGCTTTCCGTAA
Organism: Chloroflexota bacterium; assembly: GCA_046726655.1. Classification (GTDB taxonomy): domain Bacteria; phylum Chloroflexota; class Ktedonobacteria; order Ktedonobacterales; family Ktedonobacteraceae; genus DATMNR01. The sequence goes on from JBKPAZ010000232.1 coordinate 12,452, forward strand.
GGTCTGGGAAACTACTTTCTCGAGTGGTGAGGAAGAAAGCAGGTGCTGAAAAGCTGTTTCGTCCTCATCATTGCCCAGGTCTAGAAAGACTTCTACCTGCGGATCATGTTTTGCCATAGCGCCTCGTAAGATTGTTTGAAAAATGATAAATCCGTCAGAAACACACAGCATCTTACGCATTGATACGCTATACGTTATTTCGTGTCAAGATTGTGTTGTGGTATCACAACGAGGTTTTGGGGCTGGCTCTGCTTCGCCGCTTGTCTTCCAAAAGCGAACATGAATACGATGAAGCCAATCACTAAAATGCTGAGCAGGCTAATTGTGCGGTCTATGAGAATAGCCGCTGCTGCCTGGTTCGTAGAATTGGCTGCGAAAAGCGCTATCATGGCTAGCATCCCGCCTTCTACCAGTCCAACACCTCCGCCTGTAAATGGAACTGCTGTTAATAGCGCCTCACCGAGCGCGATGAAGAGCGCAGCAGCGATGATGTGTACGAGGCTTCCACTGATCAGGTTCAGTGCCAGGGCGATAAAGAAGAATCGCAATGACTCACAGGCCCATACACCAAGAGTGAGAGACGTTAAAGCGGGAACACGGCGGAATGAACCAAGAGTGCCTTCCTGGAAATGATTGTAGTGGCCGCGAAAGCGTTTTGGTACCAACCTGGCAATCTGTGTAGGAAACATGCGCAGCAAGAAAAGTCCAATAATGCCGGCTACTACGGCTACAAGAGTAATCTTCAGGCCAAGCAGCAACTGTGGCGGTAGATTCTCGCGGAGGCTGATCATGACAGCTGAGATAAAGAGCAGTAGCAGAATGATCAGATCCAGGAGACGTTCTGCAAGCACTGTCCCGAAAGTCCTTGAAGCGGGAAGCCCTGCTTCCTTGCGTAACAGGAACGCCCGGTAGAGGTCACCCAACTTGGCGGGGACAATCACATTGGCAAACCAGGAAATGTAGATAATCTCAAGCAGTTTTGGGGATTTCGGTAATTCAACTCCATTTGCTTTCGTATAGCCTACATTTTGCAAGAGTAACTGCCAGCGTAGCGTACGTATAGGAAATGAAAGGTAATAGATAAAAAAAGCGGCAAGCACAAAGTAGATATTAGCGCTGCGCATTGCCGCCCATGTTTGCTGTGGATTTATATTAGCCTTCTGCACAAAGAAAACAATGGCAACTATTGCAATAACTAGCGGTACAATCGTGCGCCAGTCCAGGAGTCGCTTACCAATTGAAAGCTGCTCTTGAGTTATCTCTGGCTCTTGTTGTGTCTCTTGTTTGAGCAGTTCTGCCTTTTTTTGCTCTATAGCTTCGGTTTGGTCGTCTTGTACAGATGGTACATCAGTTTCGGAAGCACTACCAGTGTTCTGCGTAAGCAAATTATCCTCCAAATACCTTTAATCCGATACCTCAGGCGTTACCCTGTCTAGACGTATTAGAGCGATGAGTAGTAACGCGAGAAGGTTCGTTACACTGTGAACAAATAGATCATCAACTAGATTATGTGTACAGATGGCGATCAGGGCAGCCAGCAGTCCTATCGCCAAAGCTCTATCATTGGTGAGCATGCCAACAATTGCAAACTGTCCTTGCCCTCGATAATATTGTATCAGGCTGAATGGATGCAAAAGCAGATTGAGCTTGTTATGCCTTCCCAATGGCGCCTGGATGACCGGTTGATCCTGCGATACCTGCGCTTTTGCCTGCCTCAATTTCTTGCTGATCTCTCGTAGCGAGTGTCCACCTGCGGCAAAAGCAGCGAACAGGAAGAGCGCAAAGGCTATCAATCCAATAGAACCAGTTTCAGCAGCTATATTAATGTAATAATTATGCGCATGTCCTAAAGGGTCCGTGAAAATAGTTATAAAGTACCGGGGATAGGCATCAGCGTAGTTACCAATGCCAACGCCGAGCACTGGATGGTCTATGAACATATGCAACCCGGCAATCCAATGGGCCAGGCGCTCGGCCGTTGAGTAATCTTGGGCGGTAGGCGAGACGAAGGAAATTTGAATCAGGCCAAGGAACCGCATCACTGGTGTGAAGATAGACTGAGGTATCCAACCGGCTAACAACGCCTCTAAAATACCCAGGAGTAGGACGATGAGCACCCTCATGAGTACGCGTATGCGTGGCATACCAGCTAGTACAATAAAGATAAGCGCTGCCACAAATGCGATCTCCCCACCGCGCGATTGTGAGAGGTATTCAGCAGCGCCGAGAATGATGGCCGTTAGACCTGCCAGAATGCGTGTCACCCGGTTACGCCCGAGCAAGGTCAGCGCAAGGGCAATGCTCAGGGGAATGTTAATGTAGCCCGCATACGGGTTGGGCTGACCAAATGTGCCGTAAACGCGCAGGCTGGCATCGCGTATGAATGATTGGGGACCGAGATTGAAAAATGCCTGAATATAGCCGTAGAAAGCCTGAGAAATCCCCGCGAGACAAATAAGAGCTACAATCGTCCAGACCTGGCGACGGGTGCGCAAGTATTGGCTTCCCAACAGAATCAGTATCACAAATTCCAGCCATTTGCTGATTTCCTTCAGACTGGAACTGATATTGAGCGCTACCGTCGTCGAAAGGATCATTGTACCGACGAGTGTCAGCATGGCGATCACAAAGTAGGGCGGAATATGGGAGGCCTCACGATCGCGCGGTCCTATTTTCTGGTGCAGTCCGAAGCTCATAAGCCAGCCTATTGCCAGGAAAATTACCAGCAGGTCGGTGCTATTGAGACGCAGTCCCTTGACATCGATGAAATCTAGCGACCCCCAGGGCACGCAAATGGGCATCAAGTAGAGTGCGACCCGTGGACGCAAAATTGTCCACACCAGAATAGCAAGATAGAGCGTCAGGCGAATATTCCATGGTACAGGTGGAACAAGTAAGAGAAAAAGGGCAATAATCACACCTATCAAACCCGCCAGGTTTGATGATGTCACGAAGTCGCGAGACGCTCGAAATATTGTATGAAGCCAGGAGATGTGGCGGGTAGGTGCATACCCGCCAACGCTGGGACTATTCATAAGCGCTACCATCTCTATTTAACAAAAGTTTGAACGTTCATCAAGAAACCACAATCAGACTGTAGATATATGTGATATGTACGTGCTGAACCACTCTATCGTACGATTCAGTCCATCCTCCATCGAGACATTGTGTTGCCAGCCTAGCACTTGCTGTGCTTTGGAAATATCCGGACGCCGGCGTTCTGGATCATCGATGCGGCCAACTTCAAAAGTGATCGTAGATGAAGACTGGCACAAACGCATAATAGTCTGGGCAAACTCAAGCACGGTACGCTCTTCCGTATTTCCGAGGTTAAAAACTTCACCTGAGGTAAAAGGCTTGAATAGCGCTAACACTAGCCCCTCAACCAGGTCACTCACATAGCAGATACTGCGGGTAATAGTGCCGTCACCATAAATGGTCAAAGACTTGTTTTGCAAGGCCTGGGTAATGAAATTGGGGATCATGCGACCATCGTCTGCCTGGCTATGTGGGCCGTAGGTGTTGAAAATACGCACAATACGCGCATTGACCTGAAATTGCCGGTAGTATTCCATCGTCAGCGTTTCGCCGAGACGTTTACTCTCATCGTAACAGGCTCGTGGCCCGATTGGATTTACGTTTCCCCAGTAGTCTTCGCGTTGCGGATGGACAAGTGGATCTCCATAAGCCTCTGAGGTTGAAGCAAATAGGAAGAGCGCCTTCTGCTTTCGAGCCTGCTCGAGCATCCGGTATGTACCCAGGCTGTTAACCATGATGGTCTCAATAGGGTGTCCCATGTAACCTACCGGGCTGGCCGGACTCGCAAGGTGGTAGATAGCCTCTGCTTCAAAGCCAAAGGGCTGTGTTATGTCGTGCTGAACAAATGTAAATCGTGGATTATTGCGCAATGAGTCAATGTTTTGCTCTGATCCAGTGAGAAGACTATCTACACACAGCACACTGTGTCCATCTTCCAATAAGCGGGCGCAAAGATGGGATCCTATGAATCCTGCTCCACCGGTAACGACGATTTTCAATGAATTGAACCTCCAACGTACTGAAGAAATCGGTGATGTTCCAAAAAGCTCCTCTTGCCAGGCGCCTAAAATTATCATACTTTAATGCCAGACGATTGGCATACATCAAGGTAACGATATAGGACGCTTATCAATCCGCCCGGTACACATTACACTCTCATTCTATTATAGTATGACGCACACAAAGGAGATTGTTTCAGATGGCCCTTATTCTTTCACGTGCAGATGCAGTACGTTGCCTGAATATGCCAGAAGCCATTGAAGCTATGCGTATTGCTTTCGGCGCATTGAGCGCTGGGCAGGCGCAAGCTCCGCAGCGCATAGCAGTTGGTCTTACCGAGCAGGGCATCGCCTTGCTCATGCCTTCGCTATTACAAACGGTGGAACAGCATGCCTTTGGCCTAAAAGTCGTCACTGTGCAGGATGCTGCTGTAGCTTTACATGTCTATACGAGAGCGCGATAGTTGGGTATCGGGATCGATGTAGAAGTCTAAGTGTGCTTGCGTTTCCACCTCCGGTACATGATCTCATCACCCAGGCTAAGAAAACCCCAGGTCGTAAAACCATGCACAATTACAACCGCCAAGAGTGAGCGTGGTTCCGGTTGTGCCAGGTACAGAAAACTGAAAACCAGGCCAGCCAAACCTACTCCTCCGACACTTCGCCAGTTCCACTTGCCCAGGCGGTGATAGAGCGTGTAGGTGGCTGTGCTCGCCAACCATCCCCAACCTACCCAGCCTGTCCACTGTGTGACTGCTGCCAGCAGGAAACCACGGAAGAATAACTCTTCGACCGGGCCATTAATGACCAGGTAGTAGAATCCCTGTAACAGATGGTCACCGGGCGTAGGCCAGCGAAAAAAGGGGCCAACGATAACCATACGGTACGCAGTGGCGAAACATGTCATCATAACGCCAATGACCAGGCCAATAACGAGCTGCTGGGGCCAGTTGTGCAACGTCAGCCCTAAAAATGCCAGTGGCAAGTGAAAAATGGCAATGTAGAGAAATGGAGTAGCCCCTAAAGGAATGATGCGCATGAGCACGTCTGGCCACAGCCAGCGCCAGGTATCGGCGACCGTGGATCGGGCGACTTGAGGTGATTTTATCGCTGACACTTGTGTTCCTCTTCGGGGTAGAAAGATTTCTAAAGACCTAACTTCCCATCCTCTCCAAACGCGTCAACCCCTCTTCCACCTCTGCTCTCGAGAAATTCCCAGCGCTCAACTGCGCGTTACTTTTCCTCTTGAGCCGTTGATAGAAGGCCATGCCTCGCGCAAGTATATCTCCCTCGGGATCACCTTCTTCAAGCATCTCAAAGAGTACGTCCTCTGCCCAGGCATACTTACCAGCACGGTCAAAATACCGGAAAAGCCGTAACTTAGTCTTTATCGGAAGCTCGAAATCGCTTAAACTGTAAAGAAGGCCCTCAAGCTCTGGAACAACATCTTTGCCACCACTAGTAGTATCAAGTAACAAAACCTCGAGAATCAGATTTAAAGACCTGATATAGCTATAATAACTTTCACTGGTGTTCCCTTGATCCTGGTAAATGTCACCTTCTCCTTTTAGGAGGAGGGCGAGCAACCAGCATTTTTCGGTATCTAAGGAATCAAATGATGTGAGCATCGATAACAGCGTCTCTTCAGGTACCGAGCGCATAAAACCGATACCCATCCCAAATGCCTGTTTGCTTTGCTCGTCGATGAGTTTATGAGCTGCTGCGAAATCTTTGATTTGCCTGTTATAGAGCACCTGGGCCAACGCTCTCCCGAACTCTTCAGCTATCCTCAGAATATAATCTCTTTGCGACATAGAAGCTCAATTCTACCTCTACTGAAGGCGCGCAATTGCTTGCTCAATACGTTGCATCGTGCGCGAGCGCCCGAGTACCTCCATCATCTGGAAGAGTGGGGGCGTCGCGGTGCGTCCACTGATTGCCACGCGGATGGAGCCGAAAAGTTGCCCCGTTTTCAGACCAAGCTCTACCGCTAACTCACGCATGGGCGTCTCCATGGCGCTGTGCTCCCACTGCTCTATGCCAGCTAAAAGATTCTGGGCACTGGACAGAGCTACCCCTGTACGTTCTGCGTCCATACCTTTTTGAATCAGCATTGACGTGTCGTAGACCAGGTCGTCAGAGTAGAAGAATGACACCGCATGCGCAGCCTCGCCCAGGGTCCTCAAGCGCTCCTGCTCTAAAGAGAGGACACGAGAGGTGTAATCGAAGTCAAGCGGGCGCGAGATACTATCCGGTAAACCACCATCGGCCTCTGGACGCTCCAGATAGGGAATGGCGCGACGAGTGAACTCATCCAGAGAAAAATTGCGAATGTAGACACCGTTCATCCACTCCAGCTTCTCCATGTCGAGGATACCGCCTGAGACGCCGATACGATCTAATGAGAAGACTTGAATCAGCTCGTCACGCGTGAAAAACTCGCTTTTGTCATCATATGACCAGCCGAGCAATGCCAGGAAATTGAAGACTGCCTCCGGCAAAAAACCCTTGTGTTGTAACTCCTTCCACGAGGGCGCGGCGTGGCGCTTGCTGAGTTTCTTTTTATCTTTGCCTAGCACATCTGGAACATGATAGAGCAATGGTGGCTGCCATCCCAATGCCTGCCACATGTGTATATGACGTGGCGCGCTAGATATCCATTCCTCGCCCCGCAGCAGGTGCGTTATCCCCATCAAGTGGTCATCGACAATGTGCGCGAGGTGATAGGTAGGCAAGCCATCTGATTTGAGAATGACTGTATCGTCAATGTCGGCATTCTTGAAGGTGATATCGCCATGAAGTTCGTCATGTACAACTGTCTCGCCCTCTAGCGGCATGGCGAAACGTACAACCCACGTGAGACCAGCGGCATCATTGGCCGCGCGCTCCTCGTCGCTCAGATAGCGGCAGCGCCGGTCGTAACGGGGGGGTAATTTTTGGGCCATCTGCTCGTTGCGCATCTGCTCTAGTCGTGCTGGTGTGCAATAGCAACGGTAAGCGTGGCCCGAAGCGATCAGTTGGTGAGCATATCGTTGATAGAGCGCTTTACGCTGTGTCTGATAGTAGGGTCCATAAAGTCCGCCGACCACCGGACCCTCGTCGATATCCATGCCGAGCCATTTCAAACCATCGATAAGATAATCAACGGCGCCTTCAACTGTACGCGCTAGGTCAGTATCCTCGATGCGCAGGATGAATGAGCCACCTGTGTGACGAGCATAGAGCCAGCTAAAAAGGGCTGTTCGGTACCCGCCAATATGCGCAAATCCTGTTGGGCTGGGAGCGAAGCGCAGGCGTGGCTTGCGTCCCACTGTCGTGTCTTGACGGCCCTCCAGGCGTTTACCTGTCTGTGTCATGAGTGCGAAATTTCTCCTCTACATCGCTATGAATATGGTCTTATTCTAACATAGTGGGCCAAGACAGTGTACTAAGCACCTGACACTAGCCGGAGGCATCTGAAGGTGCTACACTGAGGACCATAATTGGAAGAAAAGCACTGCCCAGAAAGGTATTCACCTGCCAAGACATCGCTTCGTGGTCATTGCTGTAAAACCCTAACATCGAATCAATTCGTGATTTGGTCCAGATATCTTAACAGGTGAAGTAGTATGTTGTTTAGTTCAGAAAGACGCTCTCATGACAGAAACTAAAGAAATCGAAGTAAACCACGATGGGCCAGTCACTGTTATCCGCATCAATCGTCCTCGTGTCAGGAATGCCATTAACGGATCGACCGCCCGGGCGCTGAAAGATGCCTGGATGGCATTCGAAGCCGACGAGAAATCTTTGGTTGGTATACTGACAGGTGGGGACGAAGTATTTTGCGCCGGAGCTGATTTAAACAATGTCGATGAATTGGCAACTGACATCGAAGGAGATTCGGGGCCGTTGGGGTTCACTCGCTTATTTGTCAGCAAACCTACTATCGCCGCAGTGGCTGGTTATTGTGTAGCAGGTGGATTAGAGATTGCATGCTGGTGTGACCTGCGCATCGCCGATGAGACGGCTGTGTTTGGCTGCTTTGAGCGCCGTTTTGGTGTCCCATTAGTAGATGGTGGAACGCAGCGTTTACCACGTATAATCGGTCTTGGACGCGCTTTAGAAATGATACTTACCGGGCGACCGGTGGCTGCTCAAGAGGCGCTGGCTATTGGCCTTGTAAACGAGGTGGTACCATCTGGACAAAGTCTGAAACGATCGCTTGAGTTGGCGCATACGATAGCAAAATTCCCTCAGATTTGTATGCGTCATGATCGGCGAGCAGTATATGGTAGCTTGGGCAAAGAATTGTCAGAAGGCTTGCAGCTAGAAGTGAAGCTGGGTGTAGAAACAATTAAGAGTGGTGAGCCTCTAGCAGGCTCTCGTGAGTTTACATCGAGTAAAGGGCGCAAGGGCGAGTTTGCATGAAAACTGATAACCTTGTGCCACGTCCGCTCGTAATACTTGTGGATGAGGGATCAGTACAGGTGATGGAGCGTAGAGAGACGTAAGCTGATAGGATATCTCGATACCAGGATTTTGATGTAGTTTGGAACAACACGTCGTTATACATAGAGGACTAATGTGTTGTTATCCAGGAAAACATATCAATAGCGAGCGGGCAGCAGCCGCAAGAGAAGCGTTTTGAGTGTATGGATGATTTTGAACAGCCAACAGAACCAATGTCGCAAGTCTTTCTGTCCCCCTTTTCAGCACCTACTTATCAGACAGGAGCATCAATTGATCAGAAAGGCATTCCTGCGCCACAACTTGATGAGAGACCCTTTCCCCAATCAGGTGCACCTCCCGTAGAGGTATTCAGCCAACCGCCAGCTACTCCGCCTGTATATCCAGTTTTGCCACCTGTATCTCCTGAGAGTCGCAATGGGAGACCTCCTGGAGGTGCCCTGCCATATAAACATCCAGGCAAACCCGAAGCGATGGTGCGGCGTCAGCCTCATAGAAGCATATTTCCGGCAATGGTAAGGTTGTTCTTCCTCGCAGTAGAATTGTTGCTGCTTCTGCGCCTTGTGTTCCCGCTCTTTGGAGTATCTGCTAGTAATGTGTGGGTAGCGCTCGTGTACACCATAAGTACGTTCTTCCTCTTGCCATTCTCCTTGCTTTTGGAAAATGTGAAGATACCGCTTCTCTCTGGCACAGAGCTATACTCCGATTTGCTTATCGTGTTTGCTCTTTTTGTGTATGGGTTGCTTTCACGAATTCTGGTACGCTTTTTTAAAGCCCTGTTGAATTCACGTTAGTCTTTCCCGAACTCATCCAACACATCAAGGCTATTGATGAAGTCACGGTAAGCGTCCAGGTTCTCATCTTCCTGCTCTGTTCGCGAGTCAGATGTTGCTGTGAGTGGCTCTTCGGTGGCTTCCAAAGCCACTCCCGCGCGTTCAAGTACGCTATCCTCGACAAAGATTGGCACCTTCGCGCGAACAGCAAGTGCGATAGCATCGCTGGGACGCGAATCAACTTCGACATGTCTGCCATCAACATCCAGCACTATACGCGCATAGAAGATGTCTTCGATCAATTCTGAAATCATGATGCTTTCGATTTTGGCTCCAAGGTCACCGATAACGTTTTTAAGCAGGTCATGGGTGAGAGGGCGAGGCGAACTCGTCCCTTGAAGTTCAATAGCGATTGCATATGCTTCAGCATGCGCTATCCATATGAATAAATAGCGTTCTTGCTTCGTTGCTTTCAAGATGACCACTCGCTGCGATGTCTGCAAATTGATTCGCACGCTTTCAACTGTCATCTCAACCATGTATCTGACTCCCTCTGTTATGGCTGGGATCCTTCGAGCCTCTATTGACTTTATTGTACATCCATCCGAATGCTATGCGCAAATCGCTACCCTGTATTGCTATGCTTTTATTTGCAGTCGGTTTGTTGTTCATCATCCCCTTTGAGTATAACAAAACCTGTGCGCTATTCCAAGTCCTTCTTAAGAGAAATATTGTCTATCGGGGAAAATTCGGTTCATGCCTGCTTCAGAGCATCCTGAATTTCGCAGATTACCTGCTCGACGACCTTTCGCACTGCTTCCTCAACTGTTGAAGAAAGTCCAACGCCGGTTGAGAAATTCTCCCCCTCAATGGCATATACGATGAGAGATGGCGGAAGTTGGTCTACTATACGTGCGAGTTCGATAGCTTCTGCTACGCCGAAGGCATGGGTGGACTGAAAAGAAAGTTGGGCTGGGATTGGTTGCGTAAGCGCATCGAGCCGGTAAATAGTGCCTGGTTTTGCCCCGGAGGAAACGGCATCAATAAGAATTGCCATCCTGGCCGTACTCAACATTTCTATCAACTCTACACCGTCACCGCTGCATTCTTTCAGTAGGGTATCTGGAAATTTCTGCATGTTGAGGGCACGAATCGCGGTCAGTCCAACACCATCGTCGCCACGGTATTCGTTGCCTATGCCGATGAGAAGAATTGGTGATGAGATACGCATCCTTTCCTCACTCACGTTCGATGTGCAGCTTCAGGAAGTGAGTGGCACAGGAGATGCACGGATCATAGTTACGGATCGCCTGTTCGCACTGCCATGTGAGCTGATCCTCTGGTAGCTCTATGGCTTGCTCAACATAGCGCCTTAAGTCATTTTCGATGGTTTTCTGGTTCTGTGATGTTGGCGGGACGATCTTTGCATCGAGGATCAGTCCCTCATCGTTGAGCCTGTAGCGGTGGTAGAGTATACCGCGAGGCGCTTCAGTACATGCGCTGCCTGTCGCTGCTCGTGGATGCAGCTCGACCGCTGGCTGGTCCGGCATCTCGTATCCCTCGATAATTCGCAGAGCTTCGTCGAATGCGTACAATATTTCCACGCTGCGCACAATAATACTCTGAAAAGGATTCCGGCATACAGGACCGAGTCCGGCACCTTGTGCTGCTTCCTGCGCCAGTGGAGAAAGCCGATCGAAATTCAGGTTATAGCGTGCCAGTGGGCCAACAAAGTAGGCACCTCGCTCTTTTAGTACAGAATGTAGTGCGTTCGAGTGGGCCACATGCTCTTCGATAAAGTGCTCTTCGTACTCTTGAGCAGCAATGTCCAACCCTCTATTAGAAACTATTCGGCCCTCATTATAGGGGTATTCGGCGGGATGCCGTAACGCAACAAACTCGTAGTCTTGCTCGAAATCTGGAAAAGGGAATTGCGCAGTCCAGCGTACAGTTTCTAGCGCGGCATCCCGGCCCCACTTAAGTTTCTCCACGAGCTGGCCGAAGTCCTGCTTCGAAGGTGTTTTATAAAATCCGCCAACACGCACATTAATAGGATGGACCTCTCTTCCTCCCAGGAGGGAGACAATCGCATTTCCCGCCTTTTTCATTTGGAGACCGCGCTTCACAATGTCCGGATAATCTTGAGCCATACGCATCACATCAGAATAGCCAAGAAAGTCGGGTGCATGGAGCATGTATACATGCAACACATGGCTCTCGATCCATTCACCGCAGTAAAGGAGTCGCCGCAGTTCGCGAAGTTGCCCATCAACAGTGACCCCAAAAGCACGCTCCATGGAATGCACAGCGCTCATCTGGTAGGCTACCGGACAAATACCGCAGATGCGAGCCGTAATATCCGGTGCCTCGCCATACATACGTCCTCGGAGAAAAGCCTCAAAGAAGCGTGGCGGCTCGAAGATCTTCAATTTCACATCAGTAACCGTGTTACCTTTGATCTTGACGTACATCGCCCCTTCCCCTTCGACGCGGGCCAGGTAATCCACTTTAATAGTCTTAGTTTTCATGGGATTCACTCTCCTTGCGGAATGGCTCAGCATAGGCATTAAAGCCGCGGAATGTTTGCATGATCTCCCGCTCTTTTGCGCCAAGCTGACTCCAGCGTGCGCTCAACGCGATTGTATTGGGTGTCTCTTTTGGACCGTAGCACCCATAGCACCCGCGTGCATACGCCGGGCAAATGGCGCCACATCCCGCATGGGTAACAGGACCAAGGCATGGTGTGCCATGTGCGACCATCACGCAGACTGTTCCCCGCAATTTGCACTCCATGCAGACACTATGTGCCGGTGTGTTCGGTTTGCGCTCGTGTAGAAAAGCGCTAATCACCTCTACTAGCTGGTGTTTATTGATCGGACAACCGCGCAACTCAAAGTCAACAAATACGTGATCGGCGATAGGTGTCGATTTGTTGAGTGTCTCGATGTATTTCGGCGAAGCGTAGACTATAGAGATGAACTCATTTACATCCTTAAAGTTTCGTAGTGCCTGAATACCACCTGCCGTGGCGCAAGCGCCGATTGTCACCAGGTATTTTGAGGCGCGTCGCACGCGGTGGATCCGCTCAGCATCATGAGGAGTCGTGATGGACCCCTCGACAAGCGATAGATCATATGGTCCTTTCACTACAGCGCGTGATGCCTCGGCAAAGTTTGCAATCTCGACTTCACCGGCCAGGGCCAGCAGTTCATCTTCACAGTCCAGCAGACTTAGTTGACAGCCATCACAAGAGGCGAATTTCCAGACAGCCAGCTTCGGCTTTTGCTTTCGAACCATATCAGACCTCCCACTTTGTAAGCAAGCCTTGAATCTGGCTGTACTGAAACACGGGACCGTCCTTGCACACGAATGTAGGTCCATACTGGCAGTGCCCGCAGAAGCCGACTGCGCATTTCATATTGCGCTCCATCGAGACGTAGATGTTCTCTTGCGCTACTCCGCGCTTCTCAAGCTCTGCTGCTGTGAAGCGCATCATGATCTCGGGGCCGCAGACCATCGCTACTGTATTTCGTGGATCGAAAGGCGCTCTGGGAATAAGCCGCGTGACAACTCCCACGCTCCCGCGCCAGGAGCCTGTGGCGCGATCTACAGTGACGTATACCTCAAGGTCGAAGTGCGCGCGCCAGTGTTCGAGTTCACGACGGTAGAGAATATCCGCTGGCGTTCGTGCACCGTAGAGGAGTACGGCTTTGCTGTACTTCTCTCGTTGGGAGATGATATGGTACATGACTGAGCGGAGCGGGGCCAGCCCAATTCCTCCGGCAGCAATCACAATATCCTTTCCCTCCGCCTGCTCAATGGGCCAGTGACTCCCGAAAGGCCCACGCACGCCAATCACATCAGCGGGCTTCAGTTCGCGCATTGCCCTCGACACTGTTCCCACAGCTCGCGTTGTGTGTACAAGCGGCCTTCTTTTGGCCGGGTCGCCACTGATCGAGATCGGAATCTCGCCCACGCCGAAGATGTAGAGCATGTTGAACTGTCCGGTGGCAAATGGAGGGATATCTCCTCCTACCTCAGGCACGAGTTCCAGTGTGAACGTATCCGGTATTTCACGCTGTACATGCTGTACCCTGTAGCGTTGTGGCAGCATGGGATCGGGCAAGGTTGTTGTCATAACCTACCTCCCGGGCGATCGCTATAGATGTCGAGCAGCCGAATGCGCGTTGCCTGTAGTCGCCCCATCATGATTTGAGCAACCCGCTTCATAAGTTCGTAACCCAGATCGTGATCAGCTTCGCCTTTGGTGCGCAGGCACTTCCCATCCAGCGCGATTGCCCGCGTCGGCTCGATGACGCGCCCACTGAAATGCCAGTGATACGGTGGAAAAAGCCACGACCAGCCAAGCACTTCCCCAGCCTCGATTGTCTCAATAGTAATTGGCCCGTGCTGCGCCGCAAAAATCTCAAGTGCCACTTTGCCCTGGCGGATGAGGTAAAACTGTGACGCATCCTCACCCTCACTAAAGATATATTTTCCAGTATCAAAGCGAACGTTCGAGGCGCAACCGGTGATCAACTGTAAATAAGGAGGCTTAAGCCCTTCGAAGAAAGGATGTTCCGCCACGATTGATTCAAGTGTCTGCATCTTTATTGCTCCTTTACGGCCTGGGTTGGTGCGCTTTCGCTTTCACGAATGGCGCGGACTTCTTCGGTAATATCGATACCAACCGGGCACCACGTGATGCACCGCCCGCATCCCACACATCCCGAGGTGCCGAACTGGTCAATCCAGGTTGCCAGCTTATGCGTCATCCACTGGCGATAACGAGACTTCGTCGAGGAACGGATACTACCACCGTAAATGTATGAGAAATCCATCGTGAAGCATGAATCCCACTTGCGCCAGCGTTCAGCAGATTCTCCAGCCAGGTCGGTGACGTCCTCTACCGTCGTGCAAAAACAGGTGGGACAAACCATCGTGCAATTGCTGCATGTCAGGCAACGAGTAGCGACGTCTTCCCAGCGTGGGTGCTCCATATTACGGTAGAGTAGATCCTTAATGCCTGTTGTGTCCATGCTCCGACCCATATGTTGGGCGGTGTTCGCTACAATATCTTCTGCCAACTGTCTATCGTCCTGACCTGCTTCCCGGTGTGGAATAGCTTGCAGTAACTCTGCCCCTAACTCAGTACCAACTTCGACGACGAAGTAATGACGATCCGTATCCAGCACCTCGGTAAGAGCCAGGTCAAAGCCAGTAGTCGTTTTTGGCCCGGTCCCCATTGACGTGCAGAAACATGTTCCACCAGCCTGCCCACAATTGACGGCAATGATACACACATTGTTTCGCCGCGATTGGTATGTAGGGTCTGTAAACTCCGTCCGTATGAATACCCTGTCTTGAATTGAGATAGCATGCAGTTCACACGAGCGAACGCCAATAAATGCGAATTTGGGAGCGTCGTAATTTTCAGGGGTTACCTCAAAACCATTCCCCTCGCGCCTGGCTCGCCATAGTCGCATAACCGGAGGATGGAGAAACTTCTTCCACGATTGCGGGCCGACAACATAGCCAAACAACGCCTCATCCGCTCGCTTCTTGAGTCGATAAGTTCCCCCATCCTGTTCGTCCGTATAGCCTATAGGTAGATCGGCAAGGGAGGTCAGTGTATCGTACACAATGGCGTTCTCGTGGACGGTTGGCCCTACAATCTGGTATCCTCTGCTGGTCAAAGCTACGAATAATTGCTGGATATGTTCTCGCTCAACAACCACCTGTATATGCATCTGCTGCAAAGATGTGTTCATTGAAAATTTATCCTTCCGCGTTGTACTCCTGAAAAACTTTCAACAGTCCGGCACTCCAATAATATAATAGACCAAAATCACAACAAAATCATAGATATCGATCTGAAAATCACAAATCAATCACGACGCTGCAAATAAAACATCTTTAGGCTGCAAAACGCATCTCAGGGGCCAGATCAATACCTCTTGCAGTTCAGCATAGTGCAGTAGAGGGGGAATATTGGGCAAGTGAATGCCATGCGAGATTGCCATTGTATCGCTGGTAGCTTCGAGTTCAGCAGACTGGAGTGGCCATTGTACATGGTGTATATCACCGCGATACACACCTTCACCGGGAACTACTGTGTAAAGACAGTAACGCTCAGTAAGCCATTGCTCAAGCGAGCCAGGTTGCGCGAAAGTAATTGGTGCTATAGGACGATATGTAGCATTGAATTCCGCAACAGGCACGCCTCGATGGGTACGACGGCTATAATAGTGAATGGTGTCGTTTACGCGCTCGCTGCTCATCACAGCGTTGAAATAGGGTAAGTGAAACATCGCCCGCGCGATAGCTACAGCGATAGAACTGCTGGCATCCAGGCTAAAGAAATAGACACCAGGAATCCCATGCAGAGTCACATAGGTGCGTACGTTTAATTCGACAAAACTCGACAGTTTAGGTACCGGTGGTACCAAGCGAGGACGAACGTAACTCATGTGGAATGGTACTATACCGATCCAGCACTGCCCCTCATAGCTGTCGAGGGGCAATAGAGATGGAACAAGTGGGCGCAATACGACTGGCTCGATCGGCCAATGGGCGAAGAGCAGTTCGTGCCATATTTGTGTCATCACCCATGGCTTATCAGGTAGTGGCCATGGGCGATGAGCAACCGTTTTCAAAATCGCTGTCGTGTCCAATATAAGACCCTGATCATCAAGACTATGTGAAGTCCACTGAACGAAGATAGTGCATTTTGGTCTACCATAAGACTCAACGATACCGTATAATAAGATCGAAAAATGGCATGGTTCGTTCCTTGTGCCTGGATAAAACAAACACCTACCGCATAATAGGATAGAATAAACTATGCAAGAGACACTTACAAAACAGACTCTTCAATCTGAACAATTTCATACAAGGCTCTGGTGGATGGAGGTGACACGCGGTCTTGTCAATATCATCTTTGGAAGCCTCCTTATTACCCATAGAGATTTTACGCTTCGCATCTTAATATACGCCCTGGGAATCTACCTGATAATCGATGGCGTCCTTGATATTTATAAGATTGTGACGGGTAGACGCGATACCCAGCACAAATTTACCAATTATCTTTTCGGCATCATAAGTATTGTGCTGGGTCTGATCAGCTTTGTGGATCCTCTATCGACCATATTCCTCATCGTCGCGGTAATTGCGGTCCGCATTATCTTCAGGGGAGTCAGGGTGATCATTGATGCGCGACGGTCAAGGCGTAAATACGAAGGTTTAACCTGGCTTTTTGGCATACTCTTGATGCTATTCGGTCTTGCTATATTTCTAATTGAGAACTTTTGGTACTTCACTCTAGGCCTCGTTATCATATTCATAGTGGCCTATGCATTCTGCGATGGGCTCTATCTGCTGGTCAGAGGTCTCATTCTTCGCTTTGCGTCGTCTCTGGTTATTGCAAAGAAATTAGAGGCTCCAGAGGGCATTCCGGATTTGCCTGCTGATCTTCCTCCAACGACACGTCGAGCGATCGTTTTCGTCCGGCATCCAGGGGCAAACGGGTTGGGTCATATCGGTTGGGCCTTCGAGTGGAACAACGGTTGGTTTAACGCTGGTTCGGTCGAGAACGAGAAGGGGAAACCCTTTGTAAAGCCGCAAGAAATGGGATTCTGGTCTGTGCATACGCTCGATCCAATCGGGGCGATGCAAAAACAGATTATTACGTATGATGAGTACAAGGTTTATTATGTTACACATTCTCACCCGAAAGACGCCTGGAAGACCGTAATTTGGGAGAGCCGGCAGCCATATTCAGTCTTACGTCACAATTGTAATGATGTGGCCTATGACGTCTTGCGTGCGTATGGCGCCACCGAATTGCTCGATCCGGTGGAAGGGCTGGTGCCCAATGATTGGTACGATGCCTTACCCGGCCCAAGCTACGTCATCGAAGAAAGACCGGAGATTCCACTACACTTGCACAAGATGTCAAAACGTGAACTGGCGACAACAGAGATCATGCTCACAATTCCACCACGCATCCAGGGAACCCCGCCGCCCTGGCGAGTTAACGGTTGGCGCGCCTGGCAAGAATTGAATCGTACGTTGGATAAGATGCTCAGAGATGTACGTACGCTCTTCGTCTCAGTGGGTCAGCGCCTGGCGAAGCGACAAGCAACTTGATTGTTCTCCGTTGCCAACACCATCAACCCTGGCAAAAAATGACTAGAGAAATTCAGAGTTCCATGCGATAGTGTGTTGGATTTCTAGGGTCAATAGCAACCGTGACAGGCCCTCCAATGTGCTGTCTCGGAGGAAATTGGAGACGGTGACTGCGAAATGTAATTGTCTGTCCGGTTTGCATATCTGACCACTGTGCTGTGACAACCCATCCACTACTCAAAGAGGTTGCTTCGACCTCTATCTTTGTGATCGAAGCAATAACGCGCCTGCTGAGCTTACGACTTCTTCTTCTCCGCGAGAAAATAACAATTCCGATGATACCTATGAGGGCGATAACCAGTGTGACAATCAGAATGGTTAGCAAGTTCATGCTCTCTGCTCGCCTCCTTGTATACCTGTATTTCGTGGAATACGAACCCCCCCTGCAAGTGTACACAATAGGTGCTTCGAAGGCTATTAAGAGAGCATAAAAAAGCGGGGCAATTTTCTGGGTGTTTTTCTAGTATCGACGGTCGCGATGGCTGTCAGGAAATTAGATCTGCTTCTCTACAGGCGCGGAATTCTCTTGTACAGAGGCTGGACTCGGTTCAGTCCGGCGTAAGAGCGTCAGCGCAAGTAGGGGGAAGATGAGGACCGACAGCAGCCCAGCGGCTATGAGGGCAGCGCCTGTCGCCTTTGTAATCAGGCCGAGTTCCAAACCAATCTGCGATGCAGCAACGATGAACGAAAGCGATGTTGCCTGTAAGAGTCCCGCGACAACCGAACGGCGATTGCCAACGAGTGGACGGTATAGAAGAGCAGGCAAACCCCTGACGAGCAACAACGCCATGAGGAATACCGGTACGCGCAAAATGGTTGAAGGGCTTGAGAAGAGCGCAGCCAGGTCGAACCGTATGCCGCTCGCTATGAAAAAGACCGGGATAAAGACACCGAAGCCGATCGCCTCAAGCTTCTGGCGAAACTGTGGGTGTGTCATCATGCGGTCTCCATCAACCAGTCTCAGGATCACACCAGCTACAAATGCCCCAAGAATGGTTTCCAGTCCGAGTACTGATGCCAGAGCCACGAAGGCGACCAGCAGCATGAAAGCACCCCGAACGCGAATCTGCGCAGTCGTATCCTGGAGGCGCAGCAGCACAGCAGCTATTCGCTTCGATCGCTCCAGGCGGAGCAAGACGAAGGCAAAGCTGGCAGCAAGCAGAGCGAAACCTCCAAGCAGCACCAGCTTTGTTCCGGTGCCGGTGGCTTCACGGGAGAAGAACAACGAGAGCAAGATGATCGAGCCAAATTCAGCAAACATAGCACCGGCAATGACAAGCTGTCCAAAGTCCGAGGTGCTTTCTCCTGCATCCTTCATCACCGGAATGACGATACCTAATCCGGTCGCAACCAGGATAATCGCAATCAGCAGTGGTGAGACCACCTGCCCGGCTAAATAGAGCCCATACCCGACCAGCAATGCCAGTCCTAATGAAAGGAGGAAAGCCAGGCCAACGAACACCAACAGGCGACCTCTTAACCTCTCAAGTTCGACCTCCAACCCGGCGAGAAAGAGGAGAAAAGCGAGCCCAAGTACTGAGAGGATTGAAATCGGTAGATCGATGTTGACCCAGCCGAGGACGGATGGGCCAATCACGATACCCGCCACGATTTCGAGCACAATGGCGGGTAAACGACGTGCAGGAGTTAGAGCGAGCAAAAGCGGTGCTGCAAAGGCAACAATCGCGACAATGAGCAACCCGGAAAATGAAACATTCGGCATACTAACCTCGCCTCTATGTGGCAACTATACATGTACTCCTTACATCCACATAGTCTCAGTTCGTGCCTGTTCGTTACATGTAGAAAAGATTCATCTAGAGATTATGAACTGGCATAGGTTTTCCCTTATATTGCTGCTGCCCGGTTTCGCCGGACAATTTCTCCTCACATTTTTTGTCAGGTGTAACGAATCGGCGGAAGAAATGACAAAGTAGCATGAGATAGTACATTCAGTACAGAGGACAATACACAAGGAGATGAAAGTAGATGACTCAAACAACACACTACGATGCAATCTTGATCGGTGCAGGCCAGGCAGGAGTGCCACTCTCCACTACCCTGGCACGAGCCGGATGGAAGACCGCTCTTATTGAGCGGGTGCATGTAGGCGGCACTTGCATTAACGAAGGGTGCACGCCCACCAAGACGATGGTTGCCAGCGGCCGCGTTGCCTATTTAGCTAAGCGAGGTGCTGACTATGGTGTGCACACTGGCCCGGTAACAATTGATATGACCAAAGTGCGCCAACGCAAACACGACATTGTCGAGAGTTTTCGCACGAGCGGCCAACGTCGCATTGAAACAACCGAAGGTGTAGACCTCTTGATGGGAGAGGCCAGTTTTACAGGTCCGAAGACCCTGGAATTACGCCTGAACAATGGCGAAACGCGTGAACTCACAGCCGATACGATCCTTATCAACGCCGGTGCCCGACCTGCGAAGCCATCTATGACTGGCATAGAAGATGTAGCCACGCTCGATTCGACCTCAATTATGGAGCTGGGTGAGGTTCCAGAACACCTGTTGATCGTCGGTGGAGGTTACATTGGGTTGGAATTTGGCCAACTATTCCGCCGCTTCGGCAGCCAGGTCACCGTTATACAACGGGGCGCGGGTCTATTGGCTCGTGAAGACCCGGATGTAGCCGAGGAAGTGGCGAAAATCATGCGCGAGGATGGCTTGGAAGTGCTACTAGAGACAAAGCCGGTGTCTGTCGAACAGTCTTCTACTGGCACCATTTCGTTGACGGTGCAGACGAAGATGGGAGAACGTACCCTCAAGGGATCGCACTTGCTGATGGCAGCTGGACGGGTCCCCAACACTGATTGGCTCAATCTGGATGCAGCCGGGGTACAGACGGACAAACGTGGCTTTATCCAGGTGAACGAGCGGCTGGAGACTAATGTGCCCGGTATCTACGGCTTGGGTGATGTGAAGGGTGGCCCAGCTTTCACGCACATCTCCTATGACGATTTCCGCATCATTCGCACCAATCTTCTCGAGAAAGGGAATGCCACTATCCACGATCGGCTGGTTCCATACACTGTGTTCATTGACCCACAACTCGGACGCATAGGACTGAGCGAGACGGAGGCACGCACGCAAGGTCGCAACTTTAAAATAGCCAGAATGCCGATGAACTACGTCGCCCGTGCGCTAGAATTGGACGAAGCGCGTGGTTTCATGAAAGCAGTGGTGGACGCCGATACGGGACAGATTCTGGGTGCAGCCGTCCTGGGTATTGAAGGCGGCGAGATCATGGCTATCCTGGAGGTAGCGATGTTGGGCAAGGTACCATATACCGTCTTGCGTGATGGCGTTTTTGCTCACCCGACACTGGCCGAGTCGCTGAATAATCTGTTCTCGACCTTCGATGAATGAGGGTTGAGGGCAGAAGATAGTGCCGGGATAGGGACAGTAAAGTAATACAACAAATTGGTACCCGTACGGGTACCTGTGATAAAAGAAAGAAAAACAACCATGCACAAAACAACTATCCTCTTTGGATATCCCACGGATCCGGTCATGTTTGACCGCCATTACCACGAGGTACACCTTCCCCTTACCAGGAAGCTCAAAGGAATCAAGGGGTTGACGATCGGAAAGCTCGACGCTGGTGACAACGGCGAGAAGGCACCGTACTATCTGATCACTGCCATTTATACAGATTCGCGTGAGGCTCTGGATGCTACTCTTGCCACACCTGAAGGGCAGGCAGTCCTCAAAGATACGCCAAACTTCGCGACTGGAGGATTCACCCTCTTACATGATGATGAAGAGGTGCTCATTCCACTGACTCTGTCCTGATGTGCCAGGTGAAATTGCGAACCGATATACAATCTTCTATTGACCTCTAGTCTTTGATCGCCGCCAGCAGCTCGGCGCAAGCGAGTGTTGTCATATCGTAGTCCCCCATGCGGCCAAAATCCTCGATGTCCCACCAGACGGACAACACCGCCTGCGCCAGTCCCCAGCCGCGCACCCGTGCGCGATCAATGCTCAGTTCATCCGACAGTTGATTCACACGGCGTTCCATGATACGGCCTGGATGTGGAGCCTCGAGTACCACTGACAACTGGTTGCGTAACAGCGCACCTGTCTCATAGGCTGGCTCACCGAGCACTCCCTTGGGGTCGATTGCCAGCCATGGCTCGCGCTCGGCCGCCAGGATATTCTCGTGGTGCAGGTCCCCATGCAGTAAGACCGGCTCCCTCATGGAGGCATTGAGCTCGGCAAAGAGCGTTTCCGCCTCCTCCAGCAAAGCAGCGGGAAAGGGACCGCACCCTCCCCCGTAGTGCTGCCGCAGGCGGGCGAAGCCTTTCCCCCAGTCGCTGACCGCCCTCATTCTACCTCAGAAAACAATCCCTTAGAGATCATAAAGCGGCAATCCACAAGCCTGAAATCTCCTCATAAAAGGGGATGCAATGGGCTTGTGGATTGCCGGACCAGGGTACAAGTCAATGCTCATGAACTGCGAGAAGAGGTCATAACAAGTTCATCAAAAAGCGGTAGGGAGACCCGTCTCCCTTTAGGGGACAAGAGGAACTGCCGCAACAGTTCCCTTACCCACGGGATACGCAACGAGTGAGCGAAAAGGGGGAGAACGCCTGAAAAACTGGCAAAGACGGCAGAAATGTGGCTACCTGAGAGAAAACGAGTGAGAAAGGGAGGAGAGGAAGATGACCGATTCCGTCGTTCACATCCAGGTGGACCCGACGAACTCGCCCAGCACGCCGTCCTGGTTTGGGGAGGTGGCTGTGGTGGCGCATGCGCTGCAGCGATACGGGGTCCTGGACGCCATAAAGGAGCGGGTGCGCTTTGTGCGCGCCCGGATGGGCAAGTATGAACTGATTGATTTTGCGGCCATGCTCATTGGGTATGCAGTGAGCGGAGAGCCGACGCTGCGGGCGTTTTGT
>JBKPAZ010000233.1:0-11003 GCA_046726655.1 Chloroflexota bacterium
AATCAGAGGAATAACCTGGTCGCCAGATGGAAGGCATATAGCCTCAGGAAGTTACGATAATACAGTGCGCGTGTGGGATGTGGCAGATGAAGGGCATGTCTACGTTTATCCTGGGCATTTCAGTGCGGTGTATACCGTGGCTTGGTCGCCCGATGGCAAGCGCATCGCCTCGGGGAGCAGTGACAAGACAGTACAGGTGTGGGATGCAAAGGATGGAGGCAACGTTTACCGCTATGTGAATCATGATGATTCAGTGATATCTGCTGTATGGTCGCCCGATGGCAAGCGCATTGCCTCGGGCAGTGGCGATAAGACGGTACAGGTGTGGGATGCGAAAGATGGAAGCAATACTTATGTCTATCATGGGCATATTGCGGCGGTATATGCAGTGGGCTGGTCATGGGATGGAACGCGCATCGCCTCAGCAGGTGTTGATAGAACGGTGCAAGTGTGGGGAGCAGGATAAGGAAGGAGGGGATGAGGTGCCTACCCTACCCCAATACAGTTATCATGGTTCCCCAGCAATATTGCTAATTTGCAAGGCTCTGCACAAATTTCGAGAAGAAAAATACCATCGTCTCTTTCGGAGTTGACCTCTTTGGGCTATCTTCCTATTCCGACTTTTTGTTCTAGCCATGGGCAAACCCCGACATTGCCGACCACTTCGATAGCCTTCCCCCTTTCTGAGGAACTTCTCTAGATTCTGTACGGTCGCAGTAGCCCCTTTAGGCTATTTTCCTATTCCAACTTTCTGTTCCTATCCTACGCAAACCCCATTATGGATGCGGTATAATGGATGCGGTAAAAGGAGATCTAACGACCGCATAGGGGCTCAGATTTGCATGCATTCGTGTTCGAGAAAGGAGAGGGCGCTTCCCCTGCCAGTTCATTCAGGCAGTCCCCGCGTTTAGCTAGCATGGAAAAAACTATCATCAATCCTCCAACTCTTGCACGTCCCGTTGGGTTTAGTCATGGTATCCTTGTAACGGGCGGACGTCTGCTCTTTTTAGCCGGTCAGACAGGCAGCAATGCCGAGGGGCAGATTATTGCACTCGGTGATCTGGTAGCTCAATACGAACAGACACTTCGTAATCTTCAAACCGTGGTCGAAGCCGCTGGTGGAAAGATGCAAGATATTACAAAGTTGAATATTTTTGTACGCGACAGAGACGACTATCTCGCACAACTCAAGCCCCTGGGCATAGTGCATCGATCTTTCTTTGGTGCCTACTACCCAGCAATGGCCCTGTTCGAGGTTTCGCGTTTTTTTCAGAACGAAACACTCGTCGAAATAGAAGGTTTAGCAGTTATCGACTCAACCGCGTAGGGGCGGGAGTGGTGCGGAGTGGTGTGGGGACGCTTGCGTCGCCCTGGGGTCTCATATCACCTTTAATCGTTATATTTTTCAATCACGAAAAGAGCATCGATGGACTTCGAACTTACACCCGAACAACAGCGCATCCAACAACAGGCACGCCTGTTCGCCGAACAAGAGGTAGCGCCAATAGCACGCGAATCAGACGAGAAAGGCGAGTTCCCTCTACACCTGGTTAAGCGCATGGGCGAATTGGGTTTCCTGGCTGGACCAATTGAGCCGGAGTATGGCGGGTCTGGTATGGACTATGTAAGTTATGCTTTGCTCTGCGAAGAACTGGGACGGGTCGATTCCTCTGTACGTGGTTTCTTGACCGTCCATACAAGCCTCGTCTCCCTCTGCATTCGTGATTGGGGTACCGAAGAACAGAAGCATCGTTATCTGCCACGGCTTGCAACTGGTGAGTGGATCGGCTGCTATGCTCTAACCGAACCGAACGCCGGCTCCGACGTGGCCAGTATGGAAAGTACAGCCAGGGAAGAAGGTGATCACTACATCCTGAATGGCGAGAAAATCTGGATCACCAACGGCGCCAGTGCTCATGTCGCTATCATATTCGCTAGTCGGGACCGCGCAGCTCGCCATAAAGGGATCTGCGCGTTTCTCGTCGGAACCGATACTCCCGGTTTCCATCGAGAGCCTATGCCAGGCAAGGAATTGGGCCACCGTGCGTCAGAACACGTACATATTACTCTTACAGATTGCCGGGTGCATAAGAGTGTGTTACTTGGCGCCCCTGGAGAAGGTTTCAAAGTCGCTATGTCCGCCCTGGATCGTGGCCGCCTGGGGGTAGCTGCTGGCGCTCTTGGCATTGCGCAGGCTTGCCTGGATGCCTGTATCGCCTACGCTACACAGCGGCGCCAGTTCGGCCAGCGCATCGCGGACTTTCAGATGATCCAGGCGACGCTGGCGGATATGGCCGCCGACGTAGAAGCGGCGCGACTACTCGTCTATCGTGCCGCATGGGTGAAGGATCAAGGCCTGCCTGCTACCAGGGCAACTTCCATCGCCAAGCTTTTCGCTACAGAAGCCGCAATGAAGGCAGCATCGGAGGCGGTGCTGATGCACGGCAATCGTGGCTATTCGAACGAGTATCCTGTGGAGCGCTACTACCGCGACATCAAGGGCTTGCAAATCTACGAGGGAACCAGCCAGATTCAGCGCATCATTATCGCGCGCGAGTTGGTCGGACGCGGTGGATAAACCGCAGTAATGTATAATGAAACATACATACCACGCATCTTCGGAACAGTCCGCGCCAGCCCGCTAAGCGAAGCGGTTGCGCGACTCGTTCCGAAATCGCATCCTCGTTTCCAAAGGAGGGAACACAATGAGTGTGTCTTCGGCTCATATTGATACCTTTGCACGCGACAATTTGCCCCCGCGCGACCAGTGGCCCGACCTGATCTTTACAATCCCCGAAGTACAGTATCCCGGCCGCCTGAATTGCATTGTTGAACTGCTGGATACGAAGGTTCGCCAGGGATATGGCGATCACCCGGCAATTTTCAGCGCCGATGGCGTCCTGACCTATGCACAGATGCAGGCGCAGGTGGACAAGGTAGCTCATGTGTTGACACATGACATGGGGCTGGTGCCCGGCAACCGCGTGCTGCTGCGCAGCGCCAACAACGCCATGTTGGCCGTCTGCTGGTGCGCCGTCGCCAAAGCCGGGCTCATCGTGGTGGCAACCATGGCTCTGCTGCGTGAAAAAGAACTGGTAGACATTATTGAGAAAGCGCAGATCAGTGCCGCCATCTGCGACCGGCGACTGGACGCCGAACTGCAAGCGGCGCAGCAGCGCTGTCCGGTGCTACAACAGATCGTGTATTTCAACGATCCTTCCGCCGAGGGGCTTGAGGCGCGCATGTCAACCTGGAATGAGCCTTTCAGCGCGGTGGACACCGCCGCCGACGATACGGTGCTGATCGCCTTCACCTCCGGCTCGACGGGCCAGCCGAAGGCAACCATGCATTTTCATCGCGATATCCTCGCGGCCTGCGATTGTTTCCCGAAATCGATTCTGCGCATGGCGCCGGATGATATTTGCATTGGGACGCCTCCGCTGGGCTTTACCTTTGGCCTTGGTGCGCTGCTTATCTTCCCGATGCGTGTGGGAGCCGCAACGGTCTTGCTAGAGAAACTGACGCCCGAGAGCCTGCTTTCGGCCATCAGAGACTACCGCGCGACAATAGCCTGGTCCACCCCGCTCTTCTATCGCCAGATGGCGGAAATCGCCGGCAGGTTTGACCTCTCGACGCTGCGGCAGAGCGTTTCCGCGGGTGAGTGGCTGCCGGTCTCGACACGCACGATGTGGCGCGAAGCGACCGGCATCGAGATGGTCGACGGTATCGGCTCCACCGAGATGCTGCATATCTTCATCGCCTCGGCCGGTGCCGAAGTGCGCCCCGGTGCCACGGGCAAGGTGGTGCCGGGCTACCAGGCATGTATCCTTGACGAGAACGGTCAGCAGTTGCCACCCGGCACAATTGGGCGGCTGGGTGTGAAGGGACCTACTGGGTGTCGCTACCTGGCTGACGAGCGCCAGCGCACCTATGTCCAGCATGGTTGGAACCTGACTGGTGATGCGTATCTGATGGATGAGGATGGCTACTTCTGGTTCCAGGCGCGCACAGACGACATGATCGTCACGGCGGGCTACAACGTCGCCGGGCCGGAGGTCGAAGGAGCCTTGCTCATGCATCCTGCCGTGGCGGAGTGCGCTGTTGTAGGCGCGCCCGATGCAGAACGCGGTACGATTGTCAAGGCCTTTGTGGTGCTCAAGTCCGGCTATGCCGGGGATGCTGCTCTGGTACGGACGTTGCAGGACTTCGTCAAGCAAAGCATCGCGCCGTACAAGTACCCACGCGCTATTGAGTTCTGTGATGCGTTGCCGCGTGCCGGCACTGGTAAAATACAGCGCTTCAGACTGCGCCAGCAGGAGCAAGGGGGTATCAATGCCTGAGCTAAAAATTAGCGCTCATTTTAAGCAGTATTTGAGCGGTATTCGAGAATGAAGAGAGAAAGTGAGGAATAGAGATGAGCGTGGATGTTCGACCAGAGAGCACACAATGAATACTGATAGTCAAGCCGGAGAAGCAAGAGCAACTTCCCCATTGACGAGAGCGGATGTCGAACTTCTCCGGAGTAGGATCGAGAATTTTGCCAGGTTAGATTTAAGTTTTCAAAATCTGAAACAGATTGATCTCACCTACTTTGATTTGCAGGCCACTAATTTGCAAGGGGCCGATCTGCAAGGAGCCAATCTGCGTGGAGCTAATCTCTGCAATGCTCATTTGCAAGGGGCTAATCTCACCGATGCTGATCTCGATGGTGCAGATCTGAGCCGCGCTCATTTAGGCGATAACGAAGCGAACCGTGTTAATCTCCACCATGCAAGACTAAGCCATGCAACTCTCAGAGGGCTTGATCTCCGTGGGTTTGATCTGTCCGGACTTGATCTACGGAATGCTGATCTGAACGGAACCGATCTGCGAGATGCTCTGCTGAGTGGAACCGATTTGCGGGGGGCCGATTTGAGCACAGCTCAACTACATGGCCCTGAACTACGTGAGGCCAAACTGCACAGTTACGAGCTTTTTGGCGACCAGTTGAAGCATACGCATAGAAGCAGCACTACACGGAAGAAGCTCGCCCCAGCCAGGTCAACGCTCATCGAAGAGAGATCATCGTCAATTCAGAGACATGAGGTGAAGCAGACTAAGAAGACTCTTACTGACCGTGAAGCATATTTACTCGGAGAACATGCTCTGCTGAGTGGCTCCGATCCTATAAAAATCCGTCGGCTGTTTCGACAGGGGTTCAACTTTGTCACTACGCGCCAACTCTTTGATACCTGGCTTGCTCAATCGAGAGACAGCTACAATGAGAATGAGATTCAAGCTATGTGGATCGGCTTTGCTCATCAGATTTGTGACTTGTATCATGAGGAAGCACCAGAAGAGTTATATGAAAACTTCTAAGCACACAAGGCTATCTGTGGTTTTATCATAACTTAGCCACAGCAACCTGATAAGGGCTCTTCGTCACAGTTGATAACAAGATGCTTCATTTACATCGAGATCAAAGGAATCGCTACCAACGCAACAAGTATCCCTATAGTCTGTAATCGCGTCACGCGTTCCCTCAGAATGATGCTTGCGAGAAGAACAGTTACGGCAGGATAGAGAGAGGAAAGAATTGCAGCAACATCAAGGCGTCCAGCATGCGTCGCGAGCACAAAGAATGCATTCCCTGCAACGTCCAGCGCTCCTGCTAACAGCACGATAGGCAGAACTGACTTTTCGGGTAGTACCTTTTGACGTCTGATGAGCACAACAGCAAGCAAGAATAGAAAAGAGGAGATCCTTGCAGCCGCAAGTGGCCAAAAAATGGCGCCATGACTGACCCGACTAATAAGGATGAAGAAACTTCCAAAACCTAGCCCCGCAAGGAATGCCAGACCTAAACCCTTAGGACGCCCTTTAACTACTCCAAGACCTGAAATAAGTCCTACCGCAATTAAAGCCAGGACGAAACCGATGAGTTGCAGTAGTCCTGGAAGCCCTTCAAAAAACACACCAAAAAGCACAGGTACTGCGGCTGAAAGCATAGCAGCAATTGGAGCAACGATGCCCATTCGACCAACTGCCAGAGCCTGGTAGAATGCTATCAGTCCTACGGCACCTACCAATCCTGCCACACTTCCCCAGATGAAATCTAGAGTTGTAGGAAATGGTTCAGACCATATCAGGGCAAAGGCAATTAACATAATGAGACCGACTGCGTACGCAGCGACAACAACACTCAAAACTTGCGCACGACGGGTAGCGAGTCCACCGCTAAAATCTCCTGCACCCCATGAGAGCGAAGCAGCCAGTGCGAACGCCACTGTACTAAGTCCATGAAACATTGTGAAATCCTCAAGAGGGACCAAACAGACAATTTACAGCGCAAGTTCGTGCTGTAGCTTTGCCATTTCGGCCTGAAACCTTGCTTCCATTGCCTGTTTCTCTTCCACAGGCAGAAAGCTATAACGCACACCATTGAGTAGTATTTCGTTGATCGTATTGATATCGAAATTGAAGGGATCAACCAGCAATTTTACCTCGTCATTGAGCGTCGTATTGAACAGTGGTGGATCATCGGAGTTAATCGTAACAGGCACTCCTGCATCATAGAGATCTGGTAATGGATGCGCGGCAAGGTCAGCGTAAACACCCAACCTCACATTACTTGTTGGACATACTTCTAAAGAGATGTGCTGCTCAGCAAGGTAGGTAATGAGCGCTGGATCCTCAATCGACCGCACACCATGACCGAGTCGCTCTGCGCCCAGTACTCGTACTGCTCCCCAGACACTGGCAGGTCCAACCGTCTCTCCAGCATGAGGAGCGCTGTGCAATCCTGCTTCACGCGCTTTCTCAAACCATGTCGCATAGTGTTCAGGTGGATGACCAACCTCTCCCCCACCAAGTCCGAGCGCAATTACCCCATTCTTCATCCCCTCCAGAGCAACTGCCAGGGTATACTCTGCACGCCGCTGATTGAGTGTCTCAACTGGAATATCACGCACAATATCGAAGACCCACCTGATCTCCACCCCAAAATCTTTCTGCGCACGCAGGCGTCCACGCGTCAATCCGGTAAAGAAAGTGTCGAAAGGGATTCCCAATGAGAAATGATGCGTGCTGGGCGAGAACGTTACTTCGGCATAACGCACATTCTGCCTGGCCATGCTCGCCCCAAATTCGTAGGCAATCAGCTCGTAATCTCCAGTCGTTTTCAGACAACTCGAGATTTCAAAGTAAATCTCGATGAAGTGGTTGAAATCGCGAAAGGTGAACCAGTTTTGTAGATCCGCGACGGTCTGTGCAGGAAGTTGCACCCCATTGCGTTGCGCCAGCGTCAAAAGTGTAGCTGGTTGTATTGAACCTTCAAGATGGACATGCAGTTCAGCCTTTGGAACAGCGGCGACATAGCGTTCGATTATTGCCCGGTCGTTCACCATCTCAAGCTGGTCGCTCATCAATAATTTCTCCTCAGTTCTTCACTGTGTTTCTGGAAAGACTCCTCATGATAGCTATCTTACTTTAAAAGAAGCCTTAAGAGAAGAGCCATTTGCAGAAAAAAGCTGGGCCAAATAGTGAGCGAGCTTCAATTCATGACCCCACCACTGCCACCACCCCCGTCAAAGTGCCCACGAACACGTGGTTTCCGGACAGGGTTGGGGTCGCGAAACGCGATGTCGCACCAACTGACACCGTAGTACGCACCTGACCGCTGTTCATATCGAGGGCATAAAGTGTGCCATGGGGGTCGAGGCTATAGACCGTATTACCGCCCACGACCGGCGAACCGGTTACCTGCGCAGGGGCCTGCCAGCCGAGTGTCAGATGAACTCCAGGCCCGACTTGCACCTGCCGTAACCCATCGGTGCAAGGCACATATAAAACCGTGTCAACCAGAGCCGAGCCACCGTACGCTGTGCAGACGGGCTGGACCAGGGCTTGACCACCGACACCTCCCAGAGCGTCAGCGTGGAGGAGGTAGGCGAGGCCAGTCTTCCCATTGGCATAGACCAAACCTCCTGGCAGAAGCATCGGCCCCATCGAACCGAGGTCAGCATCCGCGGCATTGTCTCGCTGCCACTGCTGGGGGGCGAAGCCATCCTCAAGACTAAGTGTCGGCGAGAGACGCAGCACCGAGTCACTGTGGTCCCAATCGCCCGAGCTTGCCGCGCCATTGCCCACCGAGACATAGAGGCGACCTGTTGCATCCACCACTGGACCAGATGCCGCCCAGATGCCGCCCTCGCGCGTGGTTGGGACCTGGTAGGCGAGCAAGGGCCCTTGCCCGTTCGTGCGTGAGGCAACCACCCACCCATGGTATTCGCCACAATCACCATACAATCCACCAAAGGCGATGTACACCATACCCATCGAGAGTGCAAGGGCGGCACGTTGCTGATGCGGCATAGGATCCATGCCCTTTGGATCGACCAGTCGACGCACCTTCACCTGGCCAGTGTTGATATTAATGCCCACCAGTACATGCGCGGGTCCGCTTACTTCGGCAACAGCAAAGACCAGGCCTGTTGCAGGGTCGTAGACAGGTGTGCCAGTGATTCCAAGCGGATCAATGTTCCCACATGGAAGCTGTGAGAGCGGGATAGGACTACCAATGTTTGTATGCCAAAGTACATGCCCCGTGCTTGCATCCAGAGAGTAAAGCGAGTCTCCCTCGGTGGCGACAATTACATGACCACCAATGACCAGTGGCTCGGCATATACGGACCCGTCCAAACGTGTGCTCCATGCATGTGTGAGACTCTGCGGATCAGTGGCGCTTGCCAGGTAGCCCGTACGAGTATTGTCGCGGTGGTAGGTAGTCCAGTCGGTACTATTCGCTACTGGAGATGGTGAGCTCGTCGCTTCAGGCGTTAGCATCAGTGGAGTAGTATCAACTGACGGGATATTCGAAGGAGACGACGAGTTACTGCATCCAGCAAGCACTATAAAGAGCGTAAACATCCCTACACATACAATATACCAGGTGCGCTTGGTAAACATGAGACACCTTCCTCTCTTCTATTTTCGAGGCTTTCAAGCCTGTTTCTTTCTCCTTGACCGATCATTTCTTCACGAACAGCACACCGGCTGCCGCGAGCAAAAAGAAGAGCGCAGCCGCCGCAAAAACCAGTCTGTAACCCAGTGCCGTCTGCCCGGCTCCGGCAGCGACATTAATAATCACACTGCCCAGTAGCGGAGCCATAATCGTCGGCAGCGTTGTCGAAGCATTCCACACTCCCAGGTCTTTCCCCGCTTTCTCTAGTGAAGGCAGCACATCGATCGACAAAGCCCAGTTGACGCTTGTATAGGCCCCATATCCTAGCCCGAACATCACCCCTAAGAGCCAGAGCCAGCTCACAAGATTATCCGGAAAGATCACAAACGCCAGGGATGCTAGACTCATACACAGCGTAGCCACACCGACCACCGGAGCCCGCCGTTTGAAACGATCCGAGAGGATACCGGACACTAATCCGCTCACTACCGCACCGCCCAATGCCAGCATCGCCACAATTCCCGTTACCAGCACAAAGTTTGCAATATGCTGCACCCTGGCAAAATAGTACTCCATATAGGTCATGAACAGCGCCAACCCGAGCATGAGAAATGCTCTCGTCAGAAATACCATTCTAAAATTAAAGTTTCGCCAGGGTTCTATCCAAACCTGCAAGAATCGCTCACCAAACTCGAGCAGTGACTTCTCTCTCTTGCCGGCCAATTCATGCCTACCTGTCAATAGTGGGATTTCACGCACACCAAATACCGTCACAAGCACGCCTACCAGCACGAGGCAAGCTGTCACTATGTAATAGATGCCTGCATTGGATCGGATCATGCCCATACTATACGCATGCTGGTTTATCCCACCGAGTAACCACGCGGCGAGACCTAGTCCCACCACGTTTCCCAGGATTGTCATTCCGCCCACGAAACCCGCGGTCTCTCCTCGCTGCTCCACCGGCACACGATCCGGCATCAGGCTTTGATAAGCTGGAGTCAGAATATTTTTCCCTACCAGTAAGAGCGCAAGCCCTGCTAGAAAAATCACCATACTGCCGGCATCTACAAGCAAAGGTGTACTGAGCACCAGCAACAAACCACCGATCACAATATAGGGCCGGCGGCGCCCAAAACCACTGGGTGTCTGATCAGAAAGCGTTCCGATGAGTGGCGGCATGAATAGCGAAATGATCGAAGCTGCTATCATGAGCCAGCTCAGAAATAACACCTGTTGTGCACTTCCCACCTGGTTCGAGGATATAAATAGCACAATCTGTGTTGGAATAACAATTGGCAACAACGCCGATGATTGCGCATTGAGGCCAAACCACAGGGTATTGAGAATCAATTGCCCGCGAAGTGAGAGTCTTGAGATTTTTACCTCGCTGCCCAATCCATTCGCTACACACTCACTATCTTTTATAGAATACATCACGTCCTCGCTTGCCATTATTTTTCTGATACAAGTATCACCGGATCAGCGTTTATTACAGCATAGTCTGGACATGCTGTTTTCTTCCAAAAACTTCCTGGAGAGTGACTAGAAGCATCTCCAACATACTTATCTCCACTTCTATCATCAAAAAATACCTAGTACTTTTACCTTTTGTTGCCTGGTTTTGAGGACAACTACAGTTTCTGCTATACTTTTACGCAAGAAGACAATAAACTTTCTCCATTATAAGAGAGGAAAACTATGGTGAAAGTTGCGCTCGTTGGCGAAGGAGCAAATATGGCTGATATTGTTCCCTATTTAGAGCGTATCCGCGCTCGCTTTGAGCAACCTGATGTGCATGATACATTTCAAGGCTTTGCCAGAACTATTCAGTTCATTTTTACTGATCTTCAACGTAATTTTGTGCTGAGTATTGCTCAAGATGGAAATGCGATATTGAGGGAAGAAACGATTCCGCACCCAGATATTAAAGTCACGACCAGCAGTGACACCCTGGCCGGGATACTTGACCGGACCGTGAATCCGGAACTTGCTTTCATCACCCGTAAGCTCAAAGCCTCCGGTACAATGGAGGATCTCTTGAAATTACAGAAATTGCTGT
>JBKPAZ010000234.1:0-2958 GCA_046726655.1 Chloroflexota bacterium
TATAAGAGACAGCCGACAGGCCGATGGGATGCGTATCGCCTCTGGTGGCGCTGATAGGATGGTTCATCTCTGGAATGCGCCTTCTCCCTATAGAAGGTGAGGTACCTTGAGATGCTCTCGTTTCCAGGTGTATGCTGGTACGTTCTACATGATGGGGAGTGCGGGAAAACGTCTCTTTTCCGAGCAGTACGACATGATGAAGAAGAGAGCGTGCAAGCCCTCTACAAGATACACGAGGGGTTTGCCGCGACAGACGTCTACACTGTCTCCGTTGATGAGCAAATGCACCGCATCTATCTCCCCGTGCAAGATGTACATGGCAGGCCTCTCTTGAAAAGAGCGATCGTCTGCTCACCGGACCGACTGGTACCAGATTGTGAGACGAGCTTGTCTCATTCCATTGCGGAGACAGAACATGAACATACACCTCTTGAATCATAGGCGATGGTTACTCGCCGTCCTACTCGTGTCCCTGGCGCTCAGCATCGTGCTGTCAGCCTGCAACCAGGACAGCGGAGGTGGAAGCAGGAGTTCAACGGGGACCACAAAGCCACCAGCCGCAACCGCAGCGCGCATCCAACTCGGCCCGCAGCCCTGTCCTGCTCCCGTACAAGCAGCCGCTCACTGGGAGACGATCGTGGGCACGAGCGCCACACAGAAGGTGGAGGGAGTGCTGTGCGGCTACCTGATGGGCGTTCCCTCACTCCAAGCAGTGGTTAAGGTTCGCTACGGGGGCACCGATGGCCTGCTGGATATCGATGTCTATACGGATATCACCAGCACGAGCCCATTACGCATCTTTCGCCTCAAAGGGCTGCCGCATGGTGATGTGGGTATCAGTAATTACAATACGCTCTTGACGGGAGAGATCGATCTGAAGTCCAGCCAGCATGCAGGAGTCCCTTCCACACAAATGCAACAAGACCTCTACCGCGAATTCAGGTGGTCAAATAGCGCCGGAACGCTCGTGCAAATCGCTTTTCCTGGCCTCTACCCCGACCTGACGCGCTACCAGGCGGAATTCGAGCAGGGCGAGGTGAACACGGGCCAGGGATTTCAGCAATAGCGGCTGAGCGCCGTCACGACCGCTCAACATTTCGCCGAATTCGTCCTCGGGTGGGATCCCAATGCTCCAACAAGCGTATTGAGCGGTGGCGGCACGCACGATGCGAGGGCGGTCATCCTGGTCAAGAACCCCTCTGCGGGTGGTGCGACGATCAAGCTCTCGCTCAGTCGTTTGGAACTCAACACTAACGGCGGCATCTGGGAGGTGACAGACGTGGCAACAGATGGCATGACCATCGCCTCTCCACAGTACGCGCAGCAGCTGACCAGTCCTATGCAGGTGAGGGGGGTCAACTCGGCCTTTGCCGGAAAGCCAACCACTATCATGGTCTTCGATCAGGATCGTACCGAGATTGGCCAGGCCACGGTTAAGCAGGCAAGTGGCATTAGGAACACTCCCTTTGCGATAGGTATCCCCTATTCGTCGAGCTTCCAGGGCGAGATACAGGAAGGAATCGTTTCGCTGTACACCTACACGGGAAGTCATGTTATTGCTGGGGCTGTCATGGTGAAAGTTCTGTTGAGTGCCTAGTTCACAAGAGAGAGCTTGGTCTCTCCTCTTCCCATTTGGGAAAGCAGTCCCAACAAGAGCTGGTCTATCGACACGGTAGGCTAGAAGCGTTGGCGGTGAAGCAAGAACCTTTCGTGTCGTAGCCGGGAGAGTCTCAGGATCTCACCAGTCCCCAGCGTTCTCGCACCCTGCGTTCAATTGGGGCAAAAATCAGGCTATCGATAGCTACCCCAATTGCGATAATCACCAGCATGACCGCCATGATCTGTGAGGCATCGTTGAGGTCGCGTCCGGTTTGCAAGAGATTACCCAGGCTCAGTGAATAAAAGAGCAACTCACCTGCCATCAATGAGCGCCAGGCAAACGTCCAGCCCTGCTTCAACCCATTCAAGATTGCAGGCAATGCAGCAGGCAGGATCACCTGTGCAGAAAGTGCTACCCCGCGAGCGCCAAGGTTGCGTGCAGCTTTGAGGTAGATCGGGGACGTGTTCTTTACGCCGGCATCCACCCCAAGGGTTATTGAGAAGAGCGCGCCCATTACTACCACAAAGATGATTGCCTGGTCGGTCAGTCCCAGCCAGAGAATGGCTAGTGGTAGCCAGCAGACGCTCGGTAACGCTTGAAGACCCAGTATAAGTGAGCCAAGCGTCTGTTCGAGTAGTCGACTGCGCCCGATAAGCAACCCAAGCGTTACCCCGATCACAAGTGATATGCCATAGCCAATGCCGAGACGTTGCAAGCTTAAAAGTGAAGCCTGCAGGAATTGGCCGTTTTGGAAGCCGTTCACCAGGGCGTTCAATACTGCAAGTGGCCCCGGAAACTGGTAATCGGGCCAGATACCGGTGTTGGCAATCACCTGCCATAGTATCAGTAGCAGAGCATAGAATACGATGCGGCGTAGCCACGCAGATTGTGTGATATTACTCACATCCTCACGTTTCGTGAACACGTTAATTGTTTTTGCCATTGGCTTCCTCCTGCTCTTGAGCGCCCATCGCATCTCGCAGCACAGACATGATCTCAGCCGCATGATCCACAAGTAAGTGGTCTTCCAATGAACGCGGGCGAGGCAACTCGATGCGAAATTCTCGCACAATGCGTCCTGGCCTGGGTGAAAAAACCAGCACGCGGTCTCCAAGTGCCACCGCCTCGCGTACATTGTGGGTCACAAACAACACGGTTTTGCGCGTGGATGCCCAGATGGATTCCAACTCGGTGTGTAGCCGGTCGCGTGTCAGCGCATCCAGGGCACCGAAAGGCTCGTCCATCAGCAGTATTGCCGGGTCAATCGCCAGCGCGCGAGCTATTGCCACGCGCTGGCGCATCCCACCGGAGAGCTGATGCACATAGCTGCGCTCGAAGCCTTTCAAATGCACTAGCTC
>JBKPAZ010000235.1:0-8513 GCA_046726655.1 Chloroflexota bacterium
TTTGATGGAAGAAGCCAGCGAGCAAGAAAAGCAGGTACCCTACGAACAACAGCGTCGCTGACAGACGAAGCAAGTTGCGGTCAACCATGATGCACCTCCTGTGTGCTGTGTGTATCCAGACTTGTTCATTCAGGATATCTCATCTGCAACCAATGAGAGCCATTCTCTGACACGCTCTTTGATTGTCGGCATTCCTCCTTTCTTCATGGGTATACACGAGAACAGAGGGAGCGAGAGCGAAGCTACAGATAGTGCGGGGAGAAAGTTACCCCTCGTGTTCTGTAAAGACGATAAACTTTATCCTGCATCCGTTTGCATCAATCGCTGCCGGAAGCGGTATGACTCGCCAAGCACTTCAATATCTGTGTTGAGTAGTCCTGATGCAACTGCAAGATGCGGACAAACTCTTGCACACCTCGACCATCCGGCCATTTCTCCCGCAAAATCCGAAGCGTCCGATGGTAGGACTCCGGCCAATCCTCTTTCCATCGTCGTATCGGTTTGGCGTAATCAAACGCACCAGGGCGTTTCTCCAGCAAAGGTAAGTAGTGGAGCGGATCAAACATATCCTGCTCGCGCTCGTAGCTGCGGGGATGACTGGCAAGCTTGGTTGTCTGGTCATAAATTTCAAGATGGAACGGATACGCCTTGATAATTGCATCCCGCCTGGCCCGTTTGACTGGCACAGAATACCTATTCGTTTCATAAATAACCTGGCTGTAGGGAGTGAGCCGTGCCGAGACAGTCACACAACAATCATACTCATAGGCTGGCAGGAGACGCAGGTAGTGCCGTTCATATTCCCACGCTTGCCCAATCGTCATGGTTTGTCCCTGAACACGGCGCTGATCGTCTTTGAGGCATTGTTGCAATAAATACAAGTTCAGGTCTTCAAACGAGGCTACGTCAGGGATGGGCACCATAAAATTGCGTCTGCTAAACCCCACACCTTGCTCGACTTGACCTTTTTCCCAACCAGCAGATTGAATGATTTCAAAAATTTTATGCGAGGTGTAGTGCTGTTTGCGTAGCATGTGCTCATTGAGACGTAAGAGTTCTTCCACTCGAGATTGATGCGGACCAAAGACAGGGGTTTGCCGGATATGTGTCACTTGCTGTGGTGTCTTCGTATCCTCTGCAATGGCTTTGGAAACGGTCGTACGGCTATGTCTGAATTCCTTGGCAATCGTTCGTATGTTTTTGTGCTCTATATGATAGGCTCGGCGGATGCGTTCGTGTTCTTCTGTTGATAATTGCTGCATCTCCTGTTCCTTTTCTTTTGCGAAGTATATGGATTTTCAGTCTACGGAGACGCACTCAGGAGGCTTTTCTTTATGAGTTGTTCATCAGGGCCAGCGTAACATTTTGGAGCAAAATTAACAAGTGGCCCACATGTTGAGTAACAATTTTTCACATCGATTGGCTCACATCTTGAGGATCATCATGAGGGCCAGAGGTGGCTCTCATGCAGTATCAAAAACACAAGGGGCAGTCATTTTACCGGTTTGCTTTTTACTGGCGTAAAAAAGTTACGTAATCTTAACTCAATTGATCTACTCTTAATCGCATCTTTACCAATTTGCTACCAATAAACCATCTCTTACTCATACACTTAGCTTGTTAAGGAGTTATTTCAGGTCAACTTTTTAACATGAAAATGCAAGGTATTATCAGTACCTCAAAGCATGAATTCAGTTATTTTCCACTAGACCTGTATCAAATTCATCATAGGAAGGAAACACAAGAAATGTTACGTTTTCAACCCAAGCGGCTCTTCTTCATCCTCTTACCATGTATTCTGATCATCGGCGCAATGATTCCTATCGCGACATTTGCAGCTACTCCAAAGCATCAGGCAGTATCTGCAACCACTACTTCAGAAACCTCTACTACTGTAACCATAATGAACAGATGCGGTCCCATGGGGTTAGGTTTTACATTCGAAGGCCCGTTTAAGCTTGCCACCCTTAAAAATGGTCAAGAGATCGAAGGCTCTGCATTAGTTACAGGTGACGATGCCACTCATGAGCAAGAAGCTTTATCAATCTATGCGGTAGCTCAATCATTCATTAGGCTGATCTTTGCGAATACAGGGTCCCACAGTTTCCAATACGAAGCGCACATCGCGGCTGGGACTACCGTCGACGTGGTTGCATGTTACGTACTCGTCAGAGACGATGATGAAAGCGACTTTACATCATCAAGCTTCTTCACGATACACACGGCTACAGTAAAATATGAAGTTGAGCAGGCCGGCACTAATGATGCTGAGACAAGTAGTGGCATATAACTTGTTCTCCTTTGAAGCTTAGTTGTATGTTGGCAAGGTGATGATGGTAAATGTGAGTTTTCCTTGAATCATCAGGAACTTTGTGGAAATAGGACAATTATCAATCAAAATCTTGAGCGAGCAAGAAAGCGAAGTCGTAGTTTTGCGGCTTCGCTTTCTGTTTGCTTATGACTTAGAACAAAGTCCATACTCTTTGAAGAGGCAGCACTATGAGATGGCTTTGATCCCAAAGTTATGATTTATAAGAGGTTATAGGGTATTAGTGTAAGCTATATGCTGAAATATCGAAGGTCGACAGATCCTGGATAGTATAATGAACTTGTATCATACCACCCAACACCCGGCCGGTAGACGGGTCAGGTCGACCGATAAAGGCATATAACGCATTAGTCGCCATATCGTCTAGTAAGGATCGAGAAGCAGGAGAATTGTATTGCCCAAGAGGCGTATGAATGAGTTGTTTTGCATCTTTATGCACTTGCTCTAACCAGTTCTGCATGTTATTAATATACTGATCAATTTGAGCTGCAAGCAAGCGTTTTTCTGGTGTTACTCCTGGAGCCTGAGTCAAGGCATTGAGGTGCGTACCTATTTGACTCAAGTACCCCGGAGGATTCTGCATCTGCACATCAAACTCAAGTACAGCAACAGAGGAATTTGGTAATTGGCACAGGCAAGGTGTACCAGATGGCACATCGTGCCCGAAGTATTGTACCCCATCCAGATAAGCCAGGGTACGTATAACCTGACGTTGTATAAACGAAGCATCTGTAGCGTCCCTGGCACTGCCTGCCCATTCTAAAATTTTTTGGGTATTTCGGAAGAGCCAGATATCTAGACCGCCATGCAACCCGAGTGGTGTCAGTTCTGGAGCGTCCGCGAGAAGATGCCGAAGGTGTTGGAGTACAGTATCATTCATCATATCCATAGAACTGGTGCTCGGAGTACTAGTACCCATAGAGCTGGTAGGCGTAGTAGTGATGACGGCTTGTTGCGGAAGTTCAGCGAAATAGCGCCAATTGCTTTGGTCGGGGGAAGGATTGCTTGGGTTTCTATTTGCATCCTCTTCGGTTATGAGAAATCGGCTCATATTTCCTATTAGGTTAGTATGATGCGTATCACTTTGGTAGACAAAATGGACTTTGCCGCCAGAAACTGTTAATATCCCAAGCAAAGTGGGTGAAGTTAATGGTTGGTTTTCATCGCCTAGTAGCCAGGCATAGTAACTTTTGTTAGGGGCAGGATTGGGTACGTTTTGCAGATCAATAATCAATCCATCGTTTAAGCCCTGATTGCTGTGGTCAGAGATCTGTCCACTGCTGACAAAAAAGGCATGCCCTACGATCTGGTTCGTCACAATAGCTGTGCTCTTATGTGTCAGCCAGTATAAACCGGCAAAGCTTGATCCTAGCAGGACGATAATGAGGGTGGCAATTAATAGAATGCGCAGTCCATTAAGTCGTCTCGGTATAGGAGGAGAGGGCACCCCCTTAGAAGTGCTGATAACAGGGGTTGTAGGACTACTTTGTACAGCAACTGGAATCGGTACCATTGCTGGAGCAGCGTTTGCCGCTGATTGAGAACTAGGCACAGGAGACAGAGGGGACGACAAAGGTGAGACTGATCCCATTGCTTGCGGTAGGTTGAGTGGGTGAGAAAGATACGTCGGACCACTCATCACGTCTACTGGATACAAAGGTCGGCTCATATCTGAGGGGATGGGTATATTGAGTGCATCAGCTAAAGCGGCAGTCATGAAAGATGCACTACTAAAACGAGCTGTTGGGTCCTTTGCTAAGCAACGCATGATTACCATGGTCAACGCCGGTGGAATATTCGGGTTTAGGAGAACAGGTGGAGTAGGCATAGCATGGATTTGTTGCATCAAAATGGCAGGTATATTCTCCCCATGGAATGGCTGCACTCCTGTACAAATTTCATACAGAATGATTCCAAGGGAGTAAATATCACTCCGTTCGTTGCCGGGATGTCCCTGAGCTTGTTCTGGCGAGATGTAGAGAGGGGTACCTAACCATACCCCACTGACAGTGCTTGTGCTTACACCTAACAGTTTAGCAATACCGAAATCCGTTAGAACAGGTTCGCCCATCGGGTTGTGAGTTTTGTGGCGTTTGTCCAGCAATATATTGGCCGGTTTAATATCACGGTGAATCATACCCTGCTGGTGAGCATAGTCAATTGCTCGACTGATGGACGCGAAAAGCTGAACGATTTCATTGGGTGAGGGAAATTTTCCTATGCGAGAAGTGCTTCGGATGTAATCAGCCAATGTTTGCCCTTCGACGTAATCCATAACCATGTAGGCTAAAGGAGAGCTCATCTCAGGAGGATGGATGATCTGAAAGTCATGGACTTGCACAATGTTGGGATGATGCAATGAAGCAATAACTCGCGCTTCACGAGTGAAGCGTGTCAAGAATTCAGGGTCCGCTTGCAAATCTGCGTGTAGAATCTTAATGGCGACATAGCGTTCCAACTGGGAGTCATAAGCCTTCCAGACCTCAGCCATCCCACCACGTCCCAAACGCTCGCGCAATTCGTATTTCCCAAGGCGTTGCGGATTGGATGATGCCCCTGTGCTCATGGTTGTTTCCCTTCTCGATAAGAACTTAGCATAGCCAATCACAAGTTCGTTCCGAGTACTATAACATGCTACGATGGCTAACTGGCACAAAACCTGGAACGTATTTATGATGGTCTCTACTTAGTCTTTATCATCACTCAACTTATTGCTAAACGGGCTACAAGCTGACGAGGTTTTAAAAAGATGATAGTGGTACCAAATCCGGTTAATCACTGTTAAAACGACGAGGGTATGAATTTTTTGGAGACAGGATTCCTGACTGGTCCCCGCAGACTTTCATGACGAACTTTTTAACAGGATTTGATATGAATTGCACTGGACAATATCATAATAACAAATAGATGAAGAGATTGTCAATGCAATAACCGATCATTTTCCTGAGCAAGAGAAATATTCGGCATCAACAGTGAGGGGCGTTTGTCCGCTTCTATCTAATGATGGTGAAAGCCGAATTGTACGACTAATATGTGTCACAAAATGTTAAGCAAATTTGGCCAGCCGCCCTTGCAACTAACTGACCTGTTCTCGCAAAGCCGCATTTTCCGCTAGATACACCAGCGCATCTGTTCCATCTGCAGGCGCACTGCTGAAGTTACGTTTCTAGTTGGGCTATACACTCTTCTATATTTTTCGTTAATATTCCACAGGTCTTGCTGGCGGAATAGACATTCATAGACGCTCATCACTTCTCTAAGCTATAATACACCTGTATGCAGAAGGAAGACAAGTTAACAGAATTAGAAGCACTGCTTCAAATCACGTTTAATGATCGCTCGTTATTACAGCGAGCCGTCACTCATCATTCCTGTTGCCCAGAAACTGCCATACGCGACTCATATGACACACTGGAATTTTTGGGCGACGCCATCCTCGGTGCCCACGTCGTCGAATATATTTATCGTAACTTTCCAGAAGCCTCGGAAGGGGAAATGACTGCCCTTAAGTCCGAGGTTGTCAGCCGCCGTGTCCTCTCCAAGATTGGGCAAGAAATTGGTCTCTTCTCCTTTCTTCGTGTCGATATCGCCAATATGAAGACCTTTAACGAGCGGTCTCGGGATTCGCTTTGTACCGACGTGTTAGAAGCCCTGATAGGCGCGATTCACATCGACCAGGGACCGCAGGCAGCTCATGACTTCGTTGCGCGCACAATTCTGCCCGTTGTGTCACATATAAACAAACAAACACTTGATACGAATCCCAAGGGACGCCTGCAGAAAATCGTCTTGCAACGCTCAAACTCCCTGCCCCGCTATCGGGTGTTGGAGCAGAGTGGACGTAACAATGACCGTGTCTTTACCGTCGGCGTATTTGAGCATGAATTTTTACTTGGTTTAGGAAAAGCTTCGAGTATTAAAGAAGCTGGCCGTCTGGCTGCTCGTGAGGCCCTGGAGATTCTGCAAGAACAGCAAGATCCGTAGGGGCCGATAAGGAAAATGTATGGCCAAAAGCACAGTTCTAATAGAAGAGCAGCAAAGCGATCAAATCGCATGGTATGAGAGCAGTCTACCCTTGGTAGAACGCAAAAAGCGTGGTCATTTCTCAACTCCCCACCTGTTAGTTGAAAAAATATTGGACGCCTGTGCCTATACCTCTGACAATGACCTTACAAGAGTGCGTGTGCTCGACCCCGCGTGCGGCAGTGGCAATTTTCTTGCCGGAGCCGCACAGCGCCTTCTCGCCTTTAGCGCGCGTGAGGGCTTGTCCCTTGAAGAGCGTATCTCCCTTATCCAGCGCAACCTGTGGGGTATTGATCCCGACCCTATCTCTTGTTTCCTGGCAGAAATGCAACTGCGCACAATCATACATGCCAAAGCCTCCCCTCAGGAAACCGGCTTATCAACGAACACAATATGTAGGGGCGGGGCTTGCCCCCGCCCTGGCGCTCGCCTTGCTTCGCGTTTGCCTGGTGAATCCAACTCCATCCCCTTTACATCTCTACATATTCTTCAAGCAGATAGCCTCGTACTACCCTGGGAACCAGCCGTCGATCTATTTATTGCCAATCCTCCCTATCTAGCAGCGAAAAATAATGACCTCAGCGGCTATTGTTTTGCGCAGCAGCGTGGCCAGGCGGATAGCTACCTGCTTTTTTTGAATTTGGCCCTCCAGGTAGTGCGTCCAGGTGGTTGGATAGGCCTGGTTCTTCCTGATCCACTTTTGGCGCGTGCTAATGCTGCAAGAGAACGTGCGCGCTTGTTAGAAGAAGTCACCCTACATCATCTCTGGCATTTTTCAGACGTGTTTGCTGCTGATGTGGGCGCAGTCGTAATTATTGCCCAAAGATGCCCTCCACAGCGCATGCACCACGTTTCATGGATACGGGGACGTTGGCAATCAAATTTCTCCTTCGCTTCACAACACCAGGTACAACAATCCCTATTCAGCCGTCAGCCCGGTGCCGAATTTCGTTATCTTTTAAGCCAGGGACGTGGTGTTGCTCTCGAAGGCTTACGAACATGCCTCGAAGAAACTCCTGCCAATAAGCGCCGCCTTGCCCCCCTGAGTGACTTCCTAACGATTTCGCGTGGTGAGGAACTTGGCCGCGAAAGCCCATATATCCAAAACATTTCCTCCCCACTCGACACCGGCTTATCAACGAACACAATATGTAGGGGCGGGGCTTGCCCCCGCCCGGACGCTTGCGGTCGCCTGGACGCTTGCGGTCGCCCGGACGCTTGCGGTCGCCTGGATGCTTGCCCCCGCC
Source organism: Chloroflexota bacterium (assembly GCA_046726655.1). GTDB lineage: Bacteria > Chloroflexota > Ktedonobacteria > Ktedonobacterales > Ktedonobacteraceae > DATMNR01. The sequence continues at coordinate 7,600 of JBKPAZ010000235.1, forward strand.
CGGACCCTTGCCCTCGCCTTGACGCTTGCGGTCACCTGGACCCTTACCCCCGCCCTGGCGCTTGCCCCCGCCCTGATGCTCTTGCATCCCACCACAACGCCGGTTCACCTACAAACTATCCGGTATTACGTGGTGGGATCGATGTCCAACCTTATAGCCCTCCTAGAGCTTGCTGCCAGATTGCTCGCGAAGCCATCACTAAACCACTGCAACGTTATCTATCTCCGAAGTTGCTAGTGGTCAAAAGCACTGATCGCTTACAGGCAGCTCTGGATTTACAAGGGCAAATAGCTTTGCAAACCCTTTATTTACTCTATCCGCGCAATGAACATGTGAGTCCTGATCAACTCTATTTTTTCCTGGCATTGCTCAATTCGCGTTTGCTACGTGAATATGTCTACGTCTTACACACTGCGTACAAATGGGTACAGCCGCAAATAGAACAGCGTGTCTTAGCCAGCTTGCCCGTTCCTATAGTCAAGCAGGAGCATCAACAGCAGATCATCGAGTGCGCCAAATCAATAGAGCATGCTTGCAGCCGCTCAGGCCCGGTTGTAGAATGGAATGAACATATCACGAGCATGTACGAAGAACAGGAGCGTGCTATCTGTGCGCTCTATGATTCTGTCTTACCAGGTTGCTTTACTGACAAAGGAGTCATAAAATATGGCTGATACCCGCCCAGTTCGTGTTTTGGTCGCTAAACCAGGCCTGGATGGGCATGATCGCGGCGCAAAAGTCATTGCCCGTGCCCTCCGTGACGCTGGCATGGAAGTAATCTATACAGGTATACGCCAGACCCCCGAAATGATCGTCGAAGCGGCTATCCAGGAAGATGTGGATGCTATTTTGATGAGCATTCTCTCCGGGGCGCATATGGCGATCTTCCCCAAAGTGATGGAACTCCTGGAACA
>JBKPAZ010000236.1:0-7558 GCA_046726655.1 Chloroflexota bacterium
ATCTTCCACGGCAAAACGCCAAAGTGGTAATGGGATTTGACAATGGTGTAGAAAGCCCAGGTGCGAATAATCTCGTGTGCCTGGGTGCGCAGGGTCATAGGAAAGACCCGTTCGTAGAGTTGTTTATCTGTCAGCCAGCGCCCAACAATTTGCGGCGACATAGAGGAAGTTGCCCATGTATCCAGCACATCCTCCTCTGGCCTGTAGGATGTGCTGCCGCAGTCACACGCTTCAGGTGGCTCCTGCTCGGTTGGATCTACCGGAAGTTGCTCTTCGCTGGCAAGCAGGGTCTTACCGCAGGCATCGCAATACCACACAGGGATGGGCACGCCAAAGTAGCGCTGGCGGGTGATTATCCAGTCCCAGGCCAGGTTCTCCACCCATTCACGGTAACGCGCCTGCATATGTGCAGGATACCAGGTGACCTGCTCGCCCGCTTCAAGCCATTCCTTCTTAAAGTCAAGCACGCGAAAGAACCACTGCTGCGTCACGATATATTCCACTGGCGTATCATCACGCTCGTGGACGCGCACAGACTGGATAACTGGCAGCCTATCAAGTAGCAAGCCATGCGCATCAAGCGCCTCGATAATCTGACGACGGGCCTCTTCCACACTCAGACCTGCAAATTCTCCAGCCGCTTCTGTCATTGTGCCATCGCGCCCGATGACTGTCTTAAGGGGCAGGTTATACTTATACCACCACTCAACATCCGTCACATCGCCGAATGTGCAGCACATCACAGCGCCAGTACCCTTCTCAGGATCTGCCTTTGCATCCGCCATTACAGGCACCTCGAAATCAAACAGAGGTACCGTTACACGCTGTCCTATCAGCTCCTGGAAACGTGTGTCATTCGGATGCACGAAGACGGCTACACAGGCAGCCAATAGCTCCGGCCGCGTGGTGGCAATGGGCAGTGTCTCCCCGTTCTCAAGACGAAAAGCCAGGGTGACAAATTCGCTCTCACGTTCGAGATCATGTAGCTCGGCTTGCGCGACGGCCGTATGACATTCAGGGCACCAGATGGTCGGCGCCTCGCGGCGATAGGCTAATCCCTTGCGATAAAGGTCAAGGAAAGACAGTTGGGAGGTGCGCCGGGAAAGGTCGTCGATTGTGCGATAGGAATAGCGCCAGTCTACCGACAGTCCAAGCCGCTGCCAGAGCGCCTGGTAGTCCTTCTCGGCCTCCTCACTCACCTCCAGACACTTCTCTATGAAAGCTCTGCGCCCTATCTGTTGAGCAGTGATACCCAGGCGTTTCTCAACATAGCGATCGGTAGGAAGCCCGTTATCGTCGTAGCCCATGGGGTAAAAGACATTGTAGCCATTCATACGCCAGAAACGGGCGAAGAAATCGGTGTGACTGTAAGAATAGACGTGGCCGAGGTGAGCATGCCCCGAAACTGTTAACGGGGGTGTATCGATGGAGTAAACCTGCCCGCTGGCTTCGGGATAAAAGTGGTAGGTGCCTGATTTTTGCCAGAAAGCCTGAAGCTCTGGCTCGGCTTTAGCTGGATTATAGCGTTTTGGTAAACTCACAATCTCCTCCTTCGGGGTCTGACTATCTTCCCTTTCTTGGCCGCTCCTCTGGCTTTGGTTCCAGCACGGGTACCTCCTCGATCAAGCGCAGAGCTTCAGCAATCGCCCGGTCCAGTTGCGGATCAACATTGTTCACGTAATCCTGCGGGGCGATATCCACTTCGATGTCGGGTTCTGTGCCGTAGTTCTCGACGTTCCAGCCTACATCCTTGAACCAGAAAGCGAACTCGGGCTGTGTCGTTCTTGTGCCATCAACAAGCGTATGTCGCCAGTTGATGCCGATCACGCCGCCCCAGGTGCGTTTGCCGATCAATGGCCCCAGTCCCATCAACTTGAAGCTATGGCTGAAGATATCGCCATCTGATCCTGCATGCTCATTGGTAAGCGCAACCATCGGGCCTCGAGGCGACTCATAAGGATAAGGTTTCGGCTGCCCCCAACGTGGGAAACTATAACCAACGCGCCGTCTCGCCAGCTTCTCGAGTAGGAGGCCAGAGACATGTCCACCACCGTTAAAACGCACATCGACAAGGAGAGCGGGATAATCGTACTCGGTCAGGAAACCTCGATGAAACTCTGCAAAACCTCCTCCCATCATATCCGGAATATGGATATATCCAGCCCGGCCGTCAGATTTTTCATGGACGATACGGCGATTGTTCTCGACCCACTCTCGATAGCGGGCGGGTTGTTCATCATCTATAGCTTTGGCAGTGACAACCCGTGTCTCTTTCGTGGACACATCCTCGATGGTGAGTTGCACCTCGCTATCTGCCTGGTTCACCAATAGTTCTTGCGGACTGCGATTGGGGCCTACGCGCTGCCCGTTGATGGCGAGTATGGCATCCCCCACATGGATATTCAGCCCGGGACTGGTAAGCGGCGAGGTTGTATTACTATCAGACGGATCGCCCTGCACGATGCGAGCAATGCGATAGCGATCATTTTCTGCGTCATAGCTCCAATCTATCCCTAGAAAGCCCTGGCGATAGTGTGGCTGCTGGCGATATTCGCCGCCCATTTCGTAAGCATGTGAGGTGTTCAGTTCCCCCTGTATTTCCCAGAAGAGGTCGGAGAGTTCTGAACGCGAACTGACACGTTCGACCAGGGGTGAATACTGCGCATAAATGGCATCCCAATCGATGCCTGACATGTCTTCTGTCCAGAAATGCTCGCGTTGCAGACGCCAGGCCTCGGCAAACATTTGCTTCCATTCAGCGGCAGGCTGCACCGATACTTTTACACGATTCAGGTCAAGCCAGCCCGACTCGCGACTCGGGCGATCACCGTTCTCTGACTTTGAAGGTTTCTCGCCTGCTTTCACCGCGCGCAGCCGGTGCTTGCTGTGGTAAATTAACGTTTTGCGATCACGCGAGAGGTCGAAGTTATCGACTTCATCAATCAGCATTTCGCATTTGCGCTTTTCGAAGTCATAAGAGTCGATATGCCCCTTTGGCCCATCTGAGTCCGATGGCTGATTCATTGCTCCTTGAATAGGATAAAGCAGGAAGAGCGCCTTGCCTTTTATGCCCCTTACTTTATAATAGCGGCCTTCTGCTACGGGGAAAGGCATGGCTCGCGAGGTGATCCCTTCCAGGTCGATGACCATTGCAGATGGCTTTTTAGCGGCCTCTTTCTGATCCTCATCCTGCTCTTGCGCCGGCTCTTCATCCTCACCTTGCTCTTTCCTGGAACCATCCTTCTCTTTCTCATCTGGAACCCTGGGTTCCGGGATGAATGGAGAGCGCAAGTCGCGTTGCAGTGTGATGAGATAGGGTTTCACGCCTCGAGGAAAACCCAGGTCGAATTGCAGGTTGTCGTACACTGGATTGAGGACGCGATATCCCAGGAAGTACAGGTACTTGCCTTCGGGATCAAACGACGGCGAGACATCTTCGAGTACAGGCTCAGTCACAACATGGGTTTCGCCCGTTTCAAGGTTGCAGAGTTTGATAGCTGCTTGCTGGTTCGAAAAGTAGAAGCCATATGCTAGCCAGCGTCCATCGGGCGACCAGTCAATGCCTCTGATTGGACCGTAATCACTGCGATCAAGCATACGAGAGGAGCCTGCTTCCAGGTCAATCGTGAGCAGTTCGTTGCGGTGGTTAGTGATGGCAACCACGTCATCGGTGGGCGAAACGGCGAAAGAGACGGCCCTGCCAAACTCAATCTCATTAAACATCTCAGGCTCGCTGGCATCCTCGGGATTGAAGACGACCAGGGTCTCCGATCCGGTTGCGTCATTGACGGCTACCAGGCGCTTGCCGTCATTGAGCCACTCAAGGAAGCGATAGCGCACGCCGTCAAGTTCGCCGTGTTGGAGTACTGGCCCCTCCCAATTGCCCATAGTGAAGGCCTTGCCGCGGGTCGTGAGCGCTACTGCATAACCTTTAGGATGCAGTTCATAACTATTGAGATAGGTAGCGGCTGAGATGAACTTGCGGTTGCGCTGGGTACGTATACTTGGCACCTCTATATCAAGCTGACGCGCTTCTCCGCTGGCGGGGTCAAACAGGTAGAGGTCAGCGCCCGCGTGATAGACCAGGCGCCACCCATCGCTTGACATGTGACGCGCATAGAAATCCTGGTGATCGGTGTGACGACGAACATCCTCACCGGATGGTGTGCAAGAATAAATGTTGCTCACTCCTTCGTGGTCGGAGAGAAAGTAGATGCGTTCACCTACCCAGCACGGGTCAGCAACATTTCCATTGAGTTGAAGCAGTCGTTGGAACGTGCCGTTTCCTTCGGTATCACACCAAAGATGGCCTACCCTGCCACCCTTGTAACGTTTCTGGTACGACATTTCCCGTATATTAATGTTACGACCAAGGACTACACCACCACGCGGACCATAAGAAATGGCGTTTGCCATGCCGATAGGTAGTTGGCGAGGCAGACCGCCCTTGAGGCTGATCGCGTAGATGACTTCGAAGCGGAAGGCAAACTGATCGGCATTACTGGCATAGAGTATCTCGTCACCTGCTGGTGACCACCCGGAGACACGGCAAGACGCATCTTGAAAGGTAAGACGCTGGGCTACTCCGCCCAACGCAGGCATGATATAAACTTCGCTGGGACCCTCTTCACGCCCTACGAAAGCTAACATCGTACCATCCGGCGAGAAACGCGGGTAGCTTACTTCAGCTACACCCGCAGTGAGGCGCTCCGCTCGTCCGCCTTCGCTCGATACAAGCCAGAGGTCATCTTCAGAAACGAAAACGATTTGGTCCCGGTGGATAGTTGGATAGCGCACATAACCCTGGGATGGCATATACTCTCCTTTATATATGGAAGCCTTGTGGGGCCAGTTCAGGACTTTGCAGTTGCACTCATTTTACCTCAATTTTTTTGGTGATGTCCAACTATTGCTCACGAGCGTAACCTCGAGTTCGTTTTTATTTTTGCGGAATACCAATGGAAGAGCTATGCTTTAATCTACGTCACTACCTGGGTCCACAATAATTATTGTACCGGGAACGACAGGTTGAGCATTTACTCCTACATTAGGCCCTTTATAGGCTGCATTTCCTTTACGTGCTCTCGGATCGGCCCAAGTAGTTGTAGAGTCGGAAAAGACAACGAAGAAGGTGTGATTTCCTGCTGGCAGGCTGGTCTGCACCTTGAAAAGCGCTCCTGTGCTATACGAGCCGGAGACATAGGACAGCGGATAAAGTGTAGTGTCCACGTAGAGAGAAGCTTGAGTTGGAGCTGTTCCAGCGGAATTAACATAGGTCGTCTGGAAGGTAAAAATGGTCGAAGTTGTTCCTGAAGTGGGATTGACTGACGTTTTTGACAGGAGGAGGTGCGAAATTTGAGGGATCATCTTGCCCGGGTAGGTGGCAGGACCCGATCCGTCGTCAAAACGAAAGACCGTGTAGTGTTCTCCTTCGGACAGCGAATTGGCCGTGTACGTAAAGGCTACTCCCTTAATATAGTCAGTGCCACCAGTAGAAAGCATCGTATGGGGAATACCGTCGATAAACACTTTAGCCAGTGCCGGTGGTGTATTTGAAGGTGAGGTATAGGTCACAGTATATTTAACTGGTTGACCTGGCAATGCCGTGAGAGGTATCTTTGCATTCGCAGTATCCACGAAGAAGGGATGCACCTCGGGGCCAGGGAATTGCAAACCATTGTCGGGGAGAGTAACAGTGCCTGACGAGCCATTAGAGAAATTGAAGGAGTAGTTGTGAGTTCCTACTCCGAGGGTTGTTGAGTACTGGTAAAGCTCTCCTCCCTTAATTGACATAACAGCCGTCATCGGTTGGGCAACCCCATCGATAATCACATTATGGATCGCTGGAGTGCCGCTTTGCATATAAGCAATATCATACGTGTACGTGCTGGTTGTTCCAGCTACCGTAGGATTGACAGAGTATTTTGATACTTGTGTGGGAACTTGCAGTGTGTTTGAAAAGGGAAGAGAATTGAGAATCAGCGGCGACTGAGGAGTTTGCGTGAAGTCGAAGTAATCCATTAAATCACTGATGGTAGTCAGCGCATCCCGATTGCCCAGGTTAGGCAATGCGAAATTATCCTCGACGAATTTAACGAACGAGCTAAATTCGCTCAGTTGGTGCGAGATATATCCTTGCTTTGTGTAAGGAGAGATCACAAGCAGTGGCACACGTATTCCCAGGCCTAATTTGTCAATTTTGGGAGGTGCTACATGATCGTACTGGCCGCCGAATTCGTCCCAGGTGACAAAGATGGCAGTATTATTCCAGTAGGAGCTGTTCATGATCAAGTTAACCTCTTGAGCAACAAAATTCTGGGCAGGCTCTTCTAGAGATGGCGGATGATCTGTCGCGCTACCTGGAGGAGTGATCCAGGACACGTTGGCCATATTGCCTGTCTTCACGTCAGTAGTGAATTGATTCACACTATGAACGTCACTTGACGAGCCAGAGAGCGACTGGATCAGAGTAGGGGAGTCCCAGACCGGAATAGTACTGTAAAAACGCCAGCTAAGCCCAGCAGCAGTTAGCGACTGCGGCAAGCTATTAATATTGTAGCAGGGATAGGACCAATAGTTATCATCCGCAGGTATTCTAGAGTACACCACATTGTTTGGTTGCGATGTACAACCCTTATTATCACTGGTTTCATAGATACCGCCATTCTCAGCAGCAACCATCGCTATATGATTGGGTGTGCTGCTGGTAGCGTAAGAAGAAAAGAAATTGTCACCTAGGCCGAACTGCTGAGCATAGCGCCAGTATATAGGAATATCTGCTTGCGAATATTGATACTTACCGGGCGCTTCAAACTGGTCCATTTTCCCACCATCGATCGCTGCAATAGAAGCAGCAGAGCCATGATTCAAATCACTCATTGGATTGGTCGCACGGGGAAGAGTAACGCCATTGACATTGGGAAAGCGGCCAAAGAAGTTATCGAATGAATGATTTTCCATCATGATGATCACCACGTGCTGGATGGGACTGGTTGGGGTTCCAGGGAGGTGACTACCTGCAAAAACGGAGTGAGAGGATGGAGCGGGCAGCAGACGCCATATGCCCGCTCCGGAAACAACAAGAAGAGTTATCAGTAAATACCAGTAGATCTTGCGCATGTATCCCCCGATTTAGCAACCAAGTGACCTGTTCTTCAATCAGTGCGTTAATTATAGCACCTGATTTTCATTATTTCAATAATTCAAAATAGATTTCTGTGTTTCATTATGTATCAAAATAAAGTTGATAACGTGAAACCTCCGAGTGAAAGACATCTGGCACCCTGGCAGGAGGAGTACGTCCCCCGCTGAGTAGTTACAGCTTGCTTCAAGACATTGAGTTGGTTGAGAAATCTGCTTAGCGACGTGGTAATTCTTAACCTGATTACAACCAGTTATTCGAGCAAAGCAGGTAGACAATAAATATACTTATACTAAAGTGCTCATATAGAGTTATAGAAAGCGTCTTGTATAACAGTGCAAACGGTTATCAGAAATGGTATGCGAGAGGTGTGGCTCTAACTCGAACTCTAATGAGGAATGCTGACAAACTGTAGAC
>JBKPAZ010000237.1:0-5823 GCA_046726655.1 Chloroflexota bacterium
TCCCTGACCTTCAAGCAATACGGCAACAGCTTCGCTGTTCAGACGGGCAAAAGAAAGCAGAAAGGGACACTCATCCTCGCTAAAATTGGGCATGTCAAAATGGTCATGCATCGACCGCTGTCTGGCACACCAAAAACAGCGATTGTGAAACGGGCGCCAACGGGCAAGTGGTATGTGTCGATTTCCTGTGACGAGGCGGAGCAGGTGCCCCTTCCCCAAACGGGCGAGCAGGTCGGCATTGATGTCGGACTGAAATACTTTGCCTATCTCTCCGATGGCACGACTATCGAGAATCCCCGCTTTTTCCGTCAAGAAGAGCACAACTTGGCGAAAGCACAGCGCAAACGAGACTCAGCTCCCAAGAAGTCAAAAGAACGGCGCAAGCTGAATAAGCGCGTGGCTCGCGTTCATGAGCGTATCCGCCATCGACGTAAGAACTTCATCCAGCAAGAAACGCACAAGCTGATCAATCAGTACGGGCTCATCGCCCTAGAAGCGTTGATCGTGCGGAATATGCTCAAAAATCCGAAACTGGCGAAATCGATCGCAGACGCAGCCTGGAGTTCGTTCGTCCAAACATTGCTCGCTAAAGCGGAAGAAGCTGAGCGGACAATCGTGCGAGTGAACCCGGCCTATACCTCGCAAACGTGCTCCGCCTGTGGGCAGAGGCAAGGGATGCCCCTGTCGGTGCGCGTCTATGAGTGTCCGAACTGCGGCCTTGTCATGAACCGAGACCACAACTCTTCAGTGAACATCCTAGCTGAGGCTTTACATGAACTGCAAGCCTGTGGACGAGCAGGCCGTGTCATTCCAGAAGCCCCCGGCTTGTAGCCGTGGGGAGTCGTCACAGAATGCTCTTGTTCAACGTCGCCAAAAACTCAATGTTGTTGCTCGTCTTGGACATATGCTGTAACAGCGCTTCCATCGCCTCCATGCCACGCTGATCTGCCAGCGTTGAGAACATACGGCGCATCACGACAACAGCGCGCAGCGTCTTGTCGTCAAGCAATAGTTCTTCACGGCGTGTGCTGGAGAGGGAAATGTCGATGGCGGGGAAGACACGGCGTTCGGCAAGTTTGCGGTTCAGCACCAGCTCCATATTGCCGGTACCCTTAAATTCTTCGTAAATCACATCATCCATGCGGCTGCCCGTGTCTACCAGTGCTGTAGCGATGATCGTCAGGCTACCACCCTCCTCAATCTTACGCGCGGCGCCAAAGAAACGCTTGGGTGGGAAAAGCGCACTTGGATCGAGACCGCCGGAGAGTGTGCGACCGCTGGGTTGCACCGCCAGGTTATAAGCGCGGCTCAGGCGCGTAATGCTATCCAGCAGCACCACGACGTCACGTCCACCTTCAACCAGGCGTTTGGCTCGTTCAAGCACCATCTCGGCCACGCGTGTATGTGCCTCGGTTGGCTCATCAAATGTGGAACTGATCACTTCAGCTTTCACCGAGCGTTTCATGTCAGTGACTTCTTCAGGTCGCTCACCAATGAGTGCAATCATCAGATGAGCATCATTGTAGTTTTCGGTGATGGAGTTGGCGATAGACTTGAGAAGCATCGTTTTACCGGCTTTAGGCGGAGAGACGATCAAGCCGCGCTGACCGCGCCCGATGGGGGCCACCAGGTTGATAATACGACCGGAGATGTTCGAGGGCCCTGTTTCCAGGTTAAACATTTCACGCGGGAAAATTGGTGTCAGTACATCAAAATGCGGACGGCGTTTGGCAATTTCGGGGTCCACTCCATTGATGGCTTCGACGCGCAGCAAACCATAATACTTTTCGTTATCCTTTGGCGGGCGAACCTGGCCGGACACCATGTCACCTGTGCGCAGGCCAAAACGGCGAATCTGTGACTGCGAGACATAGACATCCATATTGCCCGGCAGGAAGCGTTCCTGCCTGAGGAAGCCAAATCCATCTTCTACGATTTCCAGCACCCCTGCGCTGAAAATGTTACCTTGTTGTTCAGTATTGGCCTGGAGAAGTCGGAAGACGAGGTCTTGTTTTTTGAGGGCGGTATAACCGGAGAGTTCGAGGTCGCGAGCGATGTCGCGTAACTCCGTTATAGTCTTCGTTTCTAGTTCGGCGATGTTCACGTTGTTCTAGGGCGGAACAGATCCATGGGAAGTAACACGCCCTTTCTCCTTTCTGTGTTGTACCTGGAGTTATAGTGGGAAATAGTAAGTACAAGCTTGTTTTTCGGAAAATGCCCTGAAAAACATGTGGTAACAATGGTCTTCTGTTCTGATGGGTGATAGAGGCATTGGCCAACATACCTAAGACAGTTTACGACGCCACAACATACACATAGGAACCTGCGGAACTATAAGATGGTGCGGTACATACCTTAGGAGCTAGCATCACTATACCACAAGGTCTCAGCCTATGTCAAGAGTTTTGCTACGTTGCTAGCCAAATTGTCTACTAGTACGGTCAGTACTCCGCATCCAAAAACGCCCAACTAATGATCCCACGTGGATAGTAGTGCCCGATCCAGTCCTGGCCATCGTCATGCAGACCGTCACCGAAGTTTTGATTAAGCGCAAGATTGTGACTGTACACCGTATCCGTCACATCCACGCGGGTGCACATCGCACACCCGTGCCTGGCATACACCAGGTCTGCAATGATGCCGGACAGCATTATCTTGCTGAACCATTCGTAGCGCGGGCAGACGTTACCGGGGCATTGAGAACCCGTGGCTCGTGCTGATTCTAATGAAATCATACTCGGTGAGGAGATCACATTTGCGCTCAGGTCTGCAGGGTATTGCTCTCCTATGTCCTGTAACAGGGCCTGGTTCATCGTACTATCTAACCCGGTCAGATGTAAATAGAATAACCCTTCGCCCAGAACTACCGTGCGCCCATTGCAATTGTTATAGGCATTGTTATTCCTGGCAAGAGGAATGTAACCGTTAGCATTATATTCTTGCACCATGGCGTTTTCAATCTTACTCGCATCGTTTTGCCAGGTGTTTCCGTTGGTATCGCCGGGCACGAAGCCATCGAGATAGGCTGTGGCATGGTAAGCCGCAGCTTCCTTTAGTCCTTGATAGTAGAGGTTTCCTGCATTTGCAGTATCGTTGTGCAGGCAATCATTTTGGTCGTCGTAGGTGGTGTTGGTATCCTGGAAATTATGAGCAATGCCGGTGACAGGGTCTCCCACTCTCTGATTGTGCCTCATACCGGCATCAATCAAATTCATATTGCTATCGTTATCAGCCGTAAGTAATGATATATCGCCTGTGACGCTGACGTAATATGCCATGAGCAGTGCGACGTTGGAGTTCTCTTCCGTGGGCATGGGTGAGCCGAACGAGAAACGTGGCGAGACATAGCACGTGGTGCGGATGGTTGGTATACCGCTACCTGGACTTGTACATCTGCCGGAGTTGTTCACGTCACCTCCCTGGTCATGTTGAAAGAAGATGCCGAAGTTGTTGCTGGTGGCATTGTTAAATACAGTCGCAATCGCGCTCCTGAAAAACCACGGAACGCGATTGATCTCAAAGTAGCCATACTCATGCATTACATCGACAGTCGTCAAGAAGCCAAAGGTGCCTTCATAGACTGCTGCATCGTAGCCACCGCCGGCGCAACCCAGCCGTCCTGCGAGCCAGCTATTTGATTTATAGGCGTGCAAACTATCGGCGATAACCCAGCGCTGTGATGATGTCAGCACAGTGTTATTTATCAACATGTTCTCCATCGCTTGCGCACGCGCCAGCAGGTTGTCATTGGTCGAAAGATTGTCAATGGCGAAGTCTATCACCTCGTTCTCTGATGACCACTCTTGCGCCGGAAATAGTACCTCGCGCTGGCAGCCCGCAGGTAGCTGTGTATTGGCGAAGAGGTTCTGACTCGTATTCCAGCCGCCGATCAGCATGTAAGAGGTTTGGCTTTGCGAAGCTCCAATACTGTAATTCCATGCAAGCCCTGCACGGTCACTCACACCAGTATTACAGCGCCATTGGTACTGATTCCCAGCGAGAAAGAGGGTACCGTTTGTCTCATCAGAACTCGTATCGTAGGAGAGTGCATTCACAGCGGTGCCGCCGGGTGTCGTGTGCTCTACGCAGGCATTACCGCTGGGCAAACTGCGATTGCTACCGAACAGGAAATTCCCTGTCAGTGTTTTCATGCTCGTATTTTGCAGGCTGACTCCAACAAGTAAGACGGGTACAGTATCATCCCGCACAGAAATGGCGCAGTTAACGATGAATGTGCAGCCAGGCTCTCCTAAGAACGTATCAATGAAGTCAACTATCAGGTGCATACCAGAGCCGTCGCTGGTGTCACCTTCCCAGCGGCTCGTATCCAACCCTAGCGTCCAGCGCTCATTCGACAGGTACGTATCTCCCAGCGAAGCGTTCGCAGCACCCATATGGAAAATGAAGGTTTTCTGCTCTCCCGTGGGAGCGATGCCAACGATGTAGCTGGCCGAATTATCGTGGAATATGCCATCTGTGCCGCTTTGTACACTATTCGTACCGGGTGAAATTACGAAATCAAAGCGTGAACCAAATTTAGCATTCACATTATTGGTATTGCTATTTGCATCGTAAGTCACTACAGGCAACTGATTATCAAGTTGCAACTTCCCCGGCATTGTCGTCCTCGGCCTGTCGCTCGTTACAGGACTGGCCAGGGCTGGTAAATGTTTCCATTGAAGAAAGAGCCACGAAAGCACAATGAAACACAAAAGAATGCCGAACATATGTGGTCGAAAACGTCGCACTATTCTGTTAAACCTCTTAATCCATGAACTCTACAGTGTTGAGACGAACAGTATTGCCGTTGCGGAATTTCAAAAGGACTTTTGGCTAAGATACAAGAAAATAAATATGTCATATGACACATGTACTCTCAATTCTTGTCCGCTATGCTTACTCTTGAAAAGAATTATACATCAAGGAGGGTACAGACGATGAATAGCATAGTATATGATCCGTCTGAGACAGAACTGGATATTCGCTGCATTACTGCTGAAACAGCGACGCCAGAAGACATCTACTCGACCACTCCTTTAGCAGTTGTTCGCCCACCCTACTGGCAGCCTGACGAAGAAGAACTTCACTCCTCATTTGAAGAGGCCATCAGCGATCGCGTATTGGCAGTCAACAGGCAGCTCAGACGCCTGAGTGTTCCGCTTACCGATAACCTGTCTGTACAATCTCCAACGAGCACTGTAGTAAAGCGGCAAAGGCCGTCGAACCACTGCCCAGAATCACCAGATCATAGGTGTCCTGCTGGCTCATGTTTCCCCTTTCTCTCCGACACCACATCTCAGCGAATCACACCACAGGAGGCAACACCAGCCGCATGGTCACGCATGATAGCCCCGCCAAGAGCCAGGATCTCGCGCACACGCGGATCGCTGATGCGATAGCAGACCTGTTTGCCTACCCGCTCGCTTTCCACCAGCCCGCACCAGCGTAAGCAACCCAGGTGTGTCGAGACACGGCCTTGGGGTTGTCCAAGCAGCCCAACCAACTCACTCACGGTGTGACCAATGGGTTGCGCATCCAAAAGCAGATGTAACAAGCGAATGCGCGTCGGATCGCCAAACACTTTGAAAAAGCGTGCATAGAGATCCGCCTCCTGACGAGACAGGGCTACTGTCGTCTCTTCCGTGAGCGGTTGGGAGACCTCCAGGACTCGGTTTGTTGGCTCAGGTGGTGTGTTCATGGGTTCTTTCTCTCCATTAGTACACATATGAATATACGTATATGTATTATAACATAACACCGGGCATGCTTTTTCTTCATCGCGCTACAAGCCCCTAACTTCAACTATGGGTATTTGACCTTGAC
>JBKPAZ010000238.1:0-9438 GCA_046726655.1 Chloroflexota bacterium
TTCTCGGTGCTATTGATCTTTTCCCCCTTGAACATGGCAGCGATGCGCTCACGCAGACCTGCAGACGCCGCCAGTTCCAGGAGCAGCTGGATTGTCTCATCGGTCATGCGGTTCTTCGAGTAGTCCAGGTAGATGCCAACAACTTCGAGCGCAAAACGCTCGCCACGATTGGGATCGTCGGCGAAGAGCCTGCGCAGGTGCTGATCCCGTATTTTCTGGTAATGCTCCTCAAGGGCTTTCCAGACAGGGCGCTGTGTCAGAGGTGTTGGATTGCTAGACATAATTGTTGCTCCTCATCATTTGAATACTCTCTCTCTCAAGAACTTCAACCGGCCTTTGTGAGCAGTTCGCTCTTTGAAGCGATACAGCCCATCAAGTCATTCCAGGATGCATCGAATGATTCCGCGCCTTCACTCTGGAGTTTTGCAGCGAGCGCATCATACTCAACGCCAGCTTTTGCGAACCGGGCGAGCAGTTCTTCAGCATTCCCACCATCTGCTGCAAGCATATCTCCGACCTCGCCATGCTCGGCGAATGCAAGGAGCGTCTGCTCGGGCATCGTATTCACTGTATGAGGAGCTGCAAGAGCCTTGATGTAGAGGATATCGGATTCTTTAGGGTCCTTGGTGCCAGTGCTGGCCCACAAGACTCTCTGCGGCCTGGCTCCCGCATTTTCGAGCCGTAACCAGCGATCCGTGTCAAGCAGAGCACGGTACGCTTTGTACGTACGACTGGCGACCGCGATCCCCAACTGGTCATGGAGCTCCGAAGGCACCTTACCCTCGACTGCTTTATCCCAGCGACTCACGAAGACTGAGGCAACGGAATGCACAGCAGGGTTGAGCCCAGCTGCGATGCGCCGTTCGATACCCCGCATATATGCCTCTGCGGCTGCGAGGTAATGATCGTGAGAGAACAACAGAGTCACGTTGACTGGGATGCCAGCAAATATGGATTCTTCGATGGCAGGAAGTCCTTCCCTGGTTCCTGGAATTTTGATAAAAAGATTGGGTCGTGCCGCCCTGGCATGGAGTTGTTTGGCTTCAGAGCTGGTGCTTTTGGCATCATAGGCCAGTAATGGCGATACCTCCAGCGACACCCAGCCATCAACTCCACCTGTCGCATCGTGAATCGGTCGGAAGAGATCAGCGGCCTGGGTAATATCCTCCAGTGCGAGTTCGAAAAAGAGTGCTTCACCTGACTTACTCTCAGCTAACTTCTGACGAATGGCATCGTCGTAGTCCTGGCTGTTCTTAATCGCGTGATCGAAGATCGTAGGATTTGATGTTAGCCCTGTAATCGTGAGTTCATCGATATACTGCCGGAGTGTGCCACTCGTAAGCAGACGTCGAGTGATGTTGTCGAGCCAGAGGCTCTGACCAGCATCATGGAGTTTTTGTGTTGCTTTCATGATTTCTCCTTATTAAGGATTGTCCACAGACTGGCCGATAAATCGGCCGCTACGGTTGTTTGCGTTCAATGATAGACACTGCCCTGCGTATGGGCGATCTGTTCTTTGGCGGCAGCGACTACATGCTCGGGTGTAAAGTGGAAGTATCGCTGCACGATTTGAAGCGGAGCAGATTCCCCGAACGTGTGCATGCCAATGACAGTACCATCAAGACCAACATACTGTGCCCAGCCAAGGGTGGATGCCTCTTCTACTGCGACGCGCGCGCGTACATCTGGCGGAATGACGCTCTCGCGGTATTCCTGGCTCTGGCGCTCGAATAACTCCCAGGAAGGCATACTCACCACGCGCGCTTGCATACCCTCCGCTTTGAGTTGTTCATACGCTGCAATACAGAGTGAAACCTCGCTGCCGGTTGCAAGTAGCAGGACATCTGGTTTGCCATCAGCAGCGTCAGCCATTACATAGGCTCCACGCGCAACGCCAGATGCTGAGCCATATATGGTTCGATCAAATGTAGGCAGCGCCTGCCGGGAGAGCACCATTACAACTGGCTCGTGCTGTAGTTGCATGATCACTCTCCAGGCCTCAACGACCTCGTTCGCATCAGCAGGTCGCATGACAATTATCCCGGGCATAGCTCGCAGTGAAATGAGCTGCTCAATCGGCTGGTGAGTCGGTCCATCTTCCCCCTGGCTGATCGAATCGTGCGTCCAGATGTAGATCACTGGGATTTCCATTAACGCGCTGAGCCGGATTGGCATGCGCGTGTAATCACTGAAGATCAAGAACCCGGATCCGAAAGGTCTGATCTTGGAAAGCGCCATACCATTGAGGGCTGCGCTCATGGCATGCTCTCGGATGCCAAAGTGGAAGTTCCGTCCGGCGTAGTTTTCTGCTTGAAAATCGCCACTCCCTTCGAAGGTCAGACGAGTCTTGGTCGAGGGTGCTAGATCTGCTGAACCGCCGATCAGCCAGGGGTTATTCTTAGCGATTGCGTTCAACACCTTACCGGAGGATTCACGGCTGGCGACACCTTTTGGATCAGGCTCAAATGTGGGCAAATCACGATCCCAGTCTTCTGGCAGCTGCCGATGCTGCATTCGATAGAGATGATCGGCCAATTCAGGGTACTGCTGCTTATAAGCATCGAACAAGTGGAACCATGTGCCGCGAAGTTCAGCCCCACGCTTGCCGATCTCAGCCTGGAAATGCTCACGCACCCCGTCTGGCACCAGGAATCTGGCGTCTGGAGGCCAGCCATAGCGCTGCTTCGTCAATCGGATCTCCTCTTCACCTAACGGTTCACCGTGGGCTGCGCTGGTATCTTGCTTATGTGGAGCGCCATAGCCGATATGGCTATCAACGATGATCAGTGTGGGCCGATCGTTGGTGGCCTTGAACGTTTGAAAAGCTCGTGTCAACATCTCCAGATCATTCGCGTCACCAACGCGCGTAACGTTCCAACCATAGGCGATGAAGCGTGTTGCCACATCATCGCTAAAGGCCAGGGCTGTATTTCCTTCAATAGTGATGTGGTTGTTGTCATAGATCCAGCAAAGGTTCGAGAGCTTCAGGTGACCGGCCAACGAGGCTGCTTCGTTGCTGATACCTTCCATCATGCAGCCATCACCACAAATGGCATAGATATCGTAGTTGAACATCTCAAAGTTGGGGCGATTGAAGTACTCAGCCATCCAGCGCCCGGCGATGGCCATGCCAACGCTTGTCGCCACGCCCTGACCGAGAGGACCGGTAGTTGTCTCAACTCCAGAGGTCCACCGGTATTCCGGATGTCCGGGACATTTGCTGTCTAACTGGCGAAAGTGCTTGATATCCTCGAGGGTCACGGAGAGCTTACCAACTTGCTCGTATTTAGCGTTGACTGCCTTGACGCTGGCAAGGTGTAGCAAGCTGTACAGCAACATTGAAGCGTGACCATTCGAGAGTACAAAGCGGTCGCGATTTGGCCAGATCGGGTCTTCGGGATCGAACCGCAGAAAGCGCTGCCACAAACAGTACGCGACCGGAGCCAGTGCCATTGGTGTGCCAGGATGACCAGAGTTGGCTTTCTGTATCGCATCCATAGAGAGTGTCCGGATAGTATTAACGCTGAGTTGGTCGAGGGTCACTTGGTCATTCATGATTTTTCCTCCATTCACAGGTAGGGCGCTGCGTCAGTAGTGTTGAATGTATTGCCATGTTTTCTTATCTCCTCCAGCTGCGTTCTAACCGTGTGTATGTGGCCTGAAAGCAGTCACGGGTTGCGTCGGTACAGGGTTGTGCCAGCCCCCATCACGTTCAATGACCCGTTCAGCCTCAGGTGGGCCCCAGGTGTTCGGAGCGTACTGATAGACCGGAGAGACCTTGCCCAGGATTGGGTCTGCGACTTCCCACGCAGCCTCGACTGCGTCTTCGCGAACGAAGAGCGTGGGATCACCCCGCATAGCATCTCTAAGGAGTCGCTCATAAGGGGGTTGTATGTCATCGGTATGATGGCTCTTCACGATGAGCTCTACTCCCTCACCCCACATGGCCTCTCCCGGCACCTTGGTCCTGGCGCCAAGAGAGATTAGCACGTCGGGGCTGAGACGGAAGCGGTAATAGTTTGACTGGGGTGGTTCAACCTCCCCAAACACGGTCAGCGGGGGCGTCTTGAATTCCACCAGGATCTCGGTGGCTGTTTCGGGCAAGTGTTTGCCAGCCCGGATATAGAAAGGCACGTCTGCCCAACGCCAGGTATCCAGATAGAGTTTGAGCGCAGCGAATGTTTCTACCTGAGAACTGGGTGAAACGCCGTCTTCCTGGAGGTAGCCGCTATATTGACCTAGTACAACATTGGAGGGATCAATCGGTCGCATGGCCTTGAATATCCTGGCCTTCTCGTCGCGCACTGCCTCCTGGTAATTGCCGGCGGGTGGTTCCATCGCAAGCAGAGCAACTAACTGTAGCATGTGGTTCTGGACCACATCGCGAATAGCCCCCGCCTCTTCATAGAATTTCCCGCGACCTGCCACGCCGAAGTGCTCGGCCATGGTGATCTGCACACTTTCAACGTGAGCACGGTTCCATAGAGGTTCGAGAAATGAGTTGGCGAAGCGGAAGTACAAGACGTTCTGTACGGGTTCTTTGCCAAGGTAGTGGTCGATGCGGAAGATCGAGGGCTCCGGAAAAACAGAGTGCAGGATTCGGTTCAGGGACCGGGCCGAAGCGAGGTCACGTCCAAAGGGCTTCTCAATGATGACCCGAGCACCCTTAGCGCAACCTGATTTCCCCAAGCCTTCGACGACGGGACCAAAGAAACTGGGCGGAATCGCCAGGTAGTATAACGGGTGGCTGGCTCCGCCGAGCGCGTTGCGCAATTTTGTATACGTTGCCTCGTCTTTATAGTCTCCGGAGACATACTGAAGCATTGAGCTTAGTTCCTCGAATGCTGTAGGGTCCACGCCACCATGCTTCTCCAGGCTGTCATGGACATGTTCGCGTAGTTGATCGATGCTCCATGGTCTGCCTGCGACTCCAATGACTGGTATGTTGAGGTTACCATGTTTGATCATCGACTGTAAAGCCGGAAAGATCTGCTTATATGCTAAATCGCCGGTGACGCCGAAGAAAACGAGTGCGTCCGAATGTGAAGTTGTATCTGTCATGAGGCGTTTCCTCCCGTTGGATTAGCCTTTTCCAGGTGACCACCGAACTCAAAGCGCATAGCGGACATCAACCTATCGGCATAATCAGCCTCACCACGAGAACTGAACCGCTCAAACAGCGCCGAGCTGAGTACGGGTACTGGAACTGACTCGTCGATTGCGGCGGTGATGGTCCAACGCCCTTCTCCCGAATCCGACACTCGACCCTGGAACCTGGCCAGGTCAGGACTGTTGAGAAGTGCGTCGGCGGTGAGATCCAGCAACCAGGAACCAATTACACTACCACGGCGCCACACCTCTGTCACATCTGGTAGGTTGAGATCATATTGGTAGAACTCCGGGTTGCGCAGCGGCGTTGTCTCAGCATCGACGGTTCGTTCCTGTTTCCCAACATTGGCATGATGCAAGATGTTCAGGCCCTCGGCGTAGGCAGCCATGATAGCGTACTCAATGCCATTATGAACCATTTTGACGAAGTGACCGGCGCCGTTCGGCCCGCAGTGAAGATACCCCTGCTCGGCAGTTCCCCCTACCTTTTCACGCCCAGAAGTGCGTGGTGCTGCTTTGATGCCCGGAGCCAGAACTGAGAAGATTGGGTCGAGATGTTGCACAACAGCATCCTCACCGCCAATCATCAGACAATAGCCGCGCTCGAGTCCCCAAACGCCGCCACTTGTTCCGCAGTCCACATAGTGGATACCTTTCGGTTTGAGTTCAGCTGCTCGTCGAATATCATCATGATAATAAGAATTGCCACCGTCTATGACCATGTCACCTGGAGCAAGGTGCGGGACAATGGTTTCCAATGTTGCATCCACCGAGGCAGCGGGCACCATCAGCCAGATAGCGCGGGGCGTGGAAAGCTTACTGACCAGGTCAGGCAAAGATGTAGCTCCTTTTGTGATGGTTCCTCCTTTGAGGAGAGCCTCCACGGTTTCCGCGTGACGGACGTAACCGACGATTGTATGACCTCCCCGTATCAGCCGCTGCGACATGAATGCCCCCATGCGGCCCAGTCCGATCATTCCAAGTTGCATAATGTGTTCCTTTCTTGTATTTGCAGTACTTTACTGCATGTTCATCTTCATCAGACGTTACAAAGTAGATAACCAATGGTGCTAGTTTCCAATGAGAACTCAGCGATGCTCATCTGGAAAGGATCCGCATAATGATCCGTCTTTCCTCATAATAGTCTACGGAAAATTAAAAACGTTACACCAGGAATCGAAGGAGGCATTCCCGTATCGCTGGTATGAACGAGTGTACACATAAGCATTCTCTATTGCCTCCTGATATCCGTGCCTCTCTGCGTGAAGAGTGTTTGGGCCTGTGGGTATTCCTGGAACAAGCGGTTATAGAATGCCTCTACAAACTGCATTGTGGCTCGTTCTGGTAGATAAACAGCGGATGAGCAAAGCCCCCGGGATACATTGGGAAAATTACTCTGCTGACTTTTTTGTCAGTCGCTAACACAAATAGTAGAAAACGTCGCGTTTTTGAGAACTGAGCGTAGAAGAACCACATCTATATGCTCTGGATCGTGAATCCCTCAAAGGTGACGAGAAAGCCCGCTCCATCAGGTGAAGCACACATAAGACCAACGCTCATTATCCTGGCTGGTGTGAGGTAGGCCAGCCTGAGCATCTGGTACTGCACGCCGTCGTGCGCATAGCGGATCTCTATAGCTGATCCGTGCCGCGTTAGACGCAACCAGATTGCAGCAGGGTTGCTGGGAAGAGGCACGACCGACCAGTCTGAGTACTCACGTGTGACGACGGCGCTGACCTGCTGTACCCCATCAACGAACTCAATTCCACACTTGACCCAATTCGCCTCGTCTACACGCACCATGAGGCCTGCTTGATCGTACAAAGACGCGTAGGCACCTCTGACTTTGACTTCGACCAGGAAGTCGCCCACGATGCCGTGATGATAAAAATGCCCGTTGTCACGGATGAAACCATAATGGGTCGTGCGCCAGGAGTCGGTTTTTGGCTCTGACCTTATGGTGATCGTGTCGCCGTTTACAGTCCACATCGGTGGTTCATTGTACCAGTCCATTTCTGTGCCCATTCCTCCTCCTTCATGACTTTCTCCAGATACTCGGTGACCAGCTCTACTGCTTCTTTGCAAGGAAGCGCATCGTCGTTTGTCATCCTCAGCCTACTCTTCCTCGAAGTATTTCTCCAGTACCGTGCGCACCTTCGACCGCGCACGATGGTGGAGCACTCTCTGATTGACCTCAGAGATGCCGAGGAAGGCGCAGGTTTCCTTTGACGTCCATCCCTCAATGTCGCGTAAGATGATGATCTCCCGCTGAGCGGGCGGTAACGCTTCGATCGCTCGATCAATGCACGCACGAGTTTCCTGTGAGAGCAGGCGATCCTCAGGCATTTCCTCCCATTTGGCGGGGAACGATACCCAACGACCGGGCCACTGGTGATCCGCTGGCAAGAAGCGATCAGGATCGACCGCACATTCAGGGAGTTCAGTATCATAGTCTGGTAGTGAGGAGAAAGGAATGCTGCGGCCTTCGCGTTGCGCACGTGTTTTAGCACAGTTAGTAAGAATCCGAAAGAGCCAGGTTTTCAGCGAGGACCGCCCCTCGAAGCGATTGAGGCCCTCAAGGACCGCCATCCATGTCTCCTGGACGACTTCCTCAGCCACCACCCATGCCGTCACATAGACCATTGCAAGACGCACCATAGCGGTCGCATAACGGTCGATTAATGCCTCAAAAGCAGCCTCATCGCCACTGCGTAGCTGCTCGATGAGACAGAGATCGTCAGCAGAGGCCACCACACCTGCCAGATTTGTTCCGGTGATTGTTTGCTGGACGATGGCCACGTCAAATAGATATTCACGCTGATACGTTCCTTTGCTCATCACGACTCCTCCTTTCGGTTGTGTTCGGGTTATATGTGAGAGATTCTCGTTCTACGGAACAATTACCCCAGGATATTCATCTTACTCTACGATGGTTGGCTCAACGTCTTCTTCATTCCTCATATTTCAGGGTGTTGTGTCAGTCTCAATGCTCAAGACCGAGATCAACGTTAAGTTTAAGTTGTATACCTTTATGAGCAAACCGTGTAGCGCGGCCTGATCCACCACAGGCCCAGAGATGGCTGTGTCACCATTTGCCTCGTTGGTTATCGTCATCCCATCAAACCATGCCGACCAATGCTGATCGAGATGCCCTTTGACGCGAATTTCGTAAAGCATCATCACTCCCTCTTCCCGGTACCACTTCTTGACCGTAATGGTGTCTAGGAGGAGTGTAGCCGAAAGAGGAAGCAAAGACAGTACACCAAAGAAGTAATTGCAGGGTTACTTTTTTATGAGGTTTTAGGGCAAATGGGTAAGAGATGTATAACCTCCATAGGGGTGCTGCATCTCTGAAAGAAGATAAAGTGTTTTGTGCAGCAAAGAAGTATGAGATTAGTCAGACTCGGCTTACATCTTCTCACCCACTCCCGTCAAGAGATTGAGGGTTCTGGCTTTGGCGATGGCCTGGGCGCGGCTCTGCACCCCCAGTTTGCCACAAATGTTGTAGACGTGTTTCTTCACCGTGTTCACACTGAGTACCAATTGATGGGCGATCTCGCGGTTAGACGCGCCATCTATCAGCAGCCGCAATACTTCGCGCTCACGGACAGTGAGCGGTTCAATAAGCGGGCCGGAGCGTGAGGAAGAGCGATGAAGATCTGTTGCGATCAGCTCACCGGATGCCTCCAGCAGTGCCGCGACGTAGGCTGGTGCTATAGTATGCGCGTAGGCCTGGCGCAGCAAGGTGACCATCGGTCCTCCTTCATCAAGGAAGAGCCGGATGTAGCCCTCTGGTTCAGCAAGGGCCAGGGCACGGCCCAGCACGGTCATGGCCCCTGTGTAGTCTCCTTGCGCCTGCAGCGCCAACGCACGCAGCAGGAGAACTTCAAGCACACTCCGCATGCGCATTTTTGCTTCAGCATCCTCAAGGAGCCGCTCCAGCAACATCAGTGCCTCCGAGAGGAAAGGATCTGTTGGGGTTTCTCGTCCCTGGGCGATACGCACCCGCGCAAAAGTCAGGTACTCCTGCTCGCGGGGATAGTCCAGGGGGTCATCGGAGGGAGACAAGCCGCTCGTGTCTGCCCAATGGATGGCTGCTGCCAGATTGCCCCGTGCCAGTTCCACCTGCGCCCGCATCGCTGCTCCGCGAGCGATCAGATGGGGAACGAAGGTGCGCTGGTGCGCCAACTGCATGTACACATCCAGCGTCGCAAGTGCCTGGCTGTACTCGCCGTGTGCCTGCTGTACGCGAGCCAGCGTAATGTAGCCCAACGCGATCACCTCAGCGATAATTGCCACTGTTCCCCGGAGCAGGTCTATGCCCTGTGC
>JBKPAZ010000239.1:0-10691 GCA_046726655.1 Chloroflexota bacterium
GAAAGCTGCTGAAGACGTTGAGAAAGGCGAGCTACAACAGCCTGGAACAGCGCAGAGATGTGAATGGGAGGGAACGTGGGGGGAGGGACGAACACTTCTGCTCCCCCAGCTAATAACCACATAAGGATAGTATTATGTCAATATCGAATACAAATATGCAAGGGAAAAATTGCGCCCCTACGCCAGCAGCGCCTCGAACTGTTTGCGATCGAGTTGCTCCTGTGTCATCAGTGCATGCGCAAGTTTGGTGAGCTGATCATTGTGCTCATGCAACAGAGCGCGCGCCATCTCATATCCTTGATGAAGGATACGTTGAACCTCGCTATCTATCAACGCCGACAGCGTTGCGCTCGTGGCATGGTTAGCGTCAGGCACAGCCATAGCAAACATATCGTGCTGATGCGCAGGGAAATCACTACCATTCAACAAGACATGACCATCAGCATCTATCACGAGCGAACGGGGATTTGCTGGCAGATCATCACTCTCAACACGACGCATATTCAGACCGACGCCGCCAGCACTGGCACGATGATCGGCGAAAACGACACCCACCTGCTCACTCATGCCCCAGCGCGTTACCATGCGCCGGGCGAGGTCCGTAACTACTTGCAGATCATTTTCGGCTCCGGTCGTGACACGATCGGGACCGAAGGTTAATTCTTCGGCAACACGACCCCCCAACCCAACGGCGATCCGTGCCATCAGGGTTTCCCGGCTATAGTTGTAACGGTCTTCCTCGGCTGTGAATTGAGTGACGCCAAGACTCTGGCCACGCGGTAGAATGGTCACACGGTTGACGGTATCAGCTTCGGGCAAATGATATGCAACGAGGGCATGGCCTCCTTCGTGGAAGGCGATAATGCGTTTCTCGCTCTCACTCATGACGATAGGCCGCAAAGCGCCAAGTTGCACTCGCGCCAGAGCATCTTCAAAGCAATCATGGGTGACGTGCTCCAGGTCACGGCGTGCCGCGCATAAAGCCGCCTCGTTGACAAGATTAGC
Source organism: Chloroflexota bacterium (assembly GCA_046726655.1). Classification (GTDB taxonomy): domain Bacteria; phylum Chloroflexota; class Ktedonobacteria; order Ktedonobacterales; family Ktedonobacteraceae; genus DATMNR01. Next base: position 1,006 of record JBKPAZ010000239.1, read on the forward strand.
GAGATCTGCCCCGCTCATGCCAGTGGTCAGGCGAGCCAGGCGTTCAAGACTGACTTCTTCATGCAAGGGGGTACGACGGGTATGCACCGCCAAGATCGCTTGACGACCGACGCGGTCGGGCAGCGAAACTGTGATATGACGGTCAAAACGGCCAGGGCGCAGCAAGGCCTTGTCCAGGATATCGACTCTGTTGGTGGCCGCTAACACAACGATGGCCTGGCGCGTATTGAATCCATCGAGTTCTACGAGTAACTGGTTGAGCGTCTGGTCTCGTTCGTCATTACCAGCAACACGTACGGAGCGTTTGCGGCCCACGGCGTCAATTTCATCCAGGAAGACGACACATGGGGCCGATTGACGCGCCTGATTAAAGAGATCACGCACGCGACTGGCTCCGACTCCCACAAACATTTCCACAAATTCTGAGGCGCTCATACTAAAGAAAGGAACACCGGCTTCACCCGCAACGGCTTTGGCTAAAAGTGTCTTACCGGTTCCCGGAGGTCCAACCAGTAACGCTCCACGTGGAATGCGCGCACCCAGACGATCGTAGCGTCCGGGGTCGCGTAGGAATTGCACGATTTCTTCAAGCTCTTGACGCACCTCATCAATTCCTGCTACATCGGCAAAAGTAACTTGCGGCTCTAGAGATTTTTGAACTGGAGGCTTAACAGGTGTAACAGGTTTGGTAACGCCGACTATTTTTTCTGGTGAGCGAAGTGGTTCGCGTACCTCTTTCTTACCATAACGGTGAGCATGGCTTTTCCCAAATTGGGAGAAGTGATCATCTATGGCGCGGGTTGAACGTCGACCGCTACGAGGGAGAAGTATCACGGTCAATAGCACTGTCAGGATAATGAATGGAGCAAGTCTCCAGAGGAGTGACATCCATAGAGGAGAATGCGCAGCCGGGAGTGTATTCACCACGACATTGTTGCTCAAGAGCAACGACATGAGCGCTGCATCGCCACTGTCAGGAATACGTGTGTATACGAGTCGTGATGGGTCAATTGAGTTTGTTACCGGTGTATTTGCCCAGACAGAACTCGCGCCAAGGTAGTGGCTCCATGCAGCAAAATCCATAGCCCGTTGATTGGCACTGATGGTTACTTTAGAGTTCGATCCAGTTTGACCTTGTTGTAACGGTTTCGCCAGCAATCCATTCACTTCATTATTTTGAATGGAAACTGCCAGAACATTCCCAGCTCTCACTTGCTCTTTGAATGTGCTGTAATCGACAGCCGTCACCCCGCTCGGTGGCATGCTCAGAGAGGAGGGTACTTGAAACTGGCTGAAAATACCAAAAAGAAGCACAACCAGGCCAGTGAGCAAAATGCCAGCGAGCAAAGTTTGTCTATGTGTTACTAGAAATTTCGCGCATTTCTTGCTGATCTCAACAACATTACGCTGTCGTTGCCGATCACTCCCTGATGAAAGGCCCCGACTACCCTTGCCGTCCATGTGTTCACCTCATTTGAGACGAGCAGTGTAGATCATGATGATGGCTGTTTCACAGCCTCTCAGGCTCCTTTACCTAAAGGGGCACCCTCTTTGGCCGCTCCCGTGATCTCACATCTGTCTATTCTTGTTTTTTTGTATCCATACGAGTATTATTCTCCGATGTCTGGATTGGGAGAGTGAACATGATAGTCACTCTCAGGACACCTACGATAAGCACACCTATAACCTAACCGAACCTCCAGACGGAGAATCCTTCTTAACATGCCTGCGATAAATGCAGGAAAGAGGGCGTAAAACAATTAATTGATAAGAAAAAGGGTGTTACTTACATGGACGCCAAGGCATAGTGTACAGAATTTCCCACGATCTGTCATGGAAGTAGGAGGAAAATCAGTACTTTCTTCTTATTATTACAAATGGAACAGCGTTACGTCAAGATGTTTCTCTGCAGTTTATCATAGCGCCTGGTATATCACTATGAGACATTCACCTCGCTTACAAACTCAACGAGATACTAGACGTAGTTGTTGACTTACAGGTAACAACAAGATACGAGCAATAGGTAGAATATGATCCTGTAAATGGAATGTATTCCCTATTGGTAATACGATGAACGTTACGATGCTGGTTTATTTTGGAACCAACTTTTAGATGGTACAGCATAGGGAACCAACCAATGGCAAGGGACCATGTCATAAGCACAATAATGATGAGCCAGCTAAAATGGATATAGATATCTATGCCGAAAATCCTGCCGATGCGTAGCGAACCTGGCATATTGACCCCCCTAATCTGTTAGCGGCGATCTGTGTTTGCGAAGTAGACCACTTATATACTAGTATTAGATCAAATAGGAGGGGTGTGCGCAAGCTGAACTACGAGCGAGGCGTCACAGCAGTACCTCAATTAAACCAGTGTAAATATACCAGGCAACCCGATCTTTGCGAGATTCTTCCGCTCTGAACGCGCACAAAAATAGTATATATAAAGGTTGTGTTCCTGGCCCAGGGCGAGTATTATAGTAGAGGATGATCTACGCGCTTTGCGTCGATAACAATGAGCATTCTGGCTGAAGACCCAACTATTTTCATTCACACCTATTTTCATTCAAAGGAGAAAAAAATTGGCAGTACGAAGCAAACAAGGAACAAAAACAAAGCGGGCCTCCACAAGTAAGAAGACGCGCAAGGCGGCCGATGAACTGCAAAATGCGGCAGCCACAACCGCAGCGGTAGGTGTTTTAGACACCGCCGAAGGGGCAGAGAATCTAGAGGCCGCCAGCGATGTAGCAACGGCAAGCCGGGTTATGCTGGCAGAAGGAGCCAGCGATGCGACACGCGGGGTTGATGCGATTAAATCCGCGCGACGAGCGGCTAAGCGTAGCAAAAAGGCCGCTGCTGCGGCCGCACGCGATGTTGAGCAAGGCGCTAATCTTCTTGCTGCATCCGAAGATTTAGCTGTGCAGAGTGCGGTCGTCAGCGCGATGAGCGCCGACGATTTGAATCGCGGGATGAAACTGGCTTCGATCGCCGGGCAGCTATTGGCTACCAGCAATGTAATGACGACGCTTGGGATGCCCGTGATCGCCGACTTTTTGGAGAACAAGGGCGAAGAGTTGCAAGATCTTGCGATAGACGAACTCTTGCGCTCGGGTGCGACGCGGGCACTGGCGACAGCAATGGCAGAGACAGGCGCCCAGGTTGGCGAACAAGGCGCGGATGAGGTCGCGGAGGGAATCACCCAACTTGCCGAATCGGTAGATACGCAGATCCAAAGCCAACAACTGGCTGAAGCTGGCGCCGAGCTGGCAGGTGAGGGATTGGCAGAGATGGCGGCGTCTCAGGAAATGCGCGAGGCTTCTCAAGAGATGGCCGCAGAAGGCGTTGCCGAGGTAGCCACAGGGGCGGAGGAAGTCGGCGAAGCTGAAACGATGGAAGCAGTGGCTGAAGCGAGCGAGTAGATAGTCGAAAAGCGTAGGTACAAAACCACAAAGAACTCGGCAGCATGATGCTGCCGAGTTCCTTCAGCGATACCCCTTACGGATGTAGTTTCTCGTTTTTAGATAACATTATTTGTTTACCTTACGAATTTCTACACGCCATCCACCCGTATCAAAGTACACGAGCAGTGTAGAATGATACAGCGCTGCCCTCACTAGTGACAAGTGTGCTTCTTGCATGTCGGTCAGCACCTGTGGGGTTGTGATTATGTAATCAACATTTCGCCAATCGTTGTGAAATACACCATTACGGATGGTTGGATCAGTCTCTACCATCCAGTAGTAGTGTGCATTTGTATAGCCACTATCATACAGGTCAGTCCATAGGTACTCATCGATCATGATACGACTGTGCAATGGCAGGTTCTTTTCAACCCACTGGGTTGCCTGATTCTGAGCATCGGCTTGCATGTTATTCCATAATATGAGAGGATTGTTTTTGTAGGCAATTGCAGGATCAGGACTGGCAGATCCCACTGTGGTATTGAAGGCTAGACAACCCACCACCAGCCCAACGCAGCACAGTATGATGACACCGTGCTCAAAGATTCGACCAACCGTTGAGTTCGTAAGCGTGAAAGTTTTTATAGATGTTTTCAAGCTCTTTGCGACGAGCCCAAGAAGGAGACTCACATTCAGCGCCAACAGCGGTAGTAACGGTACAATATAAAAGTTAAAGACTATTCCCCCTCGTGCGAAGAAAGCCCAGAGGGACAGAGTCATAGCGCCCATCACCCCGATAAGCCTCTGCCACTTCATCATGAGTACTGATAGGATGGCACAGAAACTTCCGGCAATAACGAGGATAGGATCACCTTGCATCCACGCTTTTGTCTGCATCCAGAATTCGCTGCTGAGGCTAAAAAGGCCAGCGTCTTTTCCGCGTGATGCCTGATAGAATAGGCTGCCTATGAGACTCACATGCGGAGCAGTTCCTCCTAAGAGCGTCCCCGTAGGGAACAGTTCATTATTGAGGATTGCCATGAGCGGGTACAGCGAAACAAGAGAACCAACAAGTGCTATCCAGCCAATCGTTGCAAACCAACGATGCGATCTGTTAGCACGAAAGAAGACAAGATAAGCCATAATGGGAACAAGGAAGATGGTGAGTTCTTTAGAAAGGATAGAGATACTAAGTGCCACAGCGCTTAACCAGACACGCTTGAGAGATAAGTGCTCCAAGACCAGGAGCAGGATACTGAGCAACATCCAGAACGTGGTGATGTTGTCAAGCAGGACAAGGCGATAAAAGTAGAGACCAAACGGGGAGAGCGCAAAGAGTAGCGAGGCAATTACAGCTACTGTGATATTACGTGAAATGCTGCGGGCGATGCAGTAGAGCATGAAGGTGGATCCTACTTGCATCAGTAGCATCAAGATACGCCCCGAGTAAATCGTTGGGCCAAAGGTGTGCAAACCTCCGGTAACGAGGGTCCACGCTGCAATCTGAATCCAGCCAAGCGGAGCGTGACCATATGTGTAGGTGTAATGGCTCAATCGTCCTTCATGCACCACTGCCCAGGCCTGTGATATGTATGTCCCCTCGTCGTCTTCAAAGTAGGGATAATGAAACATATTGATACCATGGGCAAATGCTGCAACGAGCAAGATAACTACAATCAAGAGTACTTCCAAGCGTAGAGCATAACCTCGGTGCTGCGTAGGCGTCGAAAGCTTGATGGTGAGATCGTCGACGGCTGGAGGAGAGATCACGGCGTTATTGCTGTTGGGGTCGACTGTCGAAAGCTTGATGGTGAGATCGTCGACAGCTGGAGGGAGAATGGCACGTGTCGCGTTTAGCAACCTTATCGCCGGTTGAGATATCTGTGGGAGACGGATTGCGGGTCCAAGTTGCTTCTTTATCCTATGCTGCCGTGAATTGGACACCTGCGGAAGAGAAGTTAAAGGAGCAGTAATAGGGATAGATGGATTCTCCTGGAAAGGCTGCGGGTTTCTAATAGGCATGGTAGAGCTGGAGGCAGAAGCCAGGAGAGACGGTATCAGCGATGTGATGCGAAGGGCAAGGGGAAATCGCTCCATTGGAGGTCGTACTGCCTCTTCAAAAGAGATGTCAGCAGAAGGCCAGGTGAGAAGGTCCTGTATGATCTCACTAACTTCTTGAAGAGGACCGGTGTACATCATCATTCCCTGCTGAAAATACAGTTTGACTCGCTGCTCACCTCGTTTGATCGTAAGCAAGCCAGTTTTTTCGTGTAACTCGATTCTTTGCAAGATCGTCGATAATTGAAGCTGTTCCTGTACACCGGCAAGGACTATGATTCACCACCAGTCTGACAATGGCTTCTAGCAAATTCTATTGACTCTATAAGCTCACAGTGATACATATGCATACTTTGATACAAGAACTTATTGCGAGGTGTTGCACTAGACATTTATGAGAGTGATCCTTTCTAACGACCGAGACCGGGAGTCCTCTCCCACCTGATTGCTGAGGTAGTTTCATTCTGTCTGTGTGCACCGATGTGAGTAGTTTTTTCCCAATTGTTCTGCTTGCGCAATTCGCGATAGACACCACGTATCGCACCGAGGCCCAGAAGCCATTGGAACGGCACAAATGTGATGAACATGCTTACGAGGTTGAGAAAGGAAAACGTGAGACCGTATTCTCTCGTGAACACAAACGCACCCACTGCAGCAGCCACAAACTGGAGGAAGAGAGCATAGAGCGGGAGGAAAGACAACATTACTACCAGGACAGGCTCTTTGAGCAACAGAACTTCAACAAAAGTCAGTGGCCACAGCAGCATGTATAAAGCTTCGAAGTATGGATAAGACAGCGTGTAGGCGGCCAAAATTCGCTGGCTGAGACGAGGGAGAAGCAGCCATGAACCCTTCCACAGTACCTGCAAGAAACCTTGCTGCCACCGTGTGCGCTGTCTGATAAATGAGCCCACGCTATCGGGAGTCTCTTCACGTGTAACGTACCTGGCGTTATACACCACACGAATGCGCTCACCCAGCACACTCAGGCGCAAGCCGATGTCTGCATCTTCAGTCAGGCATTGCTCATCCCAACCTCCAACACGGGCAATCAGGTCTCTGCGGATAAACACCGTGTTGCCACCAAGTGGAATCATGCCGACCTTTGAGTGGAAGTGGAGCCGACTTTTAAACCAGAAAAAGTACTCCAGGCAATTGTGGATGCCAAACCAATGATCTTTGAAGTTCATTAATTGAACGCCAGCCTGTACAATACCTGCTCCCTCCTTCAGCATGACCGTGTTGACCATATTGAAGATGTTAGGATCGATGTCGTCCTCGGCATCAAAAATGGTGACAATCTGATTTGATGTCCGCTGGAAACCGACATTGAGTCCATGTGGCTTATTAATCGACCCATTAGAGAACGTCTCAACGTGTATCTGGCGTGAACCTATGTCACGAATAGCTCTCTGCGCTTCAGCAATCGTGCCCGCATCATCGGCATGACTAATCACAACGATCTCCAAGAGGTGTGATGGGTAGTATGCCTCCCAAACGCGTTTGATCGTCTCGTAAATCACGGCTTCTTCATGTCGTGCTGGCAGCAAAACAGAAAATGAAAGCCGAGCAGATAAAAATGATGCTGGAGGGCTGCTAGAGTACAATCGCTCAGGATGCTCCCACGAGTAGAGCATGAGGTAAAGAGAAACCAGAGATTGTGCGAAGAGAACGAGTGAGAGGGTCAATATAACTGCAGACAACCAATTCATACTTTTAAATAACTCCATAATTCATACTTTTAAATAATCCCATAGGGAATTTTTCCTGTTCACATTTCCTACATTATCATGAGTTTAATACATTGTACATTTTGAACAGGGCAATAGGATAAATTAGCTACCCCCGATATGCAACTTATCTTAAGCGAGAAGCAGCAGATTCTGCTGAAGTAGTCAGCCTCTTCGTGGTATGATTCATTTCAAAGACATGGAACTATTTCCCTATAAGATTCCGTGTATACGCTAGACGGGGATCAAGAAACTCCTCGCCAGAAACACCCTGTAGAAAGATGAGAAAAATACGTGAAGCAACCAGTTCGAGGTGAGCGCAATCCCGCTGATTATGGATATCCCTCGCCCGATATTACCGCGCTTTCAGCAAAAGCCCTTGAAGTCACGCGCCGCCTGACAGAATACTATGGTGAAGTTCCTTTCTCAAGTAAAGATCCGATGAGTATACTTGTTGATATTATCCTGTCTCACCGCACACGGGATGAGCAGACTGCGGCTGCCTACGATAATTTGCTAAAACGCTTTGGTTCCTGGGAGGCAGTGCGTGACGCACCCACCAGCGAAGTGCAGGCGGAAATTGAGAACGTCAACTGGCCAGAGATAAAAGCGCCGCGTTTGCAAGCACTGATGCGTCGCATCACAGAGGAGCGAGGCGAACTCAATCTGGATTTCCTGCGTGATTTGCCTGTTGAGGAGGGGGCAGCGTGGTTGAGTCGATTGGAGGGAGTTGGGCCCAAAACGAAGGCATGCGTCCTACTGTTTAGTTGTCAGAAGCCAATTTTGCCTGTCGATACACGGGCTCCCACTTGGTGCTTTCAACACCGAACTCTATCCCCCTTTCCTGCATAAACAGCAGGTCGTTGTAGGAAAACTTCTGCGAGTCCCCTGGCTCGTTGTACACACTCCTCTTTATACCGAGTATGCTGGCCTCTGCCCTGATACTTTTCCATCCCCTTGCAGGAAGCATTCGCAGAATTGCATCCCGCGGTGAGGCCGGGTAGTGCTCTCGCAAGACTGCCTTATCCTCTTCCGACCAGTAGTTGTTCGATCCCTTCCCACGGCAATAGTACATCTCCTCTCTACCCCACTGCTCATGCAACCAGAACACCTGTAGGCGTATCCAGTGCGGCGACATGATATCGATGACGACCTCTCTCACCAGAAAGTTGATAAGCGCGATACGCCTTTCAACTGAATGGTCAGGCCAGTTTGCCTCTAAGTCACGTAATTCTACATCGAGGCTCTGCAAGGTCGCTCCGCTTTCCTTCTCCAGTTGCTCTTTAGCTGCAAGGGGTTTTTTCTTCTCTTCAATAAGTATCTCTATCTGCTCGCGGAGAACGTTTCGTACCTCTTCGTTACTGGTCTTTCCTATCTGCTCGGCAATGTTTGCCTGCTCCGCCGGTATGCGTGCGATACTCTCTTTCACGGATTGCAACTGGCTCTGCTTCTCCGCTCGCTTTCTGGCCAGCTCCTCTTCATATTGTTTGAGATTTCCGATGGTGCGCACATGTTCAAATAGCCGATCTACAACCAGTTTATCAATCCTCTCCACGTTACCGACCTCTACCGTCCCTTCGTTGGATAATCCCACCATGCGTTTTTTCGCCTCTGCGACAAAAACATAGGATGAATGCTCCTTGCCGTTTTGATAGTAGTGGCCGTCTGCGCGGGTATAGATCGAGCCGTAGCTAGACGTAACTCTGTCCTTGAGGAGTGCGCCGTAGGATGTTGTCGTTCTCTGATAGTAGCGCCTTGGCTTCTTATATCCCTCTAGCAGTTCTCCCTCTAAAGTGCAGTTGGTAAGACGGGTAAAGGCGAACGCAAACACGTCCTTATCGACAATCGGCTCGTGGCAGTCCTTTTTCACCACCTGGACTTTTACGACTCGCCAACCGATATACGTACGGTTGGTAAGGATTGACTCTACTGCTGAACGTGTTCGCAGCATGCCGTTTGATTGGGCTATGATTTTGTTCTTGTTCACGTTACGCACGTCCATGTCCGAGGGGAACGGAGGGAAGACAACTGGGTGAGTTGCAAGCTCTCTCAGAAGCTTTGTTATATCGCCGCATAGCTCCATGAACCGCTCAAACAACCACCTGACAATTCGCGCGTGTGGTTCATAAGGAATGAACTTTTTATAGGTAGGGCTTGTTGGGCCGTAGTCTACTATGTAGCCAATAGACACATCGCCCAGGCCTGCCCATTGTCCCTGTCTTGCTGCTCGTTCACGGGCTGGATGCATCCAGCCCTTGACTTGCCGTTTGATAAATTCGGTTGCCTCCCTGCATTTCGAGCGAAACATTTCTGTCAGGAGATCATCGCGAAAGTCGTACATCAACAGGTACGGAGACACAACAACCACAACAATATCATGCTGCTTGCACTTATCGATGAACTGATTATAGTAAATTTGCGTCTCATCCCTGAACAAACGGTTCTCCTGAAAGCAGATGACAGAGCCTCCATCGAACTTTCCTGCATCAATATCG
>JBKPAZ010000240.1:0-31562 GCA_046726655.1 Chloroflexota bacterium
CTCGATGGTTGTACCGGAGTGAGTCACCTTTGCCTTATCATCGCTAGTGGAGAGTATCCTACAAGGAAATATTCCGAACGGAATACAAATTCAACCAAATTTAGATACGAATGATGTTGATATTTAATATGTAATCCTAAAATGTTGCCTGTTATATTTACTTTATTTGGGGCAGAACTAACTAGGAGTACTAGAGGCTTGCACAAGAGCGAGCAAGCTAGTAGAGTACAGGCATGACCAAGTACGAAGAACTGGAACAGTTCCAACAAAAAATCACCAGAGGGGGTTCGAAGATGAACGACTACGTGGGCAAGCAACTTGGTAACTATCGTTTGATTCGCATTTTAGGGCAAGGGGGATTTGCGGATGTCTATCTCGGCCAACATGTCTATCTGAATACTCTGGCTGCTATCAAAATCCTGCAAACTCGCCTGGCGCAGGATGATTTGGAAGTTTTCCTCAAAGAGGCGCGCACGGTCTCAAATTTAATCCATCCTAATATCGTGCGAGTACTGGAATTTGGTGTAGAGGGTACGACTCCCTATTTAGTCATGGATTTCGCTCCAAATGGTACGCTGCGCCAGCGTCATCCCAAAGGCTCGCGACTGATGCCTGTAAATGTCGTACCCTATGTCAAACAGGTGGCTTCTGCCTTACAATACGCGCATGATAAAAAGCTCATTCATCGCGATATCAAACCAGAGAATATGCTGCTAGGCCAGAACAATGAGGTGTTGCTCAGTGATTTTGGTATAGCCCTGGTTTCTCAGAGTTCGCGCTACCAGAATACACAGGAGGTGGTTGGTACAATTGCCTACATGGCTCCTGAGCAATTTCATGGCAAGGCAGTTGCAGCCAGTGATCAGTACGCGCTGGGTATCGTTGTCTATGAATGGCTCACGGGAGATCGTCCTTTTCATGGATCTTTTGCTGAGGTAGCAAGCCAGCATCTGCTTGCCCCCCCCGCTCTGTTGCGCCAAAAGATACCGGAGATTACTCCAGCTATTGAGGAAGTAGTGCATAGGGCGATCGCTAAAGACCCTCAACAGCGCTATTTACGTGTTGAGGCCTTCGCGAATGCTTTGGAGCAAGCCTGCCAGCCAGCAACACCACAATACCCCTTTGTGGCTAAATCTCCACTGCCCCCATCACCGAACTATGGAGCCATACCGCCGCCGCAGTTCTCACCACCCCCACCAGGGAGCCAGGTAGTGCAGCCATCGCCCAACTATTCGTCCATGCCAACTCGTGAGGGATCAGAATCGACCTTTGTGAAGCCTCAAGGACAGGGATCATCTCCAAACTACTCAGGCGTCCTGCCGGGCCAGTATCAACAGTTTTCATCTTCTACTTCTCAGCCATCAAAAACGCCAGAGCAGCCAAGACGTGGCCTTTCACGGCGTGGGGTAGTATTGGCTTTAGCAGGAGTAACGGGATTAGTCGTGGTAGGTGGCACCGCTGCGCTATTCGGTCTTTCTCAAAAAGGGTCTGGTATTACAACCCTAACCTCAACTGCCACCAGCACTACCACCCCGGCTGCGGGTGCAAGCCCTACTGTTGGTCCGACCGACACCTCTTCTTCTGGTTCCAATGGCGACACAAGTCCGACTGTTGATACCAGCCCCACTGCTAACTCCAGCCCTACAGTAGCTGTCACTCCAGGTACAACGGTATACACAGCAGATTGGTCAAATGGAATGCATGGATGGGCCGGGTCTCCTGACTGGAAAGTGCTGAATGGTGTGCTGCTCAATGACGGAACGAACGGTAACGTGATGGCAGGGCAAACCATTACTCCTCCGTATCAACTCGGCGGTATCTTAGACTATGCATTGGAAACAACTATTCAGGTGGTAAGTTACAATAGTGGCAATTATCCTCAATTTGGTTTCGCCCTACGTGGGTCTACCGTTTCAAATAATTGGCAAGGATATGCAACAGCCATAGCCTATATTGATGCGAAAAATTATGGCAATATATGTAATGTGCAAATTACGACTCAGGATTATGGCAATCAGCTAATAAAAACGCCGTTCGATCCTGGGAAAGGCAGGCATATCTATCGCTTTGAGGCTAAAGGGAACACGCTCAGGTTCTTTATAGATGGTGGGAATGTACTTGAGGTGGCTGATAACAGGTACCTGACAGGTTCTCTACTGGGTCTCTGGTGCTATCAGGCCCAACTCAATGTAACCAGCTTCAAAATAATTGCCTTGTAAAAATCTGTCAACCTCGTGGTAAACCAAATTGTGTGAACATAGCCTCCCATACCTCCTGGTTCTCCAGGCGTTCGTAGAGAGAGGCTACCCGGCCATTGATCGAGTTGAAGATACACAACAACATATGCTGGAGCACGATAGAGGCTTCTTCAAAGAAATCGTGTGCCTTTTGAATGTCGCCTTGCAAAACTTCATGGCACAGCGACGTAAAGTTCTCGACATCAATAGTATTTTCATTGATGATAAACCTGTAGTTGCCCATGTAACGCAGGTTATAGCGCATGAGCAATTCGTCCAGGGTGTTCGGATCTAATTCGGTGCCGTTGGCGCGGCATGTATCAGAGAGAGCCTCCATGGTCCAGTTGACAAATTCGACCAGGGCGGGTAACTGCTCTTCAGGTGTGTGACGGTCGTGCCATTCCTGCTCCATACGGCTGATGAGGTTCATCAGTTCAAAGCTCTCCATGCGCAATCTTTCGGCAGGATCGGGGAGCCGTACACTACGCTCGTCTCCGTTGACATGTGGTTTTTCTTCCTGACCAATGGGTAGTACAAATCTCTGGTATACAAGACGCGCCAGCTCGCGTGCCACCTCCAACTCTGGGCGGCGGATTCCACTGGCAATACGTCGCACGCTGTGAAAGCGATTGATGCCTCCAAACAGCTCGATAGCTCGACTTTCAAACTGCATGGCATAGGGAATAGCTGGGGCCATTTGCAGGAGTGTATGCATACCCTGGGGCAAAAATACGTGCAGTTGCTCCCACTCGTCACCGTAGCGCACCATCTCCATAATCACCCCCATGACCTCGAGATCCAGGGATTCCTCACCATAGGGCAAGATTGACCTCGTTTGACCGGTCGGGCTGGCAACAAATTCGTAGGAGCCCTCTTTCCACAATGCCAGTTCGCGCATCGTCCATACGGCCTTCTTGCGCAACGCCGCTATCAACTGCTCGTTGGTAATGACGTTCATTTCGACCAGCCGCTCGCCGATACGCTTGCCAAAGGCATCCTGCAACTGGTGTGAAAAGGCATACTCTATCTGCGCGTTAGTTGCCATGCCAAGTTGCTGCAAGACGTCTCCGAGCGTCAGGGCGCCCGAATCGAGTTCCGAACAACTGGCTATCTTTCCATCTTTGAAATAAACGATACCAATGCGTCCTGTTGCCTGTTTCAGATGAATGGCGCCCGTCATCGATCCCAATTCCATCATTTGTAAGAGATCCACCAGGCCAAATTCTGTCAGCAGCCCTTTCAGCTTGGTGTTTATTGTCATACTCCCCCCCATGCAACCGATCAGAAGCAAAGAAATACAAACAAAATAGCCCTTACACTTTATTCATTGCTTGCTAATTATAACAGATGTCAATTTGTTTCAACAAGTATCTCAAGTGCTATAATCATTATATGAGCATCAAAGACCGTGTTGCCATCATAACGGGGGCGGGCCGTGGCATAGGCCGCGCTACCGCACTCCGTTTTGCGCGCGAAGGAGCGCGAGTCGTACTCTTCAGTCGTACACCCGCCCCCTTAGACAACGTCGCCACCGAAATCGCACGTGAAGGATACCCTGTATTACCCCTGACAGGTGATGTTTCTCGCGAAGAAGATGTGCAGGCCCTTTTTCAACAGGCCGTGCAGACCTATGAGCGAGTCGATATCCTGGTGAATTGCGCTGGCGTAGTCGCTGTACGTCCATTTGTTGAAATGGATACATCAACCTGGGATCACGTTCTCGGTATCAACCTGCGTGGCACGTTCTTGTGTTGTTTGCAGGCTTTTCGCATCATGGCAGCGCAGCGCTCCGGTGTAATTATCAATCTCTCCTCGCTCTCAGGCGTGAAAGGGGTAGAAAAATTCCCAGGGTTGAGCGCATACAACGTCTCGAAAGCTGGAGTGGCCAGCTTAACCGAAATTCTCGCGGTAGAAGGCAAGCCGTACAATATTCGCGTATGCGCGGTGAGTCCAGGCGCAGTAGATACTGAGATGCTCCGCCAGGCAGCGCCGCACTTGAAAGCTGGCATGACTTCCGATGACCTTGCCGGGCTTTTACTCTTCCTGGTCGACGACTCAGGCAGGATGTTAAGCGGAACAAATCTTGAAATATTCAGCAATGCATGAAATAAAAGGGACACAAAGATGGTCTACCTGACAAGGCGCGCAAGTTTCAGCGCCTCTCACCGTTTATGGAGCAAGCAGCTCACAGAGGCAGAAAATTATGCCATCTATGAGAAATGCGCCAATCCCAATGGACATGGTCATAACTACGTGTTGGAAGTAACAGTACGAGGCATACCCAACCCACGAACAGGCATGGTTCTGAATCTGACAGAACTCAAACATGCCATGAATGAACAGGTAGTGAAGTGGGTCGATCACAAGCACCTGAACTACGATGTCCCCTGGTTGGAGGGCTGCGTTCCCACTACCGAGGTGCTGGTCCTCAAGTTTTGGGAGCGTCTCGCGGATGTGCTTCCCGCAGGTATGTTATATGAGGTAAAACTGCGCGAAACTGAGAACAATAGTGTTAGTTATCGAGGTGAGTGATGAGAGTTGCATTGGTAGCGCCACTTGTATCTGCCATCGCCCAGCCGTACCTTGGTGGAGCGCAGGCGCTTCTGGCAGACCTTGCTCGTGGACTTTTACGGCGCGGGCATACCGTTACACTCTTTGCTCGCGACGATTCGTTCGTACCAGGCGTCGACATCGAGCCTGTAGCCGTTCCTCGCGATGTGCAGCCGGCTAACTTTTCTAAGCAGCGCGAGCGTCCCGCTGATACGAGCTTCTTCACGCAGGCAAATCTCTTTCTCAATCTATTCTTGCAGTTGCAAAATCGCAGCTCCGAATTTGATGTTATCCACGTGCATGCATTTGACTGGCCAGCTTATGCCTGTAGCATGCTGATCCACGATGTTCCGGTACTCCATACGCTGCATCTCCCTGCTGTATCGCCTGAGATTAATAACGCGCTGCGCGTACTGGATCAGCAAGGTCATCCTGTAACCTTGATTACCGTATCGCATGCCTGCGCTCGTACCTACCTGGAATACACTCCGATCGATCATATAATTTACAATGGGCTTGACCTGGACGCCATTCCCTTTTCTCCAAAACCATCCAAAGAGGCTCCGTTGCTCTTTGCCGGGCGCATTGCACCCGAAAAAGGCGTTGAGGAGGCCATCGAGATTGCAGCAATAGCAGGCTATCGCCTGTTGATCGCTGGTGGCATCTATGATAGTCTCTACTACGAAGAACGCATTCAGCCAAAATTGCAAACAGCAGGCGAGCGTGTCACCTACCTCGGACAATTAGAGCGGCTGGCCTTGTGGAAAATCATGGGCCAATCGCTTGGACTGCTTTTCCCTGTCGAGTGGGATGAACCATTTGGCCTGGCAGCAGTTGAAGCTATGGCGACAGGGACACCTGTAATCGCTTATCGTCGTGGAGCGTTGGAAGAGATCATTCGCCACGGCGAAACCGGCTTTCTGGTAGAAGAAGGCGAGCGTGCCCACGCCGCTGCGCTGGTCGATGACCTGTTTGACATCCCTCGCGCTCGTTGCCGTGCCCACGTCGAAGCGAACTTCGCGCTCGATGAAATGATCGACGCCTACGAGCGCGTCTATAGAGAAGCCATCAAAGCGCATTTATAGGACTTCAGGAATTCACATATTGAACACACAACTAAACATACAAACAGTCTTAGCTCAGCATCCACTTGGCCTTGCATTTGACATTGACGGCACTCTCAGCCCCATCGCGCCAACACCCGGCGAGGCCCGACTCTATCCAGGTGTAATGCCTTTACTGCAGCGTGCTAAAGAGCATGCTCACATAGCTATCATGACCGGACGCTCGATAGACGATGGCGCGGCAATACTCAATCTAGATGGCTTGACCTACATTGGCACGCATGGCCTGGAGTGGAGCGAAGGCCTGCCCTGGCTTCATCCTGTAGAGATAGTGCCAGAGGCCACAGCTTATTATGAGCCAGGTAAATATTTGCTCGACCTCGTAGAACAGCGCCTCTCAGAGCTACCAGGAGTGATCGTACAGCGTAAACGTATTGGAGGATCAATACACTACCGCCTTTCACCCAATCCCGCACAAACCCGGCAGAAACTCCTCTCACTATTAGAACAACCAGCCCGCCAGCTCGACATGAGTCTTAGCGAAGGAAAACTGGTCATAGAGATACGTGTACCCCTGCCGGTACACAAAGGACAGGCCCTCCGCCAATTCGTACAGCGTTTCAGTCTGCGCGCAATTGTTTTTGCGGGAGACGATCGCACCGACCTCGATGCTGTTGTAGAGATAACAAACATGCGCAAAGAGGGTATCGCTGCTCTCTCGATTGTAGTGCAGCATCACGATACCCTACCTGACCTGTTGGAACAAGCAGATATCGTAGTGCAAGGCGTACCCGGCATGGTGGATTTATTACGCGAAATGGTAACGATCCTCGAAAGCACCCCATAACGAAAAGCCCATCAATCATTCGTAGGGGCGAGGGAGGATGATGTGGGGTTGGGTGGGCCTTTATGGTCGCCCGCTCTGCTCTACAGCGGCTTTTCTGTCACTTTTGAAGCCGGCACATCTCCCGACGAGGTTCGTGGCACTGGTAAAATCGACCTCAGTCGCCCCTCATTGCTCTTCTTCTCATTCATAATCAGCAAACCAATAGCACAACAGGCGAGAGCCGTCCCAAGCAAATAGCCTGCCAGAGTGTCCGAGATAAAATGTGCGCCAATATAGAACGGTATTGCAGCGCCAATAAAGCCGAGAGTAAGTGTTAGCGCCACGAATAGCCAGCGCACCACTCCTCGTTTTATGTGTTTCCAGAGCAACCAGGCCATCAGTAGACCAGTGAACCACCAGCGAATAGCGTGACCACTGGGATAACTATAAATTTGTTCGAGTCGCCCAGAGCTGATATTAATGGGCATCTGAGAGACAGTATGCGCCCAATCCTGTAGGTTGAATGCCGGCAGAGGCGCTTTCCACCACATACCAAGTCCGAGCTGTAGTTGCAGTAGGCGCGAATGCCCTACATGCGGGCAGGTGAGGGTCGCCATACCGGAACGCATCATGGGAGGGAGAGGGAGAGCGAAGAGGTTCTTTCCTACCACTTCTGTTGCTATACCGATCAGAACCAGGATAACCAGGCAGGGCAAAACACGCCAGCGATAGCGTGTGAGACCGCATGCTGCGCCCACGAGAGTAATAAATACCAGGTTGACAGGAACCGCCCCAAAATTCTTCCACTTCACAAGCACACAGTCGAATTGCATTAATGGTCGCCCTATAATCCACCGCTCGACCACGAGTATAGTCATGTCTAGCGCTCTAGTCGCGTATAAGGCAGTAAAGGCCAGAAACAAACCTCCAAAGATCAGAGCCAGGAGAAACCATTTGCAAGTGACTACGAGTTCATCCCATTTCATATATCCATGCATGGCTATTTTTAATTATCTCATCGTAATAGCATTTTATGGCCTTTGCGGTCGCCCTCTAGTTTCTCCAACTGGACTACACCGGCACAGCATAGCTGTGCAAACTTGGCACAAAGAAACTCACACCATAGTAGGTGAATAGAGTCGCGGCAAACCCCACCGTCAATAACCAGGCGGCGCGTTTGCCGTGCCATCCGCGAATGCCACGTGCGTGCAGGTAGACGGCGTAAATCAACCATGTGACCAGCGCCGACGTTTCTTTCGGATCCCAACTCCAGTAATGGCCCCAGGCGTAGTTCGCCCAGTAGGCTCCAAGGATCAGCGTCAGGGCAAGCAGCGGAAAACCGACAATCACAGCTTTATAACCCAGCTCGTCGGCTGCCTCGGCTGATGGAAGCCAGGCCAGGCGCTGACCTTCGCCACCTTGCGCCAGCACAATCAAGGCTGCGCCAAAGGAGACGCTAAACAGTGCGTAGGCGAATATTGCCATCGAAACATGGACGGTCAGGATTGGCTTATCTTGCAGCGCCGGAATAAGCTGAGTCGATCCATTGATCATGTTATACGTAATGCCGAGGTAGATCGCAATGCCGACCGTAACAAGCGAAAGTAGACACACATACAAACCCCACGCTCGTACACGCTCGTGGAAGCGTGCCTCGAAAATCAAGTAGCACAGGAGCAACGCGCAGGTGAAGCTCAGGCTAAACTCATACAGGTTGCTCCACGGTGCATGTTGCTCCACAATAGCCCGGAAAAGCTGTGACATGAACAGCATGAAGACGACGAACCAGCCCAATGTTGTGCCAATGTGCCCAATAGTGATCAGGTTGCGATTCAGCGCAATCGGTTTTTCGCCATCCGGCTGCTCATGCAGCACAACGTCACTGCGCACTAGCGTTGTTACTCCGCCATCTTCGCTGGCGACCTTATTCTTGCTGGCTTTGCTTACCTTGCTTCGGCTCCGATTACGCGCGTGCTCCACAGCCAGTTGTTTTGCCAGGCGCGCAGAGCCAACAGTGTACCAGAGATATGCCAGGGTCATCACAATCAGCATGCATAGCGCTGCTGTAAAAAAATACTTTGACATCAGCGCCAGGCCCGTGAGATCAGCAGACGCGGTCAGAGATAAGAGCTGCATGATAAACCTCGTTTTATTTTGACCAACGATGGGTGTTTATGGATCAATGAAGCCAGTTGTAGGCATATGACAAATAAATATGTCACGCATAAGATAGTAGCACGGCTTGTCTACTCCTGACAACGTATCAGCTTGTGCGGCTATCAAGGGGCTTTTGGCAAGCGTGCGAGGATTTGAGTAAGTAGTGTGGTGTGTTCATCAAAACTTGTTTCTATTCGGTCAAGACGCCGCTCTATTGTTTCCAGACGTTTGTCTACTGTTTCTAAACGTTGGTTAAGATGAAGCTTTAAGGTGTTCAGACTTTCGTCTACTGTTTCTAAACGTTGGTTAAGAGTATTCAGACTTTCGTCCATTGTTTCTAAACGCTGGAAAATTCTTTTGATATCTTGCCCCTGGTGTCGTATAACTCCTACCATAATTGTGAAGTTTTCATCCATTTCTTGGATATGTGCGGCGGTTTTTTGCTCTAGTGCTGTTAATCTTTCTTCTTGTGTTGGCATAGGGAATCTGCCTTTCGTTCTCTAAACAACTGGTTCTATTATAGCATAATACCTGGCGTAATAGCTCAAGCGGAAGAAACTATATTTTTCTGTCCGGTCCTGGCGTGAACCTCAACGTGTCTCCGCAAAGTCATATTGCAGCTCACGCAGCCAATCGAGCAGAGCGCGTGTCTGATGAATCCGACTTCGTAACACGACGTGATCGAGAAAAGCGGTATCGCTGGTTCTGGCATCGGGGAGACGCTGCGCCTCAAGATGGTCGAGAAATTTACGACATGCGATAATTTCTTGATCAATCAAACGTGCGGTCTGTTCTGGAATGACACGCTGCGCGAAGTAGAGCTTAAGCAGGAAGAGCACGCGAATTTCACGCGGACGCTCAACAGGCGTAGTGAGCCACTCGTAAAATATGTTGCGTCCAGGATCCGTCAGGTGAAAGATTTTACGCGGTGGCCGTACACCTTGCATTTCCAATTCCGCTTCGATATACTCTAAGCGTTCCAGTTTTTTCAGGAATGCGTACATCTGGCTCATCTCCAGGTGTACAATCTGGCGCAGTATACCGCTCTGGAACTGCTGAAACATTTCATAGCCATGCATGGGTTGCTTTTCAAGCAGCCCCAGGATAGCATATTCGGCTGGTTCGCTAATTTGCATCGGTATCTCTATTGACTCTCAACCCAATTCAATGAACGTGACAGAATAGAGCCATTATAGTCTACAATAAAAGACGAGACAAGATCATATGTCCATACTCGAAAAACCGCTAACTCCCCAGCCTCACCGTTCAAAGAGGCGTCTCACCATCATCATTCTGAGTATAGTAGCCGTTCTGCTAATCGCCCTGTTTGTCTTCACCGATATTCATGCTGATCTTGCCTTTGTCGTCCATTTTGCCACCGCACCCAACCATTTCACCTATCAAGGCCACTCGGACTATGTGAGCGCCGTGGCCTGGTCTCCTGACGGAAAGCGCATCGCCTCTGCCAGCGGAGATCATACAGTTCAGGTATGGGACGCCCTCACAGGAAACAATGCCTATACCTATCGTGGACATGTCGACTTCTATTGGGGCCACTTTACATCTAATGCATCTGTAAATGCCGTGGCCTGGTCTCCTGATGGGAAACGCATCGCGTCGAGCAGCAACGATTCCACGGTGCAGGTATGGCAGGCGAAGTGATAGTATCATATGCAAATGACACAACCAATCATCTTATCCTACATCCAGGCAGAACCGCTACTCAGAGCCAGGCAGCAAGGACTAACTACCGTTGAAATATCACCGGATCTGGGGCTCTCAACGATAACCGTTACACTCACACCTGAGGGCGTTACATTCCCAAATGGCGAGCGCCTGGACTGGCACAGCGTAGAGAAGATCAGCAAATCTGAAGTCAACTGCTTCATCCTGGAAGACTATACCATCAGACCAGTACAAGTATTCTCTGAATACACAAACCGCGTATGCAGCCTGATGCCTACCAGCGGAGCGCCCAGCATGTTGATAGCAGGTTTCGTGATGCACCGCATCAAAGATATTGACCCCATGCAAGATACCTTGAGGAAGATTGCAGCCATCTCGCCTATCGTAGGGCGCGTTTTAGATACGGCAACTGGCCTGGGATACACAGCAATCGAGGCATCCAAAACTGCTGCTGAAGTCGTTACCATAGAACTTGATC
Organism: Chloroflexota bacterium; assembly: GCA_046726655.1. Taxonomy (GTDB): domain Bacteria; phylum Chloroflexota; class Ktedonobacteria; order Ktedonobacterales; family Ktedonobacteraceae; genus DATMNR01. The sequence continues at coordinate 10,999 of JBKPAZ010000240.1, forward strand.
CAGGCGTGCAGGAAATAGCGCTCCTCAATCCCTGGTCTCAAGCTCTGTTCCACAATCCCAAAATCCATCAGATAATGGGCGATAGCTACGAGGTCGTGCAAACCCTCGAAGATGGCAGTTTTTCACGCATCATCCACGATCCACCCACATTTAGCCTGGCAGGCGAACTGTATTCAGGAGCCTTTTACCAACAACTCTTCAGAGTCCTCAAACGCGCTGGCCGCCTCTATCACTACATCGGCGATCCAAACAGCAAGGCCAGCGGCGGCGTTACAAAAGGCGCGCTACGACGCCTGCAAGAAGCAGGCTTCACACGAGTTGTTCGTAAACCCGAAGCTTATGGGGTCGTGGCATACAAATAAAAGGTGACCGAAACAGGGCGGACGCAAGGGCACGCCCCTACTATACTACGGTGTGTATTATGCATATATTACGTGTATTGTAGGGGCGTGCCCTTGCGTCCGCCCTCGTGATTGCGGAAAGCATCCAGCCTCCTACAGCGTATCCCCCACCAGCTCATCCTGCTTAAGCGGCCCAATAGCCGCAACTGTAAGCGGATTCAGAGGGGAGAAACTGCGTAACACCTGCAAAACCTCGTCCTGCGTCACCTCATCAATGGCCTGTTTAACTTCCTGAATTGTGCGCACCTTGCGCTCATACCACCAGGAACGAGAGATAGCGCCCATACGTGCTCCAGACCCCTCACTGCGCATGACATTCTCGCTCTTCAACTGGACTTTGGCTCGCGCCAATTCATCGGCAGTGATGCCTTCTTGCTCCAACTTGCGCAGTTCATCCACGATGACCTTGAGGCACTCACGGCCTTGTTCCGGCGTCGTGCCAGCGTAAATGCGCATAGCTCCAATATGTTTATTGCTCGTAAGTCCGGCATTAATCCCATACACAAGTCCGCGCTTCTCACGTACCTCAACGAAGAGACGCGAGGCCATATTGCCACCCAGTACCTCACTTACCGCCATAGCTGCGTAGTAATCAGGATCGGTGTATTTGGGGAACGGGAACATCAGCGCCAGGTGTTCTTGCTTTCCTTCCTGGTGCTCCAATACAATGCTCGCCGCAGGCTCCGGGCGTTGTTCCGACGAGGGCTCCGCGTGACCCCTCCAGTCACCAAAGAGCGTTTGCATGTGTGCGACCACGTGATCCCAATCGAACTTTCCTGCTATGGCAAAAAGCGTATTGTTGGGCTGATAACGCGCCCTCCAGAATGCCTGCAAATCCTGTCGCTGCAGTCCATTTACACTCTCGGAGGTGCCCAGTATGGGACGACCAAGAGCTGTACCTTTGTAGAAATTGGCTCGTACCAGTTCAAAGATACGGCTCATTGGTTCGTCATCGCGACGACGAATCTCCTGCAGCACAATGCTGCGCATCTGCTCCAGTTCTTCCTTGGGAAAGGTAGGTGTCAGCAGGAGTTCATTGATAAGTTGCAACGTGGCATCAAACTTCGTGTTCACAATCTGCGCCCACACCTGTGATGTCTCCAGGCCGGTGCTGGCTCCTTTGCGCGCGCCCAGCGACTCAAAAGCCTCGTTCAAAGCTCGCGCATCCTTCTGCTCCGTTCCCTGAAAAAGCATATATTCAAACAGGTGCGCGAGGCCCTGCTTCTCTTCTGCTTCGTTGATTACCGCAGCGTCGAGCTGAAATCCAAACGTAATCGAACTCAAACTGGGCATATACTGGCCAATCATTTCGATGCCATTATCCAGGCAGTGATAAAAATAGTTCGGAGGCAGGTTCATTTGATCATTCATGTATCGCAATGTTCCTTTCTGAACAGCAATGCAGGTGTGATTAGGAAAACATCGTTAGTATATCACAATAACCTTCCAGAGTGCCCCTAAAAGCCATCCCACCCGCGTTTTGAATTATTGGGCCTTGCGGCAATTGGGAGGGGGAGAATATAATGACTATATTGTTCCGTTGCTGCAAGGCGCTACTGGCGTTTTAACCCACCACAATAAGGGCCTTCGAATTATTTCTACCCTGATAAAGGTGTGCAGCTTCTTTTTCACTAGTTGGAGATTTTATGCTGCGCAATCGGACGCTGCTTGCTGTCTCACTGGCCGTCTGTGCCTCCTACACAGGTATTGGCATGGTAGTACCTGTGAGGGTTCTATACGCGCAATCGCGCGGCGCTTCTCTAGCCATTATCGGCGCTATGGCTTCATCCTACCTCATTTCAAATTTCCTGTTCCAATACCCTAGCGGCTGGCTGGCTGATCACTGGGGGCGCAAACCCATGATGATCCTGAGCCTCTTTGCCCAGGCTATCCTCTCAGCCGTCTATCTCTGGATTAGCGACCCGGTGATGTTTGTAGTCTTGCGCTTTGCCGAGGGCGCAGTAGCAGCGGCTTTCCTGCCCTCAGCGCGCGCGCTCATCACAGACGCCGTGCCGTCGGCGAAGCGGGGTGAAGCATTCGGCATTTTTAGCGCTTTCTTCAATATTGGCTTCCTCTTAGGTCCTGCTCTCGGAGGTTTACTGGCCGCCACCGGCTATGCCAGCGCCTTTATAGGTGCGGTAATTTTCCGTCTGATTGCCATCGTGATTGTCATTACCATGATTCATGTCAGGGTCCAGACTAGCCAGGAAGCTCAGGCAGTGGCAAGACCTGTTTCTCTACGCACGCTCTTTAAGATTGCCCTCGCCGGCGCTTACATCCTGACTTTTGGCGACTTCCTGTACATCGGCTTCGACATTTCGCTGACCCCCCTCTGGATGCACGACCATCTGGGAGCGGCAGTCACGGTTATCGGTTTTGCCTACATGATGTGGGCTATTCCCACTATTATCGTCTCCCCAATTGGTGGAAGAGTTGCTGACCGCAGGCGCCGTTCAACACTTATTCTCATCTTCGGTCTGGCACAGGTGCCGCTTTACGCTATCTACGGCTCAGCAAACACTTTCCTACCGGTCATTATTGCCTTTGTTATTCACGGCGTAGTCTACTCATTTATGCAGCCAGCAGTCGACGCGCACCTCGCCAGCTCATCAATGGCAGGTGCGCGTGCCAGGATACAGGGCCTCTATTCTGCCTTCGGACTGGCCGGCGGTTTCGTCGGAGCAACCGGCTCCAGCCTCCTCTATGCCCTGAACTTCCGCCTCCCCCTTTACACAATAGGTGTAGCCTTCGGTATCTGCGTACTCACCGGCGGCATCCTGGTGCGCATCTCCGAATCCCGTAATAACGCTATGCCAAAAGTCGACGCAGGGAACGTAGAGCAAAAGATAATTGCAGCTGCTAGCGAAATATAGCAATTTTTTATCAGTTATTATTCATCAACGATTTTCTATCGATTATCAAAAATACCGCTCACATACCGCTCATTTTGAACAGCATTTTTAAGCCCAGCAATTCAATCTTTGTGGACGTGGGTTTTTGGGTTATAAAAAGGATTGTTGCAACGACTCTGTATAATCAGCAGTTCTTTCTTGACAATGTCACTAAAATATACTAAAATACGTATATCAAATAGTGGGAGGTAGTCTCGTGGTAACGGGTGTAGTTGAGTAAAATGGTAGATGATAAAGAAATCAGAAATAACATTATGCAGAAGAGAACCGATCCTATTGAAGAGGGACAGCAAGCATATCAGGAATGGCGAGATAACTTGCTGGCGAATCCTGAATTTAGAGAGATCTATGAAGAAGAGGCTGCCAAAAAGGAAATATGGTTGCAGTTAGTTGAGGCGCGCCAAGAAGCAGGCATCACACAGGTGGAACTTGCCAGGCGTCTTGGCGTTTCTCAGGCTCAAGTGGCACGTATGGAGAAACGTGGTTATGATGCATATAGCCTCAATAGCTTACGTCGGTATGTGCAGGCATTGGGCGATGGATTTTCGCTTGATATTGCTGTACGCTGGAATAGGCCCCAGAAAGCTTCTTCACAAATGGCTGGGAACCATTGAAACAAGTATTGATTCTTCCTCTTCGGTAATACTTAAACAAACTCCAGGACACGGGCTCTATGAAGCATTTCTCATTCACAAGGATAGTCGCTCAATGATTAATATAGTATGTTATGGGTTGAACATTGTCCGCTTTCCCGATGAGCTCACAGTGGCTCTTCGTCAAGCAATAACAGCAGGGAAATACCTACATATCCAAACAATGCTTACCTATCTAACATTTGCCCGCAAATCCTCAAACAACAAAAGCTGAGTGCAGAGGAGATGAGATGCTGTGATAAAATAGAAGACATCAGACATACCCTTTATCATACTTACTCATATTAAAGAAAGCATTCTCATGGATACTGATATACAACAACCACAGCAGGTAGAACTCGACCTCGAGCGGCAACAAAAAGCCAAAGAATACGCGCGTACGCGACGGCGTCTCTCGTTTGTGAGCATGGGCATAGGTGTGGTAGGCGTCTTCATTTTGCTTTTCACGAACCTGGACATCTGGCTGGGCAACCAGTTACGGGGGCTGAGCTGGCAACCAATTGCGGGCTGGTTTCCCTGGCAGATACTGGTTTACTTCCTGATTTTGATCCTGGGTTACGAGATTATTACAGCGCCTATTGCTTATTACAGTGGGTTTGTGCTTCCACATCGCTACGGGCTTTCGACCATGTCGCTGAAAAGCTGGTTGGGTGATCTCTTCAAAGGATTGGTGCTCGGCCTGGTACTGGAAATCCTTGTGATTGAATTTGTGTATGCGCTGCTGGCCTTTCAGCCGCAAACATGGTGGCTGTGGGTGGCGCTGGCGTTGCTCTTCTTCTCGGTGGTGATGGCAAATCTCGCGCCGGTGCTCATTCTTCCCATTTTCTACAAATTTACCCCTTTGCCGGAAGGGGACCTGACGAAGCGATTGCTCGCGCTTGCCGAACGCGCCCATACCCGCGTGCGTGGTGTTTTTACGATGCATTTGAGCAACAAAACGACTGCGGCAAATGCTGCCCTCATGGGACTGGGCAATACAAGGCGCATTGTGGTGGGAGATACGATGCTGGATCGCTATACGCCGGATGAAATTGAGGTTGTGCTGGCGCACGAGTTGGGGCATCATGTGCATCATGATATCTGGAAGCTGATTATCAGCCAGTCGGTCTTGACGCTTGGAGGTTTGTACCTGGTGAATGTGGCGCTACACTGGGCCGTTGAGACGCAACACCTCTACTACGGACTGGCCGATGCGGCGACTATGCCGTTGTTGCTGGCGTTGATGGGGGCTTTTGCGTTGATTGTGATGCCTATTAGTAATGGTTTTAGCCGGTTGGTTGAGTACCAGGCTGATGAGTATGCGCTGCAAGCAACGCGGATGGTTGAGCCGTTTAAAAGTGCGATGACGCGGTTGGCAAATCAGAATCTGGCGGATGTTGAGCCGTCGCCGGTTGTTGAGTTTCTTTTCCACGATCATCCGTCGATCAATAAGCGTTTGAAGCATGCAGATGAGTTTGCTGCAGCTATGCTTTCAGGGCTTGCATAAGTGCGGCTAGTTTTGGTGCGGCTTCGTCGGGGGTGCCGCTGGGTATGGCCAGCACTGGCTCATCTACGCCTGCTGAGACCCATTGGTCGAGTTTGGTTACGATCTCCTGTGGCGTGCCGATGATGGAGGTGGCATCGAGAAGTTCGGGCGAAACGGCTTCTATGCCACCCTTCATCCCTTGCTTCCAACCCTCTTTAACGGCTTCGACCTCCGCGCCGTAACCATTGCGTGTGAGCATTTGCGCATAATAGACACCCATTTTGCCGATGTAGTAGGCAAGGGGTGCCGCAGCAGCAAGACGAGCCGCGGCTCGCTCTTCTCCGGTTGCATTTTCGTTGAGGATAACGGTGGTGATATAGGGAGCGATCATGGCGCTGTGCGGGGGACGGCCAGCTATGCGCGCGCCTTCGTCGAGCTGCTGGCGCATTTCACCCCATTTATTGCCGGGCCAGTAGACGGGCAGCACGCCATCGGCGATTTCGCCTGATTGCACCACGTTTTTTGGTCCCATGGCTGCGATATAGATGGGTATTTCTGTGCGTGGAGGGGTGAAGCGTAGTTTGAAGCCGCGCTCGAGATTGAAAAATTCACCGTGGTAGACCACTTTTTCGCCGCGCAGGATCATTCTGATGATTTCGACATATTCGCGTGTGCGCTGCACCGGTTTTTCGAAAGGCACGCCATGCCAGTGCTCGATTACGTTGGCTCCCGATGGGCCAAGGCCGAGGATGATACGTCCGCCGGAACGTTCATCCAGCGTGGCGACAGTGCTGGCGATCAATGCGGGTGTGCGTGAGTAAATATTGGCGATACCCGCGCCGATCTTGATACGTTTGGTGGCTCGTACGAGGTCGGCCATCGAGGTGAAGAGTTCATAGCCCCAGGATTCGCCGAGCCAGATCGAGTCGTAACCCAGTTCGTCGGCAATTTTGACCTTTTCTACTACCTGGTCCCAGGCGGCGGGAAAATTGGGGGAATCGGCCATCAGCCCGATGCGGTTGCTGTATGCTCGTGTCATGCCTTGACCCCTCTTTCTGTGAGTTTGTGTAATATCAGGGCCAACTAAAAGCCCTTTTCTTCCAGTTGGTGATTAGACTTATGCGGACGTGATTGAACACGGAAAAAGGCACTCAGCAGCTACGTTAATAATGATCGCCTGTGGATGCTCACGTTCCTCAGGGACTGGCTCGCCATAAGCTCTAAGAGTCTCGACATGTAGACGGATTGCATCTTTAGCCATTGCAATAGCCTCTTCGAGAGTCTCTCCTTGAGTGACACATCCAGGGAGGGCTGGCACAGTTACGGTATACCCTCCCTCCTCAGTGTCAGGGTGCAGTATGATAGTGTATTGATACTCGCTCATATTTTTGCCTTTATTTAAGAGAGGTTGGTTCTCTCCTTGTTAATGCCAAGTATACCATAACACGATCGAAGAGGCAGCATGATCATCAATCAGCACAAAAACGCGGCTGTGGAGGTCTTCCAAACAGCCGCACTCTATTAAAATAGCTAACTATCTATGCCCCAAGGAATGATGTCACCAACTGGTTAAACGCATCTGCACGTTCGATATGCGGGCAGTGTCCACATGCCTCAAATACCTCTACCCTGCTCTTTGGCACAAGGCGAGCTTTTTGTGCATGAGCAACAGGTATCACACTATCAGCATTTCCCCAGATGACAAGCACTTCGTTGGGTAGGGAGGCCAGAGTCTCTCGCAGGTCCATATGCTGGCGATTGCCGCCGAAAGCTGCTTCGGCGGTCGCGAGCAATGCTTCGCGCGCGCCGGGTTGAATTCGTTGCTGATAGAGTTGCTCCACTAATGCTTGCTGAACCAGTCCCTGGTGGGCGAAGAAATGGGTGAGTTCGGCTCTTATACCATCAATGGTCGGAGCGGCTCGCATCAGGTTGAGTACTTCACCGTCGATCTCTGGTCCCAGCCCGGCGCTATCCACCAGCACCAGGCGCTCAACGCGCTCTGGATAGCGAGAGGCGAAGGTGAGAGCTATGGCTCCACCTAGCGAATGGCCCACCAGGCTCACTCGCTGCCAGTCTTCATCCAGAGCATCTAGAAAACGCGCCAGGAAATCGGCCAGCGAAGGAACGCTATAATCCATGGCTGGTTTATCGCTGCTTCCAGCACCAACGAGGTCGAGCGCGCAGATACGGAATTGTTCTGCGAAAGCGGGCAGGTTCAAGGACCATGTTTCGTATGAGCCTCCCAGACCATGCATGAATACTACGTGTGGAGCACCAGCGGGACCGGCAATCAGGCAATTAATAGCTACTCCCCCGACATCGACGATCTTTTCCTCTGCTTCTTCGGAAGAGACAGCTTTTGCTTCTTCCGCTGCACGCTGCACATCTTCACGGCCAATCATTCCGCCTGGGCCTGTGCCTGTCACGATTGCAAGATCGACGCCGAGCTCCTGTGCGAGTCGCCGCGCCGCAGGTGACGCATTTACTCGTCCGCCTGCGCTGGTGGGCGCTCGGACAACTCCAGGGGAAGTGCCTGTTGGTGAGGTTTTGGGTGCAGCTCGTTGCTGGGTGAGCATTTCGGCTCGCTGGCGTTTGATCTCGGCATCTTCGCGCAGTAATTGTGCTACCTGTTCATCGGAGAGATGTTCGCCTGGCAGGGTAATGACTGCTATGGCTGCGCCTACGGGGGCGCTATCTCCCTCTGGTATTTCTATTGATCTCATTATGCCAGTGACAGGCGCTTCAACTTCGTTGGTGGCTTTTTCGCTTTCTATCTGCACAATTGGTTCGCCCTGCTGGACAGGTTGACCCGTCTTTTTGAGCCATTCCACGATCAGCCCTGTTTTCATTGATAGGCCCCATTTGGGCATGCTTAAAATAGATGCCATTGTGATTCTCCTCTCTACTACTGGCACCAAAAATTCTTTCTGTTGACTCCCCACCTGCGGCGGGGAGTCAACAGAAAGAATTTTTGTGGGGTTAACCCATCAATTCCTGGACGGTGGCTACGATGCGCTCCGGGCTGGGAATATAGAACTGCTCGAGCGGCGGGCTGAATGGCACCGGGGTGTGCGGAGCCGTTACAAGCTTGATAGGCGCGTCCAGTTCGGTGAAGGCTTTGTCGGCTACGAGCGCGGCAATGTCTGTGGCGGCGCTGCAGCGCGGGTTATCCTCGTCAACCACAATGAGCCGGTGTGTCTTCGCCACTGAATTCAGGATGGTCTCTTCATCCAGGGGCGAAAGCGTGCGCGGGTCTACGATTTCCGCTGAGATGCCTTGTGCTTGCAGTGTATTGGCAGCTTCTAAAGCCTGGTGTACCATGCGGGAGATAGCCACGATCGTGACGTCTGTACCCTCACGCTTGATATCGGCCTTGCCTAGGGGGATGACAAACTCACCCTCTGGAACTTCACCTGATACGCTGTAGAGCATCTTGTTCTCAAAGACCACGACGAGATCGTCATCACGGATGGCAGCTTCCAGCAGGCCCTTCATATCTGCAGGGGTGCTGGGCACAACTGTCTTGATGCCGGGCATGTGGGTAAAGACTGAATAGTGACAGCCAGAATGTTGGCCAGCCGCGCCCATGCCTGCGCCGATCATCGTGCGGATTACGAGTGGACAGCTTGCCTTGCCACCAAACATGTAGCGCAGTTTGGCACCCTGGTCAAAGATCTGATCCCAGCAGACGCCGAAGAAATCGACAAACATCAGTTCGGCTATTGGACGCATGCCTGTAGAAGCAGCGCCGACCGCCGCGCCAATGTACCCGGCCTCGGTGATGGGTGTATCGAGGACGCGGTTGCGCCCAAACTCCTGGACCAGTCCCTTCGTGACACCAAGCACACCGCCCCAGGCTTCATCGTCTTGCAGATGATCGATGGTTGCACCACCTGCGACATCCTCACCCATTAAAATAACGCGTGGGTCACGGCGCATCTCCATACGTATTGCCTCGTTGATTGCCTGAGCATAGGTCATTTGACGAATTGCGACAGCCATTGTCTCCTCCTTTACGGGTATTTTACATATACATCGGTCAGTGCATCTTCTGGAGCCGGATAAGGCGCGGCTTCGGCAAATTCCCAGGCAAGATCAATAGAATCATGGGCCTTTTTGTCGATAGCATCCAGTTCTGCATCCTGCGCAATGCCACGATCAACGAGAGTGCGGCGCATCGCAGTAATCGGATCACGGGCGCGATAGGACGCTTCCTCTTCTTTGGTACGATATAAGATGGTATCGCCCTCAAAGTGGCCGTAGTAGCGATAGGTCTTACATTCGATCAGGCTGGGACCTTCACCACGCCTGGCGCGTGCAATGGCCTCACCCGCAGCTTCATAAACCGCAAAGACATCCAGTCCATCGACAGTGACACCTGGCATGTTGTAACCAGCAGCCCGGTCAGCGATATCACGACAGCTCATGTGATAGCTGACGGGAGTGGTCTCAGCATAGCCATTGTTTTCGGCGACGAAAATGACCGGAAGTTTCCAAATACCGGCGAGATTGAGTCCTTCATGGAAGGTACCCTGATTGCCAGCGCCGTCACCAAAGAAACAGACAGCGACCTGGCCTTTGCCATTGAACTTGGCGGTAAGTCCAGCCCCAGCCGCGAGAGGGAATCCACCACCTACAATGCCATTGGCACCGAGCATGCCTTTGTTCACATCCGCAATATGCATTGAGCCGCCTTTGCCACGGCAGGCCCCTGCCTCGCGACCTAGCAATTCAGCCACCATCTCGCGCAAGCTCACGCCTTTGGCGATGCAGTGACCATGACCACGGTGATGGCTGGTAATGTAGTCATCGTCTGTCAGATGCGAGCAGACACCAACAGCGACCGCTTCTTCGCCGGCATACAGATGCACGAAACCAGGAACTTTACCCGAAGCGAACTCCTTGCCAGCACGTTCTTCAAATACGCGAATAGTCTCCATCTGTTCGTACATGCGAAGCAGTTGGGACTTATCCAACGTTTGCGCACTGACACTACCCTGTTTGGTTACCATAGCTGCAAACCTCCTAACTGTTGAGTAAGATACCTACAAGAGGTATCTATAAAATATTCGTCGACCTGCTAACGATGCAGGTGACCCGCTAGTGCTGCCCCTTCCAGCGCGGCAGGGACATTGACGACATATGGACCATCAGCGCAAAGTCGAACTTCCACCACCGATGTGGAAGAGAGTTCGATCTCACGCTCGCCATCCAGCGCAACCGTGCCAGCGCCAGGCTGGAAACGCACGACATCATTGATAAGCAGTCGCTGGTATTCTGTGACTGCTACCCACTCAATGAGACCAGGAGCCAGAGCAACCAGCACCTCAGGCCCACCTGATCCCAACAGGATATGCATACCTGGTTGTTCAACGCCGTTTGCTGCGCCATCCAACAGCGCGCCACCAAGCGCGGATAGGCCTATCGTGGCTGGCGCCACTCGCGCCAGCACGACTTCACTCACGGTTGAAAGATCCCAGATAGCTCGCGAACCCACAAAAGGCACAGAGGACAAGACCACGTCAACGAGCGCGCTCTCTTTCCCCTCACCATTGATGAGAACTGTTAAACGGCGCGCGCGATGCACCGCATGCGGGCCTGCATGTCCTATAGCGACCAGCCCGGCAGCCATACCCGCAATAGTACCCTCCAGGAAGGCAGGAAAGACATTGTTGGTGCCCGTCGAGATTGGTACGAGCGGAACAGTGCCACACCCCCTGGCAACAGCGCGGTTCGTGCCGTCTCCGCCAAGTGTGATGATGCAGCCTGCGCCAATGGAAGCGAGCATCCGAGCAGCGCGAGTGGAATCTGCGCTGGTAGCCAGGACTGGCATCGATAGAGGAAATGTTTGAAGAGAGGACGCCTGTGTCCGTCCAGTCAGTCCACTGATAGCACGAGGTAGTATGCCGAATTCATGCTCAGGCATAAAAGCCACTTGCGTAATGCCTACAGCTTCGAGACCCAGGAGTACGCGGCGCACAATCGCCATTTTCTCATTATTATCGAAGACGGTGCCATACGCGACAAGGCGACGAATATCGCGACCGGAAGCGGGATTGGCAATGATGCCTACGAGAGGCTGAGACATGCTATGCTCTTCTTCTCAGATAGAGGAACGCACTACGATGTGACGTTTCAGCACAATTGCATGATAGGAGAGATAGTGTGACAAAGAAACGTATACCACAAAACAATTGGGTTGTACAGGGGTTCATTTCAAATTGTGAAATGAAGATAGAAGTGGTCTCAGGTTATGATTGATCTTCGAATTGTCACCCATGGTTGAGGTATCTCAATACAACGATACTTTTATATACAAAGTATTTCTTGACGCAGCCGGAATGAGGATGTATGCTCATTGAAAAGCAAGGAGCAGGTGAGCGATGGATCAGCACATCGAGCGCATCCTGGGCCAGATACCAGGATGGAATGTAGCCGGTACAACAGTGACACCCCTGGTTGGCGGTATTACAAACCAGAATTATCGCGTAGACGTGGGCGGAGAAACCTTTGTGCTACGCATTGGAGGCAAAGGCACGCACCTGCTTGGCATCGACCGCGGACGCGAGAGCATCTGCACTACAATTGCTGCACAGGTTGGTGTCGGAGCGGAGGTGATGCACTTTCTTGCAGCAGAAGATGTGCTCGTCACGCGATTCATCGTTGGCACAGGCATCTCACCTGAAACTGCTGCCCAGGACGAAACATTGCGCCGCATCGTCGATTCCATAAAGCGCTATCACGCTGGGCCAGCTTTTCCAGGCACCTTCTCTCCTTTCGAGACGGTGCGCAACTATCACACACTGGCACTAGAACATGGCGTCTCGTTTCCTGATACGCTTCCCCAAGTTTTTGCGTTGATGGGCCAAATCGAGCAAGCGCTTGCCAAAAGTGGGACAGAGCACACCAAACCCTGCCATAACGACCTGCTTGCCAGCAATTTTATTGACGATGGTCAGACTATCCGCATTCTCGATTGGGAGTACGCCGGGATGGGCGACCTGTTCTTCGACCTGGGCAACTTTGCCGTCAACCAGTCCTTGAATGAAGAGCAGTGTGAACTGCTGTCAGGTTACTATTTTGGCGAGGTGCGCCCTGCTGACCTGGCACATCTCCACCTGATGCGACTCGGCTCCGATTTACGCGAATCGTTCTGGGGCTTTTTACAAATGGGCATTTCAGAACTCGATTTTGATTATCGAGAGTATGCGCATCATCATCTCAATCGCTTTTTACGAAATGTCGAAATATCGCCTTTCGAGCAGTGGCTACAGGAAGTGAGAACGTAGGGGCCATATCGTCAAAACAATTTTTCAATCAAGGAGACCCATCCATGCACGATCAAGCCAGGGTTGTCATTATAGGTGGCGGCATCGCTGGTTCCAGCATTGCATACCACCTGACTGGACGAGGGTGGCGCGATATTGTTGTCCTGGAGCAGGGGTCACCGATCAGCGGGACGACATCGCACGCGCCGGGCCTTGTTGGTCAACTGCGCTCATCTATTAGCCTGACGAAGATGCTGGTCTATAGCATTTCGCTGTATAAACAGCTCAAGGTAGATGGCGAGCCAGGGTACTTTGAGGTCGGAAGCCTGCGCCTGGCTTCATCGAAAGAACGTATGGAAGAGCTCAAACGGCAGGTAGGATTTTCCAGAAGCGCCGGATTAGAGGCAGAACTCATCAGCGCCAGTGAAGCAAAACGCATGTTTCCGATGATGAGCCTGGAAGGAGTCGAAGGCGCCTTATTTTTGCCCACCGACGGTTCTGCAAAAGCGCCTATCCTGGCAGAGGCCCTGGCGACTACAGCACAACAGCGAGGCGCAACCATCTATGCAAATACTCGCGTCACGGGGATCGAAGTTGTGAATGGCTGTGTGCAGGCAGTTCACACTTCACAAGGTCGCATACACACAGAAATAGTAGTCATTGCTGCCGGCATCTGGTCGCCACGCATCGGTCGCATGGCCGGCATTTCTATCCCGCTCATTCCCATGCAACATCAATATGCCCAGACCGGCCCTATACCAGAACTGGCAGGAGAGATCAGCATTCCTAACCTGCGGGACCCCGATAACCTGGTCTATTTCAGGCAGGATGGCAACAGCATGGTACTCGGTGGATACGAGCACGACCCGGCAGCCTTCGATGTTGACGCAATTCCTGATAGCTCGAATCCGACGATACACAGTTTCGACCCGCCGCGCTTCGAGAGCTTGATGGAGGGATGTGTTAAGCGTGTTCCAACACTACGTGGTGTCGATCTTGTGAAGCGCATCAACGGCCTGGAATCGTTCACGCCCGATGGTGAGTTTATCCTGGGCGAAGCGCCGGATGTTAAAGGCTTCTGGGCCGCCTGCGGCTTCTGTGCGCATGGCATCTCCGGCGCTGGTGGTGTAGGCAAGATGATAGCAGAGTGGATTATCGACGGTGAACCTGGGCTCGATTTATGGGAAATGGATATCCGGCGGTTCGGCGCATACACGGCAAGCCGTCGTTACATCGCTACTCGCGTCAACGAAATCTACAGCACGTACTATGATATCAGCTATCCCATGCGGGAACGCAGCAGTGCGCGTAAACTGCGCCTCAGTCCCGTCTATAACCGTCTTGAAGAACTCGGCGCGGTCTTTGGCGAGAAAGCTGGCTGGGAGCGCCCCAACTGGTTTGCCTCGAACGAAGCATTGGCTGAAGATCAAGGATGGCCTGTACCCTACAGTTGGGCCAGCCGTTACTGGTCGCCCGCTATTGGCGCTGAACACCAGGCCACACGCGAGCGTGTAGCTATGTTTGACGAAACCTCTTTCAGCAAGATTGAGGTGCTTGGCCCCGGCTCACTGGCTTTTTTGCAATTCATTACAGATAATCAGATGGATCAACCCATAGGAGCTATTACCTACACGCAGATGCCAAACAAGCACGGCGGCATCGAGTGCGACCTGACAGTCACACGCCTGGCCGCTGACCGCTTCCAGATCATCACCGGCACAGCCTTTGGCAACCATGATCTCTCGTGGATTCGCAGCCAGATGCCTGCCGATGGATCGGTCTATGTGAATGACATCACGTCGAGCCGTTGCTGCATCGGTGTATGGGGACCACGAGCGCGCGACCTGATGCAGCAGGTGAGCGAGTATGATTTCTCAAATGAAGCTTTCCCTTACCTGACAGCGCAACATGTGACGATCGGCAATATACCGGTGTTAGCGCTGCGCGTGACCTATGTAGGCGAGCTAGGCTGGGAGATTTATGCACCGATGGAGTATGGTCTCAAGTTATGGGATACACTCTGGGAGGCCGGGCAACCGCTGGGTATGCTGGCGGCTGGTTATCGAGCTATCGAGTCGCTGCGCCTGGAGAAAGGATACCGCTATTGGAGCGCCGATATCCATTCGGAATATAACCCATACGAAGCGGGCCTGGGCTTCGCAGTCAAGCTGCAGAAAGGCGATTTCCTCGGTAGGGAAGCGTTAGAGCGTATGAAAGCACAGGGTGTCACACGCAAACTGAGTTGTATGGTGCTGGATGACCCGGCAGCTGTGGCATTGGGAGGCGAACCTTTGCTCGATGGCGAGCGAGTGCTGGGCTTTGTGACGAGCGCTGGATATGGGTATACGGTGAGAGAAAGTATTGCGTATGGGTATTTGCCTGTGGAGTACACGATGCCGGGGACCCGTGTCGAGTTGCAGTTGTTTGGGATACTCTACGGAGCAACGGTAATGAAGGAGCCGTTGTATGATCCGAAAAATGAGAAGATTAAGGCGTAGTCGAGTGGCGTGGAACGGTGTTTGGTAGGCTTCAAGCTTTGCCCACCGGTGGGCAAAGCTATTACTACGTGGTCGGATCGCGATTTAGCATTTTTAGATGTTGTGTGGGAGTCATGCGTCATGGTAATTTCCTTCTTGACTCAAGCGCAAAGATCGAACTTATTGAGTAGCATACCATAATCGAACGTCAAACACCTGCGCATCATCTCCCAAACCATGCGGGAAAAAGTTTTACGTCCCTATACTTGTGTGATAATAAAAGACATAACCTATGCATTCGAAGTTCCTCAAACGGTTCCCAATTGCCAGGATTCCTGGTAAGCTCGTTGAGTATCATCAAGGATATCTAACCGGACACCGAGCGATTGTAGCTTGAGGCTAGCGACGCGCTCATCGATCTCAGGCGGAACTTCATACACACCCGGTAGCAGATGTTGACCGTCCTGGAAAAGGTAGCGTGCAGAAAGGGCCTGGTCAGCAAAGCTGAGGTCCATCACCGATGCAGGACTAGCTTCAGCAGCAACCTGGCCAACCAGACGTCCCTGGGCAAGCAAATAGAGGGCGCGTCCAGATGGTAAGCGAAACTCGGTCAAGTGCTCGCGAATTTCTTTCTCACCGATTGCCAGGCGACGCAAGGAGGCAACGTCTACTTCGACATCAAAGTGGCCGGAGTTAGCCAGGATCGCACCATCTTTCATTGCCAGAAAATGATCGGCACGAATCACTCCTGCCATACCTGTGGCAGTTACAAAGATATCGCCAAGTGGTGCAGCTTCAGCCATTGGCAGCACCTGAAAACCATCCATATTGGCTTCCAACGCTTTGACTGAATTGACCTCGCAGACTATAACACGCGCACCCATCCCACGAGCGCGCATCGCGATTCCTCGCCCACACCAGCCATAGCCAGCAACTACGAAGATTGACCCTGCTAAGAAGGTATTTGTCGCCCGCAAGATGCCATCAATGGTGTTCTGGCCGGTGCCGTAACGGTTATCGAAGAAGCGTTTGGTGGGAGTATCGTTGACCGCAATTACAGGAAAATGAAGCAATCCAGCCCTGGCCAGGGCGCGAGTGCGTACAACCCCGGTCGTCGTCTCCTCAATACCGGCTACCACACTCTTACCGGCAGAACCATTGTGTAGGGCAACAATTAAGTCAGCTCCATCATCCATCACCAGGTGCGGTTCGATAGCCAGGGTTTGTTCGATGTGTCGCTGGTAGGTAGCGAGATCCTCTGCATACTGTGCATAGACCGAGATGCCATCTGCGACGAGCGCAGCGCAAACGTCGTCTTTTGTTGAGAGAGGATTCGAAGCGCAAAGGGCAATTTGCGCTCCGCCAGCCTTCAAAGCAAGGAGTAAAACTGCCGTTTCAGTTGTAATATGGAGCGAGGCGGCAATCCGGCGATCTTGAAAAGAATGTTCAGAGGCGAATTCTATTTGGACGTGGCGTAGGACGGGCATATTACGCGCAGCCCAGGCGATCCGCTGCCGTCCACGTTCGGCAAGGGAAAGATCCCGAATATCATAGTTCATTGGCACTTCTCCTTCGGTAAGTATTGTTTTCAATGATCAAGCAACACGATTATCTGTACTCAGGCGCCAGAGACGGCGTTGCTTGCGCTCCTCCCAGGCCATCCAATCAAGCTGATCACTCTGATTATCTTGCAGGGCTGGTACAGCCGGGGAAACAGGAGGCGAGATCTCAACAGGCGATTGCTGAGCAAAGTACATACGTAGCGCTGTGACGATTGCCTGATTTGAGCTAACAACAGCTTGGCAGTGCATAGCAGGGGTGAGTGTACCGGCAAGCGCTTCGCGATCATCAACCAGAAGCATAATAAGGTCATCATCATCCTGGCTCTGGTGTGTGGTTGGTGCCTGTAAGATGTGACAGCCCTTTCCGCGAGCGATAACTAGAACATCAGCTAATTCAGCATCATAAGCAGGCGGTAGATAAAGACAAATCGTCTGTTGCGCATCTATTACCATCGCCCGCACTCTGGCCAGAATACGCTGATGTCCTCGCAGGACCCAGAACTCATCTCCCAAGTGCGAGCGTCTGATGAGAGCAAGAGAACCGGCCAGGTTATCAAGCGTCATCGTCATGGTTTGTCGCACTCGTCCGAGAAAACGCATGTGATCCTCGGCGATGTAGCGCGGCGGATCACCTGGTTGGACAAGCGCGAGACCTTTCTGCGTCAATCGCTCCAGCACCTCGTAGCTTTTAGAGAGGGGCACCTGTGAACGTTTTCCTAGTTCATAACCAGTCAGTGGACCTTCAGCCAGAAGCGTGTAATAAGCCTCGGCTTCGTACTTATTTAGTCCAATCTGCTGCAACTGTTCAATAGCTGTGATCATATTCATTCTTAGTAACCACTATAGTGGTTACTATTTTACCATCGTTATGTATCGTTGTCAAGTATAGGGAAACGAAAGACAGGGCTTTTGCGAATGACCTATATTGAGCAAGTCAGTTTTGGATTGGAAGCAGTAAACTCTGGTTTGTCGCACTTGTCGCAGTTATATCGTTTGTATCATTTGTATCGTTTGTATCCGTTGTAAAGAGCTAATATACAGTATAGGAAATCATTCTCTATTCCGAGTTTTTCTGTGTTTTTGAGTAGAATGAAAGTATGCAGGCGGTTTGTCCGTTCGAATGCTGGCGTAAAGCGAACAGTGGCCATTCCCCATAGGCAGGGGGCGTGTGCAAACTGTCGCTCATGCAGATAGGGAGGAGCAACCTGGGTATCGATGCGCTGTTGACAGAGACCCCACAGTGAGTGGCTAGTCACTGTGGGGTCTCGAACTGTCTACGGCCTTAGCGAGCTGACGCTGTGAGGCATTTACCTACAACGCCCTGAAAGGCGCGAGAGGGGAGAGCAGCCTTGACAGTGAAGTGGGAGCCTGGTATCCGTCGACCGAACCCGTACCCTGCTCTACGGCTCGCGCGCTTCGACGGAACGAATGCTGAGGGTTTAGCCACCCTCCTCCTAGTGTCCCACAACGAACTGCAGCGGCTCACCCTGGGTGATCATCGCCAGCAGTCCCGCGTTCTGCTCGCCGTTAAATGGCGTCGCGGTAGGCGCAGTCTGGTTGCCACACACCTTCTGCTCGTCAGTTGGTGAGTCGAACCAGAAGCCCACGTTGAAGGTGTGGATCGGAACGAACGGGTTGGCAGGGGGAGAGTTCACAATGAAGGTCTCCTTGTCGAAGATGCCCTGGACATTGACCTGGGTATGGCCAAAGGAGTCGCTCTGCAAGTCGGATTGGTACCAGCCAAAGCCGAAATTGGTAAAGGTGCCGCTATCCAGTGGCGAGTTCTGGATCAGGAACATATCGAAGCCCGTATTCTTCGGCAGCCCGCTGGCAGTCAAGATCATGACATCGTTTTGCGCACCAGTGATAAACCGATCGCTGATAGTGATGCGCGCATGCGCGTTCTGGATGGCTGGGCAGGCGAAGGGATGACCGGCCGTCAGACCTGGGTTCACGTGCAGATCGCTCTCTGGCACTCACCCTGGGCATTGGTTAGCGGGTCTGCGGTCTGGGCTGTTGATCGTGCTGCGTGGGTGGTGGTAACCCTGGAACCGGCCAGCGCTGCAAGGACGAGCACGACAGTGGCGGCAAGCAGCACCGATGTCAGTAAGAAGCGATGGCGGAGTCTGAAACGATGCATTGTTAAATACCTCCTTCATTGATGGGAGGATGTTTCCCCCCTCCTCTAGCGAGGGTAACCTGAGCGAAGAGCGCTTGACATGGCTCTCCCCTTGGAATTACCCACAAGTAAATGGCTTCGAACACGAAAATTTGGTGTATAAACGATGACGACCTATCCCTCTCACACCAAATGTTTTAGTCTAAGCGCCAGGAGAAGAATAACAGAAAATATGGATAGATTGGGAGAGCAAGGAGGTTGTAGTCTGGTTAAAACCTGGTTGTGATTACATGATATATCGTAGAGATTTCTCCACCCACTGCCGAACTGATGCAGCAGACCTGTTCACGAGCGAGCAGAGCAATTGCGTCTGCAACGGGAAGTTGAAATGGGACTAGAAGTCATAAAAAAGAGGAGACACGCCTATTTGTACCTCCTCTTTTCGTTTCTTGTTCCTGGGATCGTAATTCTGGCTCTAGCCATAGGTAAGATAACTTACAGAAAATGGCCCAGAAAGCCCAGCACTTTTAAGACGGGGATGAATGAGCGTTCCTTGTTTGGGGCTTGGGTTCGGGGGTATAGGTTGGATCATCCCAGGACAAGTACGTATCCAACGCCCGCCGAATGATCTCGGCCATTGGCAAGCCCTCTACCTCTGCCCTCTGTTCCAATTGCCGTTGCTGGCGTGTCGTGATATAGACTGTGATACGTACTTTCTCCATGGTACTCCCCTTGCTTGACATACAGCATCATAATGCTGTATACTCTACCAGACAAGCGAGTGAAAGGCAAGCGCATGCTGATCTACGAATACAAAGTTGATGGCTCTCAGGCACAATACACGGCTATTGATGAAGCCATCAGAATAGTACAGTTCATCCGCAATAAATGTCTTCGTCTCTGGATGGATGAGCGAGGTATCTCTCAGAACGATTTGCAGTGCTATTGTGCTGTGCTTGCCAAAGCGTATCCCTTTGCTACTCGTCTCAATTCCCAGGCGCGTCAAGCCAGCGCTGCTCGAGCGTGGTTTGCTATTTCCCGTTTCTATGACCAATGCAAGAGCCACAAGCTTGGCAAGAAAGGCTATCCCACATTCCAGCACGATAATCGGAGCGTCGAGTACAAGCAAACGGGCTGGAAGCTGGAACCCGATGGGAAGCACATCACCCTCACCGATGGCTGTGGCATTGGTCGGCTGCGACTCGTTGGGAATCCGAAGCAGAAGATTGCAGCATTCCCGACCAAGCAGATTAAGCGGGTGAGGCTGGTGAGACGGGCTGATGGCTACTCTATCCAATTTGTTGTCAAGACAAAGCGAGACATCGTACATCTGCCAACCGGCAAACAGGTTGGAATCGATGTTGGGCTGAAAGCGTTCTATACCGACTCCGAAGGGCATACGAGAGAGAACCCGCATCACTATCGTAAGGCAGAGCAAAAGTTGAAACGCTTGCAGCGGCACCTCTCCCGCAAGCAGAAGAAAAGCACCAACCGTAAGAAGGCCAGGAAGCAACTGGCAAAGGCACATTTGAAGGTCCAGAGGCAGCGTGAGGATTTCGCCCGCAAACAGGCGAACGCGCTCATCTCGTCTAGCGACTTGATTGCCTATGAAGACCTCAACATCCGCAATATGGTCAAGAATCGTCATCTTGCCAAGTCCATCCATGATGCAGGCTGGGGAACGTTTCTCCGTTGGGTCAAGATCTA
>JBKPAZ010000241.1:0-7331 GCA_046726655.1 Chloroflexota bacterium
GTTGCCAGGAGCGCGTTTTGCTCCGCTCAATTGGCAATAGATGTTCAACCGTACTCATAGCAGGACAACCTTATAAATGTAGTATTTTATGCCCTTATTGAAAGCTCTGCTTCCTCTTCGAGATATTCCTGCTCTTGCTTCGGCTCTCCCTTTCTCTTGCTTCTTTCATTTAGCCAATGAGAGAAACGCTGGCGCAGCATGTGCGTGAATCTCTTATGCGTATTTGTCTGCAAATGTATGATGTAGAGCTTGCAGCTCGGCATTTCCAAGAGACGTTTAATCTCGTTCACCTGGAGGAGAATACCATCTTTACGACCTATGAAGAGCAGCATACCCTCACACGCCATTTCACCTGCCACAAGATTGATACTCTGTACAACATCGCTGGTAAAAACTTCCAGCCTCTCAATTGGAACGGCATACCTTGCAGCCTTGTATTTTACCGTCTCCAGGAAATCTCTGGACTGCTGGATATGTTCGAGACGCACCCCTTTTCGCCGCTCTTCTGGTACGTGGATAAGCACGAGAGGAACGAGCGTGGCCCCCTGACTTTTGGCGAATTGTAAAGCTTGCTCAATTGCAAATAGATCTACACCATGCACAAAAGGCAGTAAAATACGTGTTGTCTTCATCAGAACCTCCAGGTGTACTGAACAGTCTTTCATGGAGGCAAAGATTTAACACTTCCTTGCATTCAGATGAGAAAGATGCCGCCGCATCTTTCTAGCTGCGAGAGCAGCGTTTCTGAATGCATTTGGGTATCATTCTTCACTCACAACTACAGTGTATCCAGAGGTATGTCAATGAGGTCTAAAAAGAAAACGGAGACATCTAAAGATTTGCTCAATATGCAACAAATTTGGTTTCAGTCATCATCCGCATTGAAGCGATAACCAACACCGGATATGGTGAGGATAAAGCGAAGATGCGCAGGGTCCGGTTCAATTTTGCGGCGCAACTGGCCGATGTACACATGCAGGTAATGTGATTCAGTGCCATAGCCAGTTCCCCACACCTGGGACAGTAGCATATGGCGTGTCATAATCTTACCCTTATTCTTAATAAGGGCTTTGAGCAGATCATATTCAGTTGGCGTCAGCTTGACTTCTTGACCATCAACTTGCACCAGGCGCTGCGCAAAATCAACTCGTAGCGGCCCGGCCGTAAAGATCGGCTCAGTGCCCGACTCCACTTGAGCGGCATGACGCAACGCCACCCGGATGCGTGCCAGCACCTCATTCATGCCAAAGGGTTTGGACACATAGTCGTCGGCCCCCAGATCGAGAGCTAACACTTTATCACGTTCGGTGTCTTTCACTGAAAGCACGATGATAGGCAAATTTGACTGTGCTCGCACCCTTTTACACACTTCCAGGCCACTCATGCCTGGTAACCCCAGATCAAGCAACATTAAATCGGGTCGGTAATGAGCAATAGCTTCTAACGCCTCTTCACCCGTTGAAGCCGTGAATACCTCGTAACCATGAGCGCTTAGGCTGCGCTGCAACGCACGCAAGATCTCGATCTCGTCATCAACAACCAGAATTCGCGCACCACTTTTACTCATCACTCACTCCCTCTTTTCTTTCCAATGGTAATGTGAAACGAAATACAGCTCCACCACCCTCACGATTTTCTGCCCAGATATGTCCTCCATGTGCTTCGACCAAGCCTTTGCTCACGGCAAGCCCAAGTCCCGAACCTGCAGGGCGTTCAGCCGAGCCTCCCAACACGCGATAGAATTTATCAAATACTCGCTCTAAATCGGCGGGAGGAATGCCCGGACCACGGTCAGCAACACTAATGACCATCTGATCTCCCTGAATGTACACGCTAATTTCAATAGGTGAGTCGGATGGCGTATAATACACTGCATTTTCAATGAGATTGGTCAATACTTGCTCAATCTCCAGATAGTCAAGCTGCACCGGCGGAAGATCTTCTGGTATATGTGTTTGCACTATGCGATCTAGCAATATTGGTTGCATACGACCCAGCACATCATGAATCAACTCATCTATAGGATACCACTCTTTTTGGGGTTTGAGCGCTCCCCCTTCGATGCGAGACATATCCAGCAGGTTCGCTACCAGGCGATTGAGCCGGTCAGCTTCACGTTCTATGGCCAGGGTGAAACTACGTCGCTCTTCATCGCTCCACCGCACATCTTCCTGCAGTAGGCTACTGGCAGAGGCTTTAATCGACGCAAGTGGAGTACGAAGATCATGGGAGATCGAGGAGAGAAGAGCTGCGCGAAGCGCATCAGTCCGTTGCAACACCTCAATTTGCAAGCTCTCCCGGCGCAAACGCGCACGTTCAATCACTGAAGTGGCTTGATCAACGAAAGTCCAGAAGAACGCGGATTGGGAGTTTGACCGTTCTCGTTCCGCTCCAAGGCTCCTTTCTAAGGCAAAGAGTCGTGGATTATCCTCCATGAATAAGCAAAGTACACCATGTACCTTTTGACCCATTTTTAATGGGATCATACGGATATACCTTCGCACCGCATCCTTATTTGCGGTACTGCGCACAACAGCTCGCGGTGCATACTCGGTGGATTTCTGGGGGACAAGCGCGACATCATGCAACTCCACCGTTTGGGCCTGTGCCATTACCCAGGAAGCTGTTGCTTCTTCATCTGATGAAAGTTTCACCTGGTCCAATGGCTGCTTTGAGCTTCCCTGCACAATCAGCTTTCCTTTAGCATCTGGCAGAAGTATTTCACAATCACGCACTCCCCAGGAAGAAAAAACATCGACTACTGCCCGCGAAAGAATATGAAGCTGCCGCTTTAGATCCTCTTCGCTATTCGTTGCGCGCACCAATTCGTAAAGAATGCGCGTTTCATGCTCCCGGCGACGTGCTTGCTCCGCTCGTTGGCGCAATGCCGAAGCCAATTGACTCGTAATGATCGCCGTTACCAGAAATACAAACAAAGCCAGCCACTCGTCGAATTTGGCGATCGTAAACGTGTAGAAAGGAGGGACGAGCAAAAAGTCAAATGAGAGGAATGCTACGACTGCGGCCAATATGGCGGCATAAAGGCCACGTGTACTTGCCAGGGTTAATATCACCAGCAAGTAAAGCAGCGAGATATTAGGGATTCGTGGATAGAGTTTAAAGATGTAGAATATACCAGTGATTACAAGTGTTCCTACAACCGCCAGTACGCTGTCAATGAGATAACGTCTCCAGGGCAGCACTTCCTTGACATATAATGATGGTAAATGATCTGTTTGCTCCATAGCCCACTCTTAACAACTCGCTCTTGGCGACTGTCTTACATCTCCTCCGGTTCTCTTTTTAAGCATATGAGAAAAAGAGAGATCACGTCAACAACAAAAAGAGCAATGATTACCTTGCCCCCTCAACACTGCTATGTTACACTAACAGCAAGGTGCAAATGCCGCCACCTGACCGGTGTCGGCTTTACTCTTTTGGCGTGAGTATTTTTCCTTCTATCGAGGTAGGCTCTCGTCAGGAACCCAATCCCCTAAAGGGGATGGGCTTGTTTCGACAAGCTCACCTGTCCAGACTTAGCTAGCTTGCTAGCTACGTTCAGAGCGAAATTAGGTACCCTGTGGTGCGTTGCCAGCCACAGGCTCTACGGTGCAGATTTAAATAGGTCTACAAGGGTTAAGCCAGTGATTTGCACGTGAAACCGTTTTGAACATTGTCAAGGCACACATTACCCGGGTCATCCGGAGGCTCGGTCAAGAGCAAAGGAGCCATCTAGTGAGTTTCGTGTTTCTCGTCGATACTAATAGGCAGCCACTTTCCCCGGTGCATCCCGGCCAAGCACGCCTCTTGCTCAAGGCCGGCAAAGCTGCCGTGCTGAAACGTTACCCGTTTACACTCATCCTCAAGGCTGCCATCGAGCAGCCGCAGGTACCGCCTCTCCGCCTCAAACTCGACCCTGGGAGCCGGACCACCGGGATCGCCATTGTGGACGATGAAAGCGGCCGGGTGCTTTTTGCCGCAGAGCTTGCGCACCGCAGCCAGCAGATCAAGAAGGCGCTTGATGACCGCCGAGCGGTACGCCGTGGCAGAAGAGCACGCCATACCAGATACCGCAAGCCCAGGTTTCAGAATCGCATCAGGCCACAAGGCTGGCTTGCCCCTTCCTTAAAGAGCAGAGTGTTCAACATCGTGACCTGGGTGAAGCGCCTGCGCAAACTTTGCCCCATCAGGGCGATCAGTCTGGAACTCGTTCGCTTCGATCTGCAACTCATGCAGAACCCAGAAATAAGCGGCATCCAATACCAGCAGGGAACGCTGGCAGGCTATGAGTGTCGTGAGTATCTCTTAGCAAAGTGGGGCAGAGCATGCTCGTACTGTGGCAAGCAGAACGTTCCCTTGGAGATCGAGCATATTGTGGCCCGTGCCAATGGAGGCACTGACCGCATCAGTAATCTCTGCCTGGCCTGCGAATCCTGCAACAAACGCAAGGGCACCCAGGATATTGCCGTATTCCTGGCAAAGAAACCCGATCTCCTCAAGCAGATGCAAGCCCAGGCCAAAACCCCACTCAAAGATGCCACTGCAGTCAACTCGACGAGATGGGCACTCTTCGAGCACTTGAAGGAGACAGGACTCCCCATGGAGTGTGGCAGCGGCGGGACGACGAAGTACAACCGCCAACTTCGAAACTTGCCCAAAACGCACTGGTTAGATGCCGCGTGCGTGGGTGCCAGCACGCCACCGGTGCTGCAGGTCAATCAGATCAAGCCACTAGCAATCACCGCCAACGGGCATGGCTCTCGCCAGATGTGCTTAATGAATGAGTTCGGCTTTCCTCGCACCAACCCCAAAGCAAAGCACTTCTCGCACCCATTTCATACGGGTGATATCGTCAAAGCGGTCGTTCCCGCTCATCTCAAGCATCCTGGAGTCCACACAGGCAGGGTGTCAGTCAAGGCAAAAGGAGCCTTTACCATCTCCACCAACAAAGGCAAAGTGACCGATATTGGCCAAAAGTATTGCCAAGTCCTCCAAAAAGCAGACGGGTATGGGTATACACAGAAAGGAGAGGCGGCATTCCCTCCCGTCCCTTAAAGGGAGACGGGTCCTCATGCCGCATTTTCTATGGCACAAGAATCGAAGGCAGAAGTAGCATCACATACGATCGGTGAAGATGTACACAGCAGTGGGAAAACCCTTTTAGGTCCCCTCCTCTGCTGGGCAGTTGTTTTCGCAGATATCGGCACCTCAATATATTACGTCCCAGGAATCCTCTATAATACTGAGGGTATTACCACCCTGGCTGGATTTTTTGTCCTCCTAACCATGTCCGTATTTGTACTGCTCACGCTGAAGTATGCGGAGGTAACCTACCGCTTCCCTCAAGGTGGAGGAGTGGTAACAGTGGCAGCGCAAGCGATCAACCACTGGTTTGGAGCACTAGGCGGGATGTTTATTCTCGTCGATTACTTCCTTACCGCCGCTATCAGTTCCCTCTCGGGAGTTTTTTATCTTGGTGTCGTTCTCCCTGCAATTGGCCCGTTCGCTTTGTGGATTGCTATCGCCACTCTGATACTCTTAGGTATTCTCAACTGGGTAGGCATCAGTGAGAGCGCAAAAGTGAGTTTAGTGGGAGCCATCATTGCCTTTCTTAGCGACCTGGCTATCCTTGTGACGGTTTTTACCCATATTTCTTTCTCAGATTTCATTGCTCTTATCCCTCAAATGTTTGCGAACCATTCACTTGGACCGACTTCTATTTTGATAGGTTTCGCGGCTTCCTTCCTCGCCTTCTCTGGTCTGGAAAGTATCTCGCAACTTTCTCCCGTCATGAAAACGCCACGTAAAAAGGTTGCAGGACTTGCGCTTTTGTTTGTCGTGTTGACGATCGGTATTACAAGCCCTCTCTTGACCATGCTATCGACAATGCTGCTACCGGCTCAAACCCTAAAAGATCCAATACTTTCGGGACAGGTTATTTCGTTACTTGCTGGTAATTGGGGCAACATTATTTTAGAAACTGAAGTTGCTATCAGCGCCAGCGCATTGCTGGTATTTGCAAGCAATACGGCTATTATAGGCGCCTACCACGTCTTCATGGCACTTTCGCGTATGGATTTTTTCCCGCCTTTTGTTCTCAAACGCAATAAGCTGCGCGGAACACCCCAATACGCTATTGCTCTTGTTACAGGCATCCCCATTGCCGTGCTCTTGATAGCGAATGGGAACATCAATTTTCTTGGAGAGTTGTACGCCTTTGGATTACTTGGGGCTTTTACGCTCACCTGTTTGGGATTGGATATTATTCGTTCTCGCGAACGTAAAGCAGCTCGCACCCTGGCTGCGCAATTATCAAACGCCACTGGTAATGGCGCCTCACAACTTTCCACTGACGACACGCTGTATCATGTAGCGGAATCCGGTCAAGCAAATGCACGGGTCAACAGACCTGCACCTGCAGGCGGATTAGAGCTTGAAAACATTGAGATGCTGGCTTCTCCTGTACGGAACTGGCGTATGAGAATTCGAGAGCTCTGGTACAATATCGACTTCTGGTTAGGCATCCTTACCACGTTCCTGGTAGCGACTGCGTGGACTACTAATCTGATATACAAACGCCCGGCAACACTTTTTGGCGGCACTGTTGCTGGCATTTGTATGCTAGTAGCTTATATAAACTATAGACAACAAAAGCAGAAAGGGCTTTTGCCTGTTGTCTATACGGGCATTGAAGGGCGCCTGCCCGGTTCCGTGCTGGCTGTGCTCACGGCAAAAAATGGGCGTAACAATATGATTATACGCTCTGCAATCGATAGCGCAGAAGGAAAACCCGTTGTATTTCTGTACTTAGGTGAGCCAAAAGCCGTACGAATTCCACAAATATTTGAGGTCTATGATCCTTATCTTGATGATCCACAAGCTAAGAAATCCTTTGGCAAAGCAGAAAATCTTGCACAAAAGTCTAAAATTCCTCGCCGGTTTGTCTACCGCGCAGATGAAGCCGGCGCGGTTGCAGATGTCTGGCATATTGCTCATCCTCACGATACAATCATTGCAGCAGACTATGCTAAAGATGTTGAAGATGTTAACCCCGACCGCATCCGCTACGAGCTAACGCCCGATGGCAAAGTAGCTCACCTGCTCAAACGCTGGTCATGAACCCCCGGATTCTATCCGGGGGCTTGCAGCCAGTCCGAACGCGGATCTGTGTTGCAAGCCCTGTAGTGTCCAGCCCTGGCTCTTGATCCCACGGGCCGGGATGTGAGAGAGCTCCGTTGGAAAGGTCATGGCACCACCGAACGCCTCCTCAATTCGGTGCAACTGCCGCTAATCATGCTAGAGCTTTCACGCAAAGTGAGGGAGAGCCATGG
>JBKPAZ010000242.1:0-5120 GCA_046726655.1 Chloroflexota bacterium
TCGTAGCCAGGCACGCTCTGATAGCGGTCATTCTGAATGTAGATCACCGATGTACGCTCGGTTGTTCTCACCGCCTCGAGTGCGGCGACGAAATCAGCATAGGTCTCGCACTCGATCACATGCGCACCCAGGCTGCGCGCATTCGCCGCCAGGTCAATGGGCAATACCTGTACATCCGCGCCTGCTGTGTCTCCGGGTAATATCCCATCGCGCGGATAAACATAGCGGGTGCCGAAGCCATCCTGACCGAGTGAGCGGCTGAGCGCGCCGATGCTTTTGAAACCGTGGTTGTCGAGAAGCACAATCATCAGTTTGTAGTTTTCCTGGATCGAGGTCACAATCTCGCTGTTCATCATCAGGTATGAGCCGTCGCCGACCATCACATACACATCGCGGTCAGGCGCTGCCATCTTAGCCCCCAGTCCTCCAGCAATCTCATAACCCATACAGCTGTATCCATATTCCATGTGGTAATTCTTGGGATGGCGAGCTCGCCAGAGCTTGTGCAGGTCGCCGGGCAGGCTGCCTGCTGCGCAGACCATGATTGCATCGGGATCGCTCAGTTCGTTCACCGCGCCGATCAACTCGCCCTGACTGGGCAGCGGCGCATTGCGGATTGCATAGATGCGCTCGACCTCAGCGTCCCATGCAGCATGGAGTTGCTCGACCTGGGTACGATAGCCCGCATCGACCCGGTAGCCGTCAAGCAGTGTAAGTAACTCTTCCAGTGTCGCCTTCGCGTCACCTACCAGCGGCATGGCCAGGTGCTTGAAAGCGTCGAACTCGGCCACATTGATATTGATAAAGCGTACCTCGGGGTACTGAAACGCGGTCTTTGAGGCAGTCGTGAAGTCGCTGTAGCGGGTGCCGATGCCGATTACCAGGTCTGCGTCCTTCGCCACGCGGTTAGCGGCGAAGGTGCCGGTGGCACCCATTGCTCCGAGACTCAGCGGGTGGTCAAAGCGCAAGCTACCCTTGCCCGCCATCGTCTCCCCGACAGGAATGCCGGTCTGGTCAACGAAACGTTGCAGGTCGCCGGTAGCCTCCGAGTAAATCACACCGCCACCAGCGATGATCAACGGCCGCTGGCTGGCGCGGATCCACGCTGCCGCCTGTTCCACTGCATACCGATCCGGCCTGTTGCGCGCAATGTGCCATACGCGCTTCTGGAAAAACGCTTCGGGATAAGCATACGCCTCCGCCTGCACATCCTGCGGGAGCGCCAGTGTGACAGTGCCGGTTTCCACCGGGCTTGTTAATACTCGCATAGCCTCTGGCAGCGTGGTCAGCACCTGCTCAGGACGCGTAATGCGATCCCAGTAACGGCTCACAGGCTTGAAACAATCATTGACTGAGATGTCCTGAGTGTGCTCGGACTCAAGCTGTTGCAGGACGGGCGCAACATTCCGGCGAGCAAAGATATCTCCTGGCAGCAACAGCACAGGCAAGCGATTGATCGTAGCGGTAGCAGCACCGGTTACCATGTTGGTTGCGCCAGGGCCAATAGACGAAGTGCAGGCCAGCGTCTGCATTCGGTTCCTGGTTTTAGCATACGCCACGGCAGCATGTACCATTGCCTGTTCATTACGAGCCTGGTAATAGCGGAATTCGGGCATCTGCTGCAGAGCTTGACCGATACCTGCAACATTGCCATGACCAAAGATACCAAAGCACCCGGCGAAAAAGGGCAGTTCAACCCCATCGCGCTCCACGTGCTGGTTCTTGAGAAAGGTGATGACTGCCTGGGCCATCGTCAAACGTTTCGTTGCCTGCTTATCCATGTTCGTCCTCT
The DNA here is from genome assembly GCA_046726655.1 of Chloroflexota bacterium. GTDB lineage: Bacteria > Chloroflexota > Ktedonobacteria > Ktedonobacterales > Ktedonobacteraceae > DATMNR01. Next base: position 1,793 of record JBKPAZ010000242.1, read on the forward strand.
CGTAGTTCTGGATACTACAACGGGCGCGATAAATCGGGCCCCTACAACCCACCATGGTTTTGAATGAAGGTCATTACCTCTTCATAGGTTGGCATGAAGTTTGCGCAGCCATGCTTAGTGACCAGGATTGCACCACAGGCGTTCCCCAGGCGTGCAGTCTCGTACCAGTCCCATCCGTTGACGAAGCCGTACAGGAAACCCGAAGCGAATGCATCACCAGCCCCCAGGATATTTTCCACCTTCACCGGGAAACCTGGCGCCTCGATCTGCGTAACAACATTGCCGTTCGATGCAAGATGGACCGTTGATCCTGCCGCGCCGCGTTTCCGGGCCAGCACACGTGGTCCCAGGCTAAGTAGTGCCTGGATCGCGGCGTTGATATCGCCACTGACGTGTGCATCCGAGACCTGGGAATGCGTCATACTGATCTGGCTCGGGTCTATTAGCATGGCTGCGTTGATTTCGTCTTCTGTGCCGACCACAATATCGACCAGGCGCAATGCTGCGCGAAGTGTGACGCCGAAGGCGCGAGCATCGTGCCACTGGTCGGGACGGAAGTCGATATCCAGCATCACCGTCGTATCCCCCTGGCGAGCCACCTCAGCGGCGAAGAGCGTTGCACTGCGGCTCGGCTCCTTGCTCAAACCAGTGCCGGTAATCAGCAGGACATGGCTATCGGCGATTGGTGTTGCCAGGACATCGTCGATGGTGAGTTCGATATCCGCACAGTTCTCACGGTAGTAGGTCAATGGGAAGCGGTCCGGTGGTTCGATGCCCAGTACGACTGCGCTGGAACGCCGCCCAGGTTTGATTGGAGTAAAACGTGTTTCTACTCCTTCTTGTCGCAGAAAATGCAGGATAAAGTTGCCCACCTGGTCTTCTCCGACCGCGCTGAAGAGCGCTGATCGCAGGCCCAAACGTCGCGTGCCAACGCTGATGTTTGTGGGGCAGCCACCAACATAAGCGGCAAAACTGGTGATATCCACGAACGGAGCACCGATATCGTTGGAGTAGAGGTCGATTGAAGATCGCCCCATGGCGATCACATCGTATGATCTGGCGGTTGTATCCATATCTGACTCCTGTTCTCCTCACGAACGGCGTGTGATAGCGGGCTTTTTGATAAGGCAAAACCCTCCGGGCGATCCAGCTTATAAAAGTAAACTTCTTCAAGATCGGCTTCTACTACTTTACCTGCCTGGTCAGTCTTATGAACGTCATGCTTGTGAGGAGGATAGCTCGACCAATTACCATCAGAGGTATAGACCTCAAACACAACGAGCCGGTGACACGGAAAGCTAGGTGGGAGGATGTTGTTGATCTGTCGGGTAGCATTATCCCCACCACGGATCTCGATCTCGATGTCAGATGGCGTGACCAGGCGTGGTTCATGGTCCTGATCGGTTGGTGCCAGTGCCACGGCTATCTCAGTAGAGTTACCTGGATGGACAATCAAGGTATCTGGGTCGTACTCACGCATATATCGGCTCCTCAGAAAAATCAATACGTCAGTGATGCTCAGGGGCTGTTATGCCGTGCTATCTTTGTCGACCTACGTTAACGGACTACTGGCGTATTCGATGCTTTACAAGGACGTGTACAAAGGGACCAGAGACGATAAAGAACTCTTAATTGTGCCTTGCTAACCATGCGCTAACGGTGCTGTGCTGGCACGTGCTATAAGCGTTGGTTGTAACACGTAGTTTTGCCCTGGATGATTATGCAACAAATCCAGCATCACCTGGGTTGCAAGTCGTCCCATCTCTATCTTTGGTTGATGGATTGTAGTAAGTGGAGGCGTTACGTAGCTGGCCATCTCGATGTCGTCGAAACCGATGACGCTCAGTTCCTCCGGCACCGCAATGCCCCGTTCCCGGCAAGCTATGAGCACCCCGGTGGCGATCATGTCGTTGTAGCAGAAAATAGCCGTGACTCCAGTATCAAGCAACCGCGGTAACGAGGTCTGTCCAGCAGCGACATCTTCCTCACGCGAGGCTTCACTGCCAGGTGAGATCACTATCCACTCGTCACGAGATGGCACGTGGGCTGCTTGCAGCGTACTCTGATACCCCAGGAGCCGGTGCCGGTTTGATCTGGGCCGATTGCTAGTGCCAACATAGCCAATTGAACGATGACCGAGTTGTAGCAGATGTTCGACCGCGAGTTGCGCACCCCTGCGATCATCCACGGAAACCCAGTGCAACACCGTGGCCTCTGACTCGGCCTGGCTGTTGATCAGTACGGTTGGCACGCGGAAAGAATCCAGGCGCTTGTTGTTGTTACTGGTGATACGAGACGCTGCAACAAGAATTCCATCAACACGTCGACGGTGGAAGGTTTTGATGATGGCCATTTCCTGGTCGGGATCGTTGTGGGAGGCACTAAGAAACACACCGAATCCAGCCGCACGGGCCACTTCCTCGACGCCCTTCATAACATCGCCCCAGAACGGATCAGCAATCGATGTTACCACTAAGCCAATGGTCATACTTTGCTGTGTTTGCAGACTCTGCGCAATGGCATTCGGTGTATAGCCCATCTCACGCGCCAACTTCTGGATGCGCTCCCGCACCTCGACACTGATGAGTGAACTGTTGCGCAGCGCCCGCGAAACGGTCGAGTGTGAGACATCTGCCGCACGCGCAATATCCTCGATTGAGACCTCTTGTCGACGCATGCAACTCACCTTCCTTTGCTGAGTGTTCATCGTCACAGTGTCTAGCGGCTTTTGCGCACGTATGCACCAGCGCAGAGCATCTCAATCTTCATAATGCACACGTGTGCATAAAGTATACAGAATCAAAATGCCTTTTGTCAAGGGGTTATGGCCTGGAGGCCTGGACATCTCCTACTTCTCCCGTCAAACCAATCCAACACCATCGTGATATAATTGCACACGGGTCAAAGTGTCAATCTTTGGGTAGCTACACACATCAAAAGCAAAGGAGTAAGCATATGACCATAGGCCCACTTGAATTCGCAGTGATCGGATGTAAAGGTCATCAATTCACGAGCGAGATTGTGCCTGAATTGAACTCCATCCAGGAGAAAGGTCTCATCCGGGTTGTTGACCTGTTTTTTGTCAGAAAGGATGTCAACGGTACGGTCACCGTGCTGGAAGTACACGACCTGAACGATGAAGAACTGGCTGCCTTCGACCCTATTAAGGAAGACCTGATGGGTTTACTCACACCGGAAGACATCGCGCTACTCACCCAGGCGATTCCCCCCGACACATCGGCGGTCATTGTACTATTGGAACACGCGTGGATCGTCAAGTTGGCAGAAGGTCTCAACAGAGCAGGCGCGGTCCTCCTCGCCGGGGGGA
>JBKPAZ010000243.1:0-21880 GCA_046726655.1 Chloroflexota bacterium
TTGGCGCAAGATTGACCAGGGCGTTCCACAAATCCTGCTCGGTGTTAATCCCCTTCATCACAGGAACGTGAAGGTCGAGCACAAGCAACGTCATCGCGACGGCGAAGATCCCGTCGCTCAAGGCTGCGAGTCGCTCCAGACTTTGGCCCGCGATACGGTTGTAATACGTTCTCATTGGTCTTCTCCCAGATCTCAGTCCAATGATGAAAGGGCTGTCCGCTTGCTCTTAGACTCTTGCGCTATTTCCGCGTGGCTATACTAGTTTCCATACCAAATGCGATCCAGATGCATCCAAGAGCAACCACCAGCCCGTGAGCCACTCTGATTGGTTGGGTCCCGAGAAACTGTGGAAGGTACAGCACAAACCCCAGGGCGAGCGGAATGCCACTCCATCGTGACAGGGTACCAGATTGCCAAACCGCAATCGCAACCAGGATGGCGCCAACTGCCAGCAACAGGAGTCCCACGATGATCACGATGAATCCTGGTCCAAAACGGACTGTATCTGCCAGGGCCAGCAGCGCAGAGCTGTGCTGCCTGACCGCTTCCTGGCCGATAGCGTGCAGGCCAAAAACCTCGGCGCCATAATATGGCAGCGTGAGTCCAACTCCGATCCAGCTCAAGACAAGCGCCAGGAACGCGAGGCGCTCAACGGCTGTGTTTTGGAGAGCGATGTGCAGGCCCAACAGGCCCAGCGCGAGCAGGATGAAACCCACTACTGCCAGCAGGTGCGCCAGAATCCAGGCGGTGGAAGCGAAAGCTTCAGCGCCTTGCAAGGATGATTCGTCGGAGAACGGTCGAAGCACCGGGTAGAGCACAAACAGGATGCCAGAGACAGCGAGAGACACAGCTCCCAGGCGAACACGAGAGGCATTCGTAGATTGCGGCATGAGATTTTTTCACCTTCCTAGCCCTGAATGAGCGAGTATGTGATAGCCGCTAGACCGCAGCGGAGCGCCTATGCAAGCCCACTCACTTTGTTTTGCCCCGTATTCTATCATACCCTGCTCTCCCGCGCTATTTCCGCGTGGCTGTACTAGGGTCTGACAAAGGGCATCACTACCTGTTGCTCTTGGTGCATCTGGTAGGTAGTGACATCCCTTGCGGATAGCAGGTCATTGCTATAGCATGCTCTTGATCTTCTTCATCATCCAAGACAGACGCAACTCACCTGTGATCATGCCCAGGACGATGCAGCCGCAGCCAATCCAGGCAAAGAGGCTGAGTTGCTCTCCTGCCAGGGAGCCGAGCAGGCCTACCCAGACCAGTTCAAGGGCGTAGATCAGGGTGGCCTGGGTGCTACTGACAAACTGCTGTACTCTATTCATGACGGCCAGCGCAAATGCGGTTGCCGCCACCCCCATGAACAGAGCTGATCCCCAGACTGGCATGGGAGGCAGCACGAATGGCTCTCTGGCAATGGGCATGGCGATCAAGCTGAGGATGGCTGTGAGCGCAATCTGGACAAGAGCGAGGTTCATGGCATCGACCCTTGGGGCAAATTTGCTGATACAGATGACATGCAGTGCAGTGGCGATAGCGCACCCCATGACCAGGAATTCGCCCAGGCCAAAGGTGAACTGGAAGGAGCTATTCACCGAAATGAGTGTCACTCCCACCACGGAAAGCATGACGCCCAGCAGACTGCTCAGGGTTGGTTTCTGGCGCAGCAGTGGCACGGCCAGGATGGCCACCAGTGGGACATACAGGCCGGTGATAAAGCCGGCTTTACTGGAAGTGGTGTACTGTAAGCCTGTGGTCTGGAGTGCATAGGTGCCAAAAAGGAACAGACCAATGAGTGAGCCAGTAATGATCTCGGCGCGTGTGATCTGTGCCAGCCGTTTATGGAAGATCACTGCCAGAACCAGGGCTCCTATGCCAAAGCGCATCGCCAGAAAGGTAAAGGGGCCTGTGAGCCTGATGGTCTGCTGGACGATCAAGAAGGTGCTGCCCCAGATCATCGTGACCAAAACCAGCAGAGCATTGACCTTGACGGTGCGCCAGCGTTCTGACTGTGTAAGCTGGGAGCGCAGGCTGGTAGTGCGTTTTACTTCTGTCATGGCTTATCCCTCCTCTGGTTTTGTGCTATTGCTCGCTGGCCTGACTGTCCCCCCCTCTTTGAGTGTTTCCAGCGCAATCGTGGTGACGGTACGCGTGATGCCTGGGAAGCTGCGGATGGTCGCGAGCAGTTTCTGGAGTGACTGCGTGGAGGCGGTGCGGACTTTGAGGATGTAGGTATCCTCTCCATCAACATCATGACACTCCACAATCTGTGCTTCTTCTTGGATAAACCGCTCGAAGACATCGCTCTCATATCCAGGTGTCTGAGTACGAATACGGACAAAGGCGGCCAGTCCACGTCCTACCTTTTCAGGGGCAAGCAGGGCCGCGTAGCCTTTGATAATGCCCTCTCGTTCCATGCGCTGAATACGCGCATAGACGGAGGGGCCACTCAGGTCGGTTTGCTTGCCGATGGCGGTGTGAGCTATGCGCCCGTCTTGGAGCAGCAAATCAAGAATCTTCAAATCAATGTCATCAAGGGTCATATTGCTTTAATCTCTAGGCAATAATACTTCTTTACTTTTATAACTTAGATTATATCATAGAAATGGCTAGAAAACAATGGTGTTGAGTGATCGTTCAGAACAGGTATTTGCCTGGGAGCCAATCCCTCGGGCAAATCTTAGTTGCGCAAGAGCGATGCGCGCGCCATCTGGAGTGCCAGCCAGCGCATAGAATCTTCTCTTCCGAAACAATTGCTACAACCGCAACATCCGCTACAAGTGCGACAACTGCGACAAACACCCTTTTCCATCCCGATTTAGGCACACCATGCCTCCTGATATTGTCATCTTCTACATTCGATGACGTAATTTCTTCATTATTATATGGCGCAATTCGCCCAATTACACAGCTATTTTGGGAAAAACGGAACAAAGTTGTCTCAAGGGTGAGTGGTCGCTTTATCTGCGCATTCAGAGCAGGGATTAAGCTGAGATATAGAGAACAAAGAGGAATTTTTTTGAGTAGAAGAAGCTCTTGAAGCATTCAAAGTAAATTCACACACCTCTCAACTACTTCAACTCTTGGGATCAGCCACACGGAAATGCGGTTCGTGGAAAACGTTCTTCCACGAACCGCGATTGTACTTCTAGAAGAGTGTAGCTAGCGTACACTTTCGATGAGTGCTCTTACCCATGCAATATGTTGTCCCGGATATAGCGGTAGTAGGGGTTTGCCTGATCCATCGGCTTAAAACCCGCACTCTTGCCGTTGCCGCCAAACCATTGGTCCACAATTGCACCTTGTTGCTCTGGGTTTAAACTCCGCCAAGGTTGGCCAGCGGGACCATATGCATAGACATTGTCGCCAAAGGTGAAGTTGGCTTGGGTAACGACGGCACTACACTCAAAGCCTGGCAGGAATCCGGTGTGCGCGATCTGCCAGGCATGGGTGAGTTCGTGGATAAGGACTTGGCCAGCTGCTGGATACGCCCGAGGATAGCTGCCAAGCGGATTTGCATAGACAGACCCGAGATTGCAGTAGATTTTCTCGTCCACACCCGGTGCCGTAAACGGACGTCCACCCAATCCGGCGAGGTTGGTCAGCCAGACTTTGTCGTAGGGGATTGTATTCCCAAAGACAGTGCTGGCCAGATCGATCTCGGCTTGGGCAATAGGACGCGAGTCAATCAGGGCACTGCTCACCGCACCTGCCGCTACTCCTGCAACGGTTCCTAAAATGAGCGCAGCACCTGCCCCTGCGCCCAAGGCTGCTGCAACCACGAACACAGCCACACCGCTGAGCACACCAATGGTGCCGCCCGGACCCAGGTTGGCATGAATCCAGCCGATGGCCTCTTGTGTGACTGCGATGACTGCACCCACAGCCGTGCCGACGATAGCAGCTCCGAGATCCAAGATGTCCTTGACAAGGCTATCCAACGTTCCTACAATGCCCCCCCATTGATAATCCTTGGCAACCGTAAAGCCCCCGCTACTTTGTATCTCCGACCAGTACATCGCAATGAGGGGATTTGTACCCGATTCTGGGTAATCGGCACTATCCACCCCAGAAACGTGGCCGCTGTGGTGGAAAAAGAAGGTGGGGCCATTGGGAATGTTGAGGTATGCCCGAAGGTCGAAGTCAAAATTCCCTGCTATGCTGCTACTATGCATATGAAACGTGATCTGGTAATTTCCATTGCTCTGCACTTGCAGGTCCACCCACCCGCCTAAAGGCGTGCCTTCAGGGGTCACAATGTCTTGGTGAAAGCTTCTGGAAGCTACTACATCCAGGTCTCTAATCAATGCCAGCAGCGAAACAGGAGGGGTCAATCCCAATTGTTGTATCAAAGCTCGTGCGCTTATCGGTTCATTCACAGGTATCTTTTTTTGGGCAGCTGCTCGAAAACTTACCATCGCTCTATCTCCTTATTGCAGCGCGATCAAAATCGGGATCATCTCCTGGCCTGCTTCCAGAGGACGCAAAGCCTTTCCAATCACTGATCCGAACGCCTTAGAAGGATCGTCTGCCTTCATCGCGTGTCCAGGGGTGTCAGATGTGGTGAGCAGATCTCCCACTTCAATGGAGGCATAGTGCGCATCAACTTTACAATAGACTTTGCCAACGAGGGCGACTGGAAGCCTGTTCTTTGACGACTGCTGCTTATCTAAAACAATCCCTGGCTTGTAGTTGCCTGCGCCAGAGATGACTCCTGCGACCCGCTTATCGTAGGCCTGCTGACTTGGTTGTAACGCACCTTCTTGATCGAGCACCATCACGGTTCCAGGCTCAATGTCCGTTGCTCCTGAGACATCGAACTCCTCAGCACAATCAGCACCCGTCAAGGTAATATCACCAGTAACTGTGACATTGCCTTCAAAGAATCCTGCCGGATTGCCTTTGCCAAAGACGCCGATCCACTGCTCACTAGTGCCAGAAACGCCAGCACCTTTGTGGCCAACGCCACGAACGCCCTCTGCCTGCTGGCTCTCACCAAAGACGCCGATCCACTGCTCACTAGTGCCAGAAACACCAGCACCTATGTGGCCGACGCCACGAACGCCCTCTGCCTGCTGGCTCTCACCAAAGACGCCGACGAAGCTGTCGCTCTGGCCGGAGACGCCATAGCTGCTGGTGCTCTGGCCGTTGATGCCGCTGCTGCTGTCGCTCACGCCCCGGACGCCGACGCCGCTGGTGCTCTGGCCGATAACGCCGACGAAGCCGTCGCTCTCACCAAAGACACCGAAGCCGGCAGCAGTGTTTTTGCCGGAGATAGCAGGTATATTCGGATCATTAGATAGACCATCATAAGGCTCAGACATAAGAAACCTCCTGTACTCTTTTCCACTTGTTACAGTATGACAACAGAATCTTGCTTCCAGCAGCCAAACTGCTCCTTTACCCTGAGAAATACCAGGCTCAACTTCTCATTTTAGAGACACAAAAAATGCTGCGTGGTGTGAAATTCTGACCAGGTACTCCAAAAACTCTCTTCTTTCCTTCCTTGCTGAGTTGATACTGATACACCTGCTAGATGCTCTTTTCACCAGCGAGTGTCTCTCGTTGAGAGGCCTTGAAGAGATCATGGATAATAGGCAAGAAAGCAGACCTGTTGTCTTTAGATGGTGACCAAAAGCGTTACGAAAGGTTCGAACTCAGGGGAACTGACTACACAGACGGAACAAGCAGCATCGCTCCTGAATAGAGGATACACGAGAAGCTCCTCAAAAGCATCAGCAGAAATACCTACACGAGAGGTAGAGGTAGAGGTTCCACGATACACACCACAACCAGACCATTATTGTTGGGCAGGAAATCCTATCCGTCGCACAATGGGCATCGCCTGTTGAAGCGCAATGTCTTTCTGGGACAGAGAAGGATGTGGAAGTGGACTCGTGCAACACGATATTTACAGAAATGAACCTTAAGCCTTTCCCATCTGGTCTTGCAGAATGACGAGGAGTCACCGGAAATTCTCCTCTTGTGTCGTTAGCACATGTCATGTATACTAGCGTCAAGAGCAAGTCAGTGGACAGAATGTCCCTTCTGTTAAGAGAATACCACAAAATCTCATGCAAAACAATACGAAAAACGGCCAAGGGTGCGATGCATTTTTTTGCGCCGCCTGCTTGCTGGTGAGGGGTAGGAGGGTTGAAGCAAACGGTGGTACACTCAGAAGAGAACAGGAGTTGTGCGAAGAGCCAAGAAAAGAGAGCCAAGATGCAGCCCGAGGACTTACAAGAACGTTGGAACGCACAAGGAGAGGAAATCTTTGCCGCTGTGGCACAGTGGAGAGCGGCGCACCCGCAAGCAACATTGGCCGAGATTGAACACGCAGTTGATGAGCAGATGCATCGTCTGCGAGCCCGCATGATCGAACAAGCAGCCCAAGCCAGTGCCGCCGCCGAGAGTGAAGCCAGCCAGGGACTGGTGTGCGAGCAGTGTGGACAGCCGCTGCAAGCACGGGGGCGAGCGAAACGGAGGTGGCAGACGCATGGAGGGCAAGAGGTGGAAGTGGAACGCACCTATGTCAGTTGTCCGCAGTGTGGAGGCGGGTTTTTTCCCCCTGGATCAGGAATTACAGGTGCCTGATGGGCATCTGTTGCCGCATGCACAGGACACCCTGGTGAGCATGAGCAGTGAACTGCCGTTTGGGCGAGCCGTCAAGCATCTGGAGAGGACGCTCGGGGTGGTCGTGCATGCCTCGACCGCCCGTCGGCAGACGCTTGCAGTCGGGCAGCGGATGCTCGAGGGACAGAACCAGCAAGCGCAGCCCTTGAGCATGTGCCTCGAGGAGCACGCCTCCGAGCGCATGGCGATGAGCAGCGACGGGAGCATGGTGCCGAGAGTCAGGAGGAGTGTGGGCGGAGGTCAAGGTAGTGGCCATTGGTGAGGTTGAGCACCGCACACGCAAAGACGAAGAACAGATCGTCACCACGCAGATCACGTACTTTGCACGCATGGCTAACGCCGCCACCTTTGCTGATCAGGCGAGTGCGGAAGTGCGCAGACGGGGTATTGAGCGAGCCAAAGAAGTGTGTGCCATCCAGGACGGGGCAGAGTGGATCCAGGGCTTTGTGCAAGGCCACCGGCACGATGCGCTGCGCATTCTCGACTTTGCGCTTGCCGCCAGCTATGTCTATGAGATTGCAGACAAGGTGCGCGAGAGTGGCGGACATCTGCCTGCCAAGTGGGTGGATGGCATCTTGCACCGACTCAAACATGAGGGGCCAACGCGGGTGCTGCGCCACGTGACCCGCTTAGCCAGGCGCTATCCGCAGATCCAGGAGCAGGTGACCTACTTGCAGAAACGGTGTGATCTGATGGACTATCCGACCTACCGTGCCTCGGGCTGGCCAATTGGGTCTGGAAGTGTGGAGAGTAGTCACAAGCTCGTGGTGCAAGCCCGTCTCAAAGGACCGGGCATGCATTGGAAACCCGAGCACATCAATCCCATGCTCGCACTGCGTTTGGCGCTGCTCAATGAGCGCTGGGCAGAGGCCTGGCAGGAGCAACACCGCCTGCGTCAGCACCAGCGCCACCTCACGCGTCAGGCCCACCAACAGCAACGCTTTCGTGAGCAGCAGGCTAAACACCAGGAGTCGCAACCACCTCCCTCACCTGTTCCGTCGATACCCAAGCCGACCCGCCAGAAGACTGGGCGTACCGAGGCTCAATATCGCTGGGGAAGACACACCTTTTCCCCTCGCATGCTCAAGCAAGCAGACGGCGCAAAAAAATGCAACGCACCCAACGGCCAATATCTCGACAAATTCACTGTACGAAAGGTGCAGATGGCGTTTTCACCAATAGAGGAGAGACTTCCTGACAGTCTGGCGCTTGGATTGAGATCTATTTACGGTTAGCGGTCATCGGTGTGCGCTCGGAGGAAGTGGCACAAAAAATTGCCCTCCACCTGCACCGCTTCCAGGGCTTCTTTGTGGAGTCTTACGGTCATGATCGCCTCTCCACTTGCCTGCGCCGCGATGTCCAGGCTTGGCATCCCTTTCTGCTTTTACCACGTGGGTGCACACCCACAATCCTGATCTCTTTCCTGTCGGTGATCCTGCCAAAGGTGCTGGCGAACTGGGACTGCCACCGCTTGAACCACGAGCGCTCAGTCCAGAGCAGGTGCGCTCACTCAAAAGCCTCTGCGATAGGTTAGAGCGCTTCCATCAGGTGAAGGGACGGCGGCAGAACAAGGGGCAAGGGATAGTTTCGGTGCAAGCGCATGGCCGACCCTGGCGGGATCGGGCCATCGTCTATTTGCTGCTGTCAACTGGACTGCGCCGAGAAGAACTCGTGAACCTGGACCTGGATCAGATAGAACCGTCTACGTCGGAGGCACTTCGAGCTGCTCGACGCGGACGCATTACCCGAGTCAAAGGGAAAGGCAAGAGCGAACGAACTATCTTTCTTTCAGCAGATGCACGTCTGGCGCTTGCTGACTACTTGGAGCGGGAACGTCCCCGCGATGCTACTCCCACGATGACAGCACTCTTTGTGAGTGCGAACAGCATTGCGGCACGAGCCGAGGATGGGCGACTCTCTCCTCAGGCCATTAACCTGATCCTCGTGCAAATTGGGCGCTGGCATGATGCCGAGATGCGTGATCCAGCACGGTGCATCTCCCCGCTTCGCCCCCATGACTTGCGCCATACCTTTGCGTTTCACCTTGCAAAGGTCACAGGAGCAGATTCCTACGAGTTGGAACGCAGACTCGGTCATCGCTCGCAACGCTATATTCAACGCTACACTAATCCCCCGGAGCATGTCGCGGCGCAGTACGTTGAGGAGTTTTAGGTATGAGCGATCTGCCCCAGGCCCTTACCACCCTCACCGAGGCACAACGAGGGTTGGCAATGGAACGCTTCTCCCTCTTGCGACCAGCACTTGAGGAGGGCGTCTCACAAACGGAAGTAGCCCTTCTGCATCATCTCCCGCTTCGCACCATCCAACGCTGGATCAGTCAGTACCGGCGACACGGATTGGTCGGCCTTGCGCGGCAGGAGCGTGCAGATCGGGGGATACGACGGGGGCTTCCTGCTGATCTGGTCTACCTGATTGAGGGATTGGCTTTGCAGAAACCGAAACGCTCGGTAGCAGCCATTCATCGGCAGGTGAGTAAGATTGCCGGAGAGCAGGGGTGGAAACCGCCCAGTTACAGTCGGGTCTACGACATCACTCACAAACTTGATCCAGCCTGGGTCATGCTCGCGCAGGAAGGAGCAAAAGTCTATCGAGAGGAGTTTGATTTGCTGTACCGACGCGAAGCCAGCCACTCGAACGCCATGTGGCAGGCCGATCATACCCTGCTTCCCATTTGGCTTTTTGACGAGCATGGCAAGCCTGCTAAACCCTGGCTCAGCGCCATTCTGGATGACTACAGTCGGGCGGTTGCCGGATACTTTCTTGGCTTTCAGAAAGCGACCGCCTGGCAAACGGCATTAACACTGCATCAAGCCATCTGGCGCAAAGACGATCCTAGGTGGCATATCTGCGGTATCCCAAGTACCTTCTACACCGATAATGGCAGCGATTTCATTTCCCATCACATGGAGCAAGTGGCTGCCGATCTCAAGATCGCCTTGATTTTTTCGCTGCCTGGCGCTCCACGCGGGCGCGGCAAAGTGGAACGCTTCTTTGGGACCGTGCAACAGATGCTCATACCTGAACTTCCAGGCTATGCACCCAAGGGCAGTACTGGGATTGTGCCACAGCTTTCTCTTCCAGCCTTTGATAGACTGTTTCGAGCATGGCTCCTTGACGATTACCATCAACGTATCCAAAGCGACATCCAAAGTGCACCCCAAGCGCGTTGGGAGGAAGAAGGCTTTCTTCCCCGCATCGCATGCCAGAGTCGCTTGAGCAGTTGGACTTGCTGCTCTTGACGGTGGCAAAAGGACGGCGAATGCAGCAAGATGGTATCCATTTTCAAGGACGGCACTATCTTGATACCATGCTTGCTGCCTACGTTGGGGAAGACGTGACGATCCGCTACGATCCGCGTGATATGGCCGAAATTCGGGTCTTTTACAAGGACGCCTTTTTGTGTCGGGCGATCTGTCCTGAACTGGCCGGACAGAAGATCACATTGAAAGAGATCACCCAGGCGCGCAACGAACGGCGCAAGCTGGTACGTCAAGGCATTGATGACCGACTAGCAGTGGTGGAACAATTCATCGCTGTGCATCAGCCTGACCTGCCGCTTCCTCCTGCTTCCGATCCTGTCGCATCTCCTCAGACTCCTCGCTTGAAACGGTATTTCAATGAGTGAGCAAGCAAAAAATCCTGCCAACGACTTTGTGGTGACAAAAGAATATCGCCGTTTTGTCGAGTTTTGTGATGCGTGTTGCCGCTACCGCTACATCGGTCTTTGCTATGGCCCTCCTGGGGTGGGCAAAACCCTTTCCGCACGCTACTATACACAGTGGGACCTGTTCGAGGCGCAGTTTCCCCGTAAAATGGTCGAATACCCACCACCAGAACTCATTCCACTGCGTACGGTCTTTTACACGCCGTCGGTGACGACTTCACCAAAACGCATTGAGAAGGACGTGACCGAACTCAGTCTTCAATTGAGTATCCTCATCGAGGGGGCAACACAACTGAAACAAGGGAAGGATGAGTGGTTGATTACTACTCCTCCACCGAACCGGATGGAACTGCTCATTGTCGATGAAGCAGATCGACTCAAGATGCCAGGATTGGAACAGTTGCGAGACCTCTATGATCATGGAAAGATGGGACTCGTGCTCATCGGCATGCCGGGGCTGGAAAAGCGACTGGCACGCTACCCCCAATTGTATTCCCGCGTCGGATTTGTTCATGAGTTCCACGCCTTGAGCACCGAGGAGGCCCATTTCATCCTCACGCAGAAGTGGCAGCAATGGGGTTCGACCTTGCAACTGGACGATTTTACTGATGCAGAGGCGGTTGCCGCGATCATTCGCATCACGGGAGGCAATTTCCGATTAATCCAACGCCTCCTCGCGCAAATCGAGCGCATCCTTCAGCTCAATGAACTGCACACTGTGACCAAGGAAGTTGTTGAAGCGGCACGAGAAAACTTGGTTATCGGGTTGACGTAGGTGAGATTACGCCACTTATTTCTGAAGAAAGTACGCCGAATACTTCTGAAGATGACATGATATGAGTGATCTACCACAAATCGGTGGTTGGGTTCCAAATCGCGTAGGGGCGCTTGCACCGCCCTTGGGGTGGGGTGATGGCCCTCGCGGTTCACCAGCAGTATTCGATACAACTGAAACAACCGATACAAATGATACAAGTGTTATAAATGTTACAACTGCCGTGATGCATCTTTTTCTATTCCGAATTGGGAACTCCCTATCAACCCTGAGCCAAACTTCACACACTAACTAACCTGCTAAAAACACCCAGCCCCATCGTCTTTACTTATAAGGACGCTAAACGAACCAACCAACAACCAAACACTCTATAAAACCTATACAAGGAGCAACACCCTTATGAATACCCTTACAAACCTGCTAAAAGACCATCAAATCGGTACATGGTGCAAAAGAGCAGCGTGGATTGTTCTGGCAATTGGTCTGGCCTACATCGGCTTCTATGCCTACACTTTGTTCCAACAGGGTAACTATAGTGGCCGCCCTCTAACGCCGCTTACGCTTGGAGTGGTTATTAGCATCTCACTTACTATGCTTCCACACATCATCTTCTACTTTTTCATCCTCTATGCCGCAGGAGCTCTCGTCAATCGCTTTGTCACAGGTTCGGAGGAAGATGATAAAGAGGAAGATAATGATGAGGTAGAAGAGGATGAAGAAATAGTGCCTGGTCAAATGCGCTAATCAGGGCATTGTCCTCTCATCTTTCCAACTTCTTCGACAGCACCACACCCGTATTCAGCCCGACCGTATGCAGTCCTCCGAAGAAACGAGCATGTTCCATCTTGATGCAGCGATCCTGCACAAACGTCAACCCGGCCTCCTGGGCTATCCTGCCTGCCTCGTCGTTGCGAATACCCAGTTGCAGCCACAGCACCCTCGCTCCAATCTTGACCGCCTCCGCTGCAACAGGTGGCACATCTTCAGCTTTACGGAACACATCTACGATCTCGATCTGTTCTCCCGCCTCTTTCGCCTCCGTCAGCGAGGCATAGACATGCTTACCCAGCAACGTCTGTCCTGAGTAACGTGGGTTGACGAGGATAATATCATAGCCCTCGGCCTGCAGGTAGATGGCGACAAAATGGCTGGGTCGATATTGGTCGGCGGAGATACCAACAATTGCGATATTCCGGTATTGCTGCAACAATGTCAAGCGGTCATACATGTCGGGTGTCTGCTTATTCATTAGGAGCCTTTCTACACTCTACTCTGGCCCTAATCATATGCGAAACTCGAGGAAAAATCAAAAACCCGGTTGTAGCCACGGCTTCTGTGCGTAATATCCCTTTGTTACGTTGATGTAGTTTATTGCGCCCTGGTCGTACCAGGTCCCGCTCAACCAGAAACCAAGGCAACCCCAGATATCTCCTGCATGGTAGCGCAGGTATCCAGGCGCGGGTGTGTGTTGATATAAATAATCTGCCCAACCCTCATAGCAGTTGCGCAGCCACCCATAGACAAAATCCGCATTGAATGCCGTATCATCGCGGCTCATCGGCCATTCGCTCTGGAAGTAGGTATATTTTATCTGGAGAATACCGTAGCTCTGGTAGCAGCTACTTCCGTTCCATGTCTCCGGCGGGCAGAGACTCTGGCTGGTGGTATAGTCTCCCAGGTGGCTCTGATGCCAGTTAGATTCGGTTACAGCTTCGGCTCTGATAATGTTCGCATCGATGCCCCATTTGCATGCAACCCATTGCAGAATTTCATCCGTAGTACCTGTGAAGTTGCCGGTTACTCGCTTGCGCAGGCTATCCGAGCTGGTATCCAAACCAATCAAGGGATTCCACGGGTGCAAATTCGCAATTTGTGCAGCGGTTGGTACCTGGTGGTTTGCTGTATAGTTGTCAGCGCGAGGCTCGAAAGAAGACATGATCACACGTGAGGCACATGTGCTATCACCTGGTAATGCGCTGCCAGGGGGTAGAGTCGTACCACCGCTAACACCTGGAGTAGTCGGCGTAAGAGTGGGTTTATTGGTTGGGTCAGCGCTGGGAGAAGGAACGACCGTGGAAGTGATGTGGTGGGCTTGAACCGGGAACGTATAGCCGTTAGCTGAAGTAGGTGCGTTCGAAGAAGGTGCATTCGAAGTAGTTATATTCGAAGACACGATATCTGGAATGCTATTCCCCGTTTCACCATGCTGGCGTAAGAAGGCATTGGCTAACAGAAAAATACTTGCGCCAATAAGGATAAGAAGTAATGATATGGGCCATTTGGATGATAGCTTATGCTTGTTTCGTTTCATAACATCTTCTGCTGCTTAATCTACCCGCAAACGACACATCTCTTTCAGAGGACAAATCCATCCCGCTTCTATTCCAATAACGATACTGGCTGGCTATTCGTAATTGGCCTGGTACTCTAGGGGGTGCCTATAGATCACATACCACTTGTTCTCACCAACGCCTGGTCTAAATCCCATAGAATATCCTCTACATCCTCAATCCCTACCGAAAGCCGGATCAAGTCAGGAGTCACCCCACCGGCTAACTGGTCTTCTTCAGCAAGTTGCTGGTGTGTCGTGCTCGCGGGATGGATAATCAGGCTGCGAGCATCGCCCACATTAGCAAGATGCGAGAGCAGACGGACATTGTTGATAACCTTCTTCCCGGCTTCATACCCACCTTTGACACCAAATGTGAAGATCGATCCCGCGCCTCGTGGCAAATAGCGCTGGGCAAGCTCATATGAAGGATCACCAGGCAAGCCTGGATAGTGTACCCAACTGACCGCCGGATGCTCCTGTAGGAAGCTCGCTACCTGCGATGCATTCTGGCAGTGACGCTCCATGCGTAGCGATAACGTCTCAAGTCCCTGTAACAGCAGGAACGAATTGAAAGGACTGATGCATGGGCCTGTATCACGTAACGTCTCGACCCTGGCCTTCATTACGAAGGCAAAGTCCCCAAACGTCTCGTAAAAACGCACGCCGTGATAGCCTGGCGATGGGTCAACGATATGCGGGAAATTGCCGTTATCCCAGGGGAACTTTCCCGATTCGATCAGCGCTCCTGCAATAGAGGTGCCGTGCCCGCCGATAAACTTGGTCGCCGAATGCACTATGATATCTGCTCCATGCTCGAGTGGCCGGCACAGGTAAGGAGTCGCAAAGGTATTATCTACCACCAGTGGCACGCCAGCCTCGTGCGCAATGCCGGCTACGGCACAGATATCCAGCACATCGCCCCTCGGGTTGCCGATCGTCTCACCATACAAAGCGCGCGTGCGCGGCGTCAGAGCGCGCCGGTAGTTCTGCGGGTCAGTGCTGTCTACAAAGATGGTGTTGATCCCCCAGGTGCGTAGTGTCAGGTCGAACTGGGTATGCGTGCCACCGTAGAGGCTGCTCGAGGAGACGATCTCGTCGCCAGGACGTAGCAAGGTCATCATGGTCACCATTTGCGCCGCCATGCCCGAAGCAGTTGCAAGCGCGCCCGTTCCGCCTTCGAGTGCCGCTATGCGCTCCTCGAAAGCAGCGTTGGTGGGATTCATGATGCGTGTGTAAATATTGCCAAAGCGTTGTAAAGCAAAGAGATGCGCAGCATGATCGGTGTCGTCAAACACGAACGAGGTCGTTTGATAGATTGGCACGGCCCGCGCGCCGGTGGTTGGGTCTGGTCGCTGCCCTGCATGTACCGCCAGGGTATCAAACCCAAAAACGTGATCACTATCGATTTCTGGCATAATATTCTTGCTCCTCTGCTAAATACCTATCCTCAATCATATCCACATCCTACCATATGCACATTTAGCAGGAAAGAATCTGACACGAACCCCGAATTTGTGCTACACTTTCAAAAGAGTCAGAGTGAGAGAGAAGACATATGTCCTCTGCCCTCAGTATATTGCAGCAGAACCAATTGGAGCGATTCATGACACAAATCATTGACAGGAAGACAGAATACACCACCGTTGGCAAGCGGACACGCCGGCAGGACGGTTACGATAAATTGGTAGGCCGTACACGCTATGCCGCTGACCTGGCTTTCGCAGGTTTACTGCATGCCAGGCTCGTACTCAGTCCTTATGCCCATGCGCGTATCGTCAATATCGATACGTCAGCAGCTTTGGAAGTTCCGGGCGTAAAAGCTGTTTATACCAGCCAGACGCTTGGAATGTCAGACCCTGAAAGTAGTTCGCGTACCCAGTCTCCCCTTGCGTCAAAAGAAGCCCTCTGGTGTGGTCATCCCGTCGCTATCGTGCTGGCCGAGACTGAAGCCGCCGCCGCAGATGGTGTAGCCACCGTTGATGTCGAATACGAGCCATTGGATGTTGTAATGGACCCGGTCGCTGCTATGCAGCCAGGCGCATCCCTGACGCGCATCTTCGTAAAAGAAACCTCCTCGGAGATCGCAGGCGGTGGCGCTCATGCTGCTGTCTCAGAGGACCAGGTGGCGGAGGCCGACCAGGCATCTTTTTCACAAAATGTGAGCGATAACGTGCATTTACATGCCGGGGATATGGAGGCTGGCTGGCAAGAGGCCGAAGTAGTTGTCGAGCGCACCTTTACAACCAGTGTTATACACCAATCGTACATGGAGCCGCAGTCAATTACCGTGGTGCCGGATGCCTCAGGACATCGCCTGACCATCTGGCCAAGTTCTCAAGCTATGCTCGGTACACGTTCGGATGTAGCTAAGGCACTCGCTATCCCCGAACGGCAGATACGGGTAGAATCTGTTCCCATTGGAGGAGCTTTCGGCGGAAAATTTGGGCTCATCGAGCCTTTAGCCGCTGCCGCCGCTTATACCTCACGCAGACCTGTGCGTCTTGCTTATACACGTTCAGAAGACCTCTTAGCTGGCAATCCCGCTCCGCAATCAATCATAACCCTAAAGGTTGGCGCGAAACGTGATGGTACGCTTGTAGCGATGCAGGGTACAGTCATTTTTGATACCGGAGCGTACGCCGGTTCAGCAGTCTTCCTGGGAGGTCTCATCCTTGGTAGTAGCTATCGCTGCCCCAATTATGATTTCCACTGCCATGAGGTGATGACCAATAAGGTGGGCGTCGGCGCATATCGTGCCCCTTGCGCTCCGCAAGCCACCTTCGCGCTGGAGTCGACCGTTGATGAATTGTGCCAAAAATTACAGATGGATCCTATCGCTTTTCGTCTGAAAAATGGGCTGAAAGAGGGCGATCCAACCATGGATCATCGTGGCACATTGCCGCGTATCGGCTTGCTAGAATGCCTGGAGAAAGCCCGGCAACACCCGCTCTGGGCAAAACGTTTGGAGCACAAAGACGTACCCGGCGAACTCGCAGGCTGGAAGGTCGGGGTAGGCGTAGCTGCTGGTCACTGGCCCGGTGGCACTGAACCAACTGCCGCCGCCTGCCGCCTGGAGACCGATGGTACCATCACTGTCATCGTTGGTACCGTTGACCTGACAGGTTCCGATACCTCGCTCGCGCTCATTGCCGCTGAAAGCCTGGGCATGTCAGTTGATTCTGTGAACGTGGCGCACGACAATACCGATACCATGCCTTACAGTGGTGGAACAGGTGGTAGTAAGACCACGTATTCGATGGGTGCCGCTGTGCTTGCAGCCGCACAGGATGCACGCAACCAGATATTGACCATCGCCGCTGATATGCTAGAGGCATCATCCTCTGACCTTGAGATTGAGGGTGACAAAGTGGTAGTACGAGGAGCTCCAGGTAAAAGTGTCGAAATGAAGAAGATTGCTTCGGCTTCGATGCAATTTGCGGGTAGCTATGAACCTATCTATGGCCGTGGTCGTGCCGCTCTTAGAACGAGTTCGCCACAGTATGGCGTACACGTGGCGAGAGTAGCCGTCGATCCCGATACGGGAGAGGTGCGTGTCCTCGACTACGTCGCAGTGCAGGATGTGGGTTTTGCGATCAACCCGGCTGAGGTCGAAGGTCAGGTCTACGGTGGCGTTACGCAAGGCCTTGGCTGGGCGCTCTTCGAACAACTCGTCTACGACGAAAACGGCCAGTTACTCACATCTACCCTTATGGATTATGCGCTGCCGCATAGCGTAGATATCCCACACTTCACGTCCATCCTGGTCGAAGTCCCCTCCGCTCTCGGTCCCTTTGGAGCCAAGGGTGTCGGTGAGCCTCCGGTTGTGCCGGTCAGCGCAACAATAGCGAATGCCATCCACGATGCTGTAGGCGTGCGTATGACCCAGCTTCCTATAACACCCGAACGCCTGTATATGGCAATGCAGTAACCTGTAACACATGATGAGCGGACGGGATGCTGTCCGCTCATCATGTGTAGGGACTAGTTTTTGAAAATGCAAAAGGAGCATGAAAGATGACACCCTCTGATCCTTCGTCTCAAACGAACATGAAGGCAGCATCTGAGGCCGTGCCGGCCGATCAGCCACCTGCTGATGTTGCCCCGCCTATAGGCATAACTCCCCCACAAATACTTGCCAAGGATGCTGCTGCTGGAAGGCGCGGCGCTGCGTGGCGACTCATGGTCTGGATCATAGAGAACGACCCTCGCGCGATAACCGCTGTCTCCTCGCTTGACGATGATCGCCTGGCACGCAATCTCTTAGAGTTTATCGCCCTGGGGACATGGGCAGGCAAGCCTTTTGTCGTTCCAGTACCACTCCGCTCTGCTTTAACCAGGACGCGCCTGCGCACGCTCTTCCTACCGGGAGCAGGAATCGACTCTGTGCGTGCCCAGCGTGTAGCAATGTCAGCAGTACGTGATAAACAGCCGGCTGTGCGCGAGACTGCTATCTATATCCTGGGGCTTCTAGAAAGTCCAGTTGCGACTCCTGTGCTGATTCAAGCCTTGAATGACTCCGTACCTTCTGTACGCATGCAGGCAGCCAAGGCGCTGGGACGTGTAGGTGACCCTGCAGCGGTGCCCGCTTTACTCAATGCCCTACGAGGTGCAGATGAGCAGTTAGGCGGCCAGATTTTCTCCGCGTTGGTGAAGTTGGGCCGGGCAGCAGTTCCAGCGCTTTTAGAGGCGAGTACCAGTAATTCAACCTGGATGCGTTGGCAATCTATCCGCGCTCTGGGGGCAATACGTGACCGTCGAGCGCTGCCAGTGTTAGTCGCTGCCCTTTCTGACTTGGACCATTCCGTTGCATGGATGGGCGCCAAAGGCCTGGTGCAATTTGGCAGACTAAGCGTGGAGCCAGTTCTTCAGTTACTCATGACGGCAGAAATGACCGCCTGGTTGGTTGAGACAGCTTCATACGTATTGAACAGCCAGGTCCAACACGATCCTAAACTGAAACCCTATCTTAAGCCGGTGATGGAGCGCATGCAAGACCAGGCATTTCGGGTGGGAACATCAAACGCTGCGCAAAAAGCGCTGGCACAACTGAAAGCTGACGGAATGATTGAGTCGGGTTAATCACTTTGCAGCCTTATAAGGCCAATGCATTGTCTTATCGCCCTCCCAGTTCTCGCGCAAACCAGACGCTGCGAGATCCCAATCAGGTCGAATCTTGCGCGTAACTACCCGCAAGTCTTGCCGCAGGTCTTCTGGCGATGTCAGAACACCTGCGTCGTTCACCTTCACTCTCATCCACGGTGTTATCGAGGTGCAGCACTTCAGCCTGGTGTGACAGAGGGTTCAATGACCCCAGCGTACCTGATGAATAGCGGGTGTGTCTCCGACTGCGCAATTAGCGTTAGTTTAACTGAAAGCTGATCAGAGTTTCACGACACAGCCTGTCCTTGCTCAATCTAGTGGGTGTGCTCTTGCTTGTACGGCCAATGCATAGTCTTATCCCCTTCCCAATTCTCACGTAACCCCGGCGCTGCGAGGTCCCAATCAGGGCGTACCTTGCGTGTGACCTCGCGTAGATCGTTATAAAGATCTTCGGTTGACGGCCTACCCCAAAACCAGTAGCCATTATAGATTTTGTAAATGACTAATCCTGGCTCAAGCACGAACGTGTGTGGAATCATTGGATTGTGATGTGGATCGGTGTACTCCTGTATATCGAGGTCCTGCTGTATCTTGCGCCCTGAATCCGAAAGAAAAGGCCATTGTGCCCCAACGGCATCACGAAATTCGTTTGACTCATAAATATTATCCGTCGAAATAGTCACAATCTTGGTGTAGGCAACCGCAATTCTTGGATAGAAAGCCGCCAACTCAAGGTGTTGTTGATGATCCTTGGGACAATAATGTCCACGCGAGAGCAGCAAAATCATCGGGTCATTACCCTGTAACTCACTTAAACGACGACGTGTCCTCGTGTGATCGGTCAATTCATAATCTGGAAACTTTGCTCCCACAACAATATCAGCACGCATAATTATTCTCCTTTTGGTGACTGTTAACCTGTTACGCCTACCATAACAGTCACCACCACGTGCTCTATTCCAACCAATCCGAAAAGCATCTTCGTTCCCATGACCTATTGCAGGTCCTCAGGCAATGTCAGAACACCTGCTACGTTCAGCTTCACACTTGTCAGTGACATTATCCAGGTCCAGCACTTTAGTATGATGTAGACCTAAAGCTCGCTCGATCTGCTCCAGCAACTCTATAAAGCTGATACGGCCGAACCGGTAGGTATAGAGACAAATGTACAGGGCTTCATAGTCGGGCTGTGTGTCCATGACTCATCCCTCCGTCGCCTGCTGGCCTGTATCGTCCTCAATCTCGTGCTCAAGTTGCCAGTACCCGCCCGGTTCGTCCAGGTGATACACGGTCAGCAGCTCAACGAGCGCCGCAAAGCCGCCCGTATCAAGCACGTTCAAAACTTTACTCTCAAGCTCAGGCACCTTGGCAATCTTTCTATAGAACCACCCAGCGATAAGCATCTCATTCTCACCCCCGACCTTTAGTTCAGCTAGTTGTTTATCGGAATGATCGGCCTCATGAGGCAGCAGCCGCTCACGCAGGCCTTCGGTAAACCTAATGGCACTTTTCCCTTTGCTTTCACTTTCGAATTCGTACCACAGCTCAAGCAATTCCCTATCACCCGTCTCGAAGTACTGACAAGCAATATCGAATGGCATCAGTGAACCTGCTTTACCATGCTTGAGATCTGAGCGTGTCAGCTCCTGTGCCGTATGCAGCCGGATAGTTGCGCCATCATGCTGATGCAGTTTCGCCACGTACCGTGCCAACGCCTCACGTTCTAGCTGTACCTGCTCAACGCGAATACCATGCTGACGCGACAAACCATCAAAGCCGTTGCGGCTGTAGAACCGGTTGAAGTAGTCATAGTACGCACTGCTCAAGGCCGCATAGCCTGCCAGCGTGAGCTCATGCCCAAAAATTTCAACCTGATGTGTATGGGGGTGCCAGCCACTGAAGCCATAGGTTATCTCTTTGGCAGTAATACTGCCGAGATAATCTGCTTCCCGGCGCAGCGCTTTGACAACCGGCTGATTTGCTACAAACCGCCGCCCCTCGGCCAACAGGTTCAACGTGACCCCAAGCTGATCTTCAGCACTGTGGGGTATGGTGCACGTCACCATTAGAGCGTCACACCTTTTATCCAACGCCGACAAGATTGCACGACTAACCTCATCCGATCGCTGATGCCTAATCTTACTTGCACACAACGGACACACCCACGCGCTACCACAGGTCGACATACCGGTGAAGTGATACGGATCATCTTTTTTTCGTCGCATGCCTGAGAAGTGATGGACACCATTCTTGCAGCGGACGACCATATCACCCTCAAACGGCAATCCGCAGTACCGCAAGCGCTTGAGTTGCGTCACCTGCCTAAGCAATGAGCGCAGCTCGTACCGTGCCACCTGCTTTTGCCCTCGCGTGATGGCACCTGCTGCTGATGCATAGCCCGTACTGTCAGCAACCACCCCGCTTTCCATGGATTGACCGTGTGGTATACCAGCCATTGATACTGCACCTTTCAAATCGGAGGCGTGCCCACAAGAACGTAAGTTATTGCAGGCAGCCCCTGTCCGGCTAAACGCCGCGTAACATTGTCACTAAACCCCTTGCTGCATCACCTGACCATCAAAACCATACTGCGGTATTGGGTACTCGTCTTGCACCTGGTGGCCTGGATTTAATGGCCTCTTAGGTGGCAACAGCGCTCCTTGCATTATGCCTTTAATATCATCGTCTGAGATCCACGCCGCGCGCACACAGATCGGCTTAAGCGTCCTCTCACTAACCACATATGCCACGCCAGCACCCGCAGGAGGCATAGGTATCTGCTCACACAATGCCCCCGCATCGTGCATACCCTCACCAAGCACCAAATCAACCATCGGCGCTGACATACTCCCCGCTATCCTGATCGTAAACTCTTCACGGAAGCTGACTGTTTCCTTGCGCACGTCGATCGCAGCACCTATGATGGCGTATCCATTTGACCGGCCTTGTGTCAGCAGCGTCTTAATTGCACTGCTTGCCCTCATTTGCAGCTTTTTATCAGTCAGCATTGACGATAAGTAACCCAACTCGTCTATCACCACCACATTCAATGGTGTCTGTCGACTTGGCGTGAACTTACGCGACTTGCCTTTCAACATATCGCCCACCGCGAACATTTCACTGACTGCCTGTTCCAACAGTTCAACCATGCCCTCGTCAGTATCCGCGTAATACGCCCACCAACCAGAACCTATAGCAAGCTCCAACCTTTTTGGGTCACAGCCCCAAAACTTCACCAGCCCTAGCTCCCACGCAGGCTTAAGCCCTAGAACAAGTGACCAAATCCAACTGCCCTTACCCCCACCTGTCCCTGTCTCTTATACACATCTCCGAGCCCACGAGACCACGGCTA
>JBKPAZ010000244.1:0-12673 GCA_046726655.1 Chloroflexota bacterium
GTGCCGGGGTTCAAGAGGGGCAGGAACGAGGCGGAGCTGCCCCCGCCGGGTTGGCTGCCCACGGCCAGGTCAGCGAAGTAGTAGGTGGTGGCGGTGTGGGTGAGGCCCAGCACGTCGCTGCCACTGTTGGTGCCCAGGGCGTTGAAGTACATGGGCCGCTCGGCCACGATACCGCTGCAGTTGGGCGTGGCGTTGCTATCCACCCTGACCATAGCCGCATCGGAAATGCCGGGCCCACTGGGGGAGGTGCCCAGGTCGCCGTCCACCCATTCGGTCACGCGCCGGGAGGCGGGCACGCTCACCGAGACCGTTTTGGTGCCGCCGGTGCCGCGATCGGGTTGGGTCAGGTAGGTGATGTTCACCTGGCAGGCATTCGGAGTGGGATTGCCCAGCGTGAGGAACTCTTTGAAGCCGGCGCCGGCACGCCCCTCGGCAAAGTACCACTGCTTACTCACCGGGCCTGAAACTGGAGGAGGTGTTGGCGACGGGTCTGGTGTTGGAGGTATTCCACCGGTATAGCTCAGCAACTGCTGGTGGATGTACATCCCCATACTAGCGGCAGGCGCCCCTGTATCAAAACTTAGTATTAATTGAGGATAGCTGCATCCACCCTGAGAAGTGGGGCTTATGTTATACCATGCCCAGGCAATCCAACCCATCATATGCGCATCAAAGTAGCTGATCGCCTGGCTCACGAAATTTGAACCGCAGTCATATTGACCAAATTCAGCAGACACGACCGGAACAGTTGAAGTCAAGTATCCAAAATC
Organism: Chloroflexota bacterium; assembly: GCA_046726655.1. Taxonomy (GTDB): domain Bacteria; phylum Chloroflexota; class Ktedonobacteria; order Ktedonobacterales; family Ktedonobacteraceae; genus DATMNR01. The sequence continues at coordinate 771 of JBKPAZ010000244.1, forward strand.
GGCATCCCAAAGTTGGGGGGTATTTTTATCTGGATACGGGTATGGATGAGCGTCATAAACAACATTTGAGCCTGTAATCGGATTTTGGCCAAGTTTGCTGAGATCGTAGCCCCAGTTCGTGCCGCCCACCAGCACAAGGTTAGTTGCTCCCGTACCACGTACAGCATTCACAAGCACCTGCATTCCGACAGCCTGATAGCTGAAAGTCTCATGGCACTGGCACCATGTCTCATAGGAGTTGTCTTTGGTCACCTGGCATCCCTGCTGCCAGCATGCCCAAATATTCTGATTTGGCACATTCGCAGGTTCAGGGTGCGGTTCGTTGAAAAGTTCGAAAAGGACATTGGGATAGCTTGAGCTTGGGTAAATCGAGGCAACCTGCTTCCAGAACGTAACGCTGTCGTTGTCGGGCATTTGCCAGCCCGCGCCTCCGCCTTTAGACTGCCCACCGGCATCACTCCATTGCAGATCGAGTATGACATTTAGTTTTAAAGAATTTAGGGTATTGACTATCTGCTTGACTGTTGCCTGGTATTGTGCGGCAGTGCAATTCTGCTTGGCATAACCATTCAACCAGAAGCCTTCAGCGAGTGGTAGGCGTACGGTATTCCCGTACCAATATGTGCCACCAGAGAGGCCATTGGAAATGGGAGGACCCATAAGTGCAAGGTGTTGTTGATTAAAATAACCAACGTTGCCTGGACAGTAATACTCCAGGCTATCACGCCCAATCCCGTGAAAGAGATAGGATGTATTATCATTTCCTAGAATAGCGTTTCCCTGTACTTTGTAGGGACCATCCGCGAACTGATGAAACGGCAATGACGATGCCGCATGGGTGGAATTGCTCCTGCTATGCGTCCAGAACGAACTGAGTGGTGAGAACCAGAACAAGCCAACCGACATCATTGCCAGTATCAGGAAGCTACCTACTTTAACTTTTTGAGAGTGTGACATTTACACATCCCTTCATAACATACGATACACAAGAACTACGCTGCCCAATAAGCTTCCTGTTATTGTAGCAGTGAAAATATAATCGTCAATATTTCAAAATGTTTCAAAATGTTTCATCTTTTGGTGCATAGAAAGGATTACATCCCCAAAAAAGAACCCGCCATGCTCACTATCAGGGTATCAGACCCCAGGCGTGCGGCGGATTCTTTATTATTAAGTTGATAACTCAAATTGGCCAACGGAACGATCAATTATACCCGATCACATCGCTGCCGCCCTGGGTTCCGGAAGCATTCCAGTACATGGGGCGCTCAGCAATAAAGGGACCAGTGTTCGATTGGACAGCCATTGAGACTTCGTAGCCATTGTAGCCATCACTTTTGTGATAGAGGTGCTGCATGACCGTCCCTACCATGTCCACCGTGTAGCGACTGTGCGAGACTACGATGACTAAGAATGTATAGACCGTGCCCTTTGCATTGGCCAGAGTAATAGTAATGGTTTCCTGGTTAGCCGTTGGGTTCTGTATGGTCAGCCACTCGTCATACCCAACATTGGTGTAGCCTTCGGCAAAACTATAGGAGGTAGCAGTTGCTGGACCAACCTGGCCAACCACATCCGTCCCACCGGTAGCTGTCAGCGTCCGGCCATTGCCAACGTGGTTGTACTTGAAGAACATTTCACGTTCTACAACAATGTTGGCGCCGCTCGAAGTAATCTCCGCCGAGGCCGACTGCGAGGTTGGATAGATGGCATTAGTATTTACATTCCAGGTAAGCTGACTTTGAGAGTTAACTATGACATTGTATGAACGCCTTGTGCCATCAGTATACTCCAGGTTAATCGTGACGTTCGCACGTGTCATTTTGGGATCGAGATTGGCAATCACGAAATTCTCCTGGAACTTCCCGCCGGTGTAGCCCTCAGCAAAGAGCCAGTCGTTGGCCAGGTTCTGCACTCCCACCACATCCGCTGCGCCCGAGACCGTTCCCGCGTTTCCCCCACTGATGTTATTAAAGTAGGTGGGGCGCTCGATCACCACCGGCTGAGTCGAGCTTAGCGCTCCTGCGACATGCGCAGGTAATGCTGGCGTCGCATTTGCGAGAAAAATTGTCCCACGAGTATCAGGGGCGACTGTCAACTGCTGTGTTCCAACCTGTTGCCCATTGGCAAAGTAATTGGCAGTAACTGTCGCTGTCGATGACCCAGGGTTCAAAATGGAGATGAACGAAGCGGCGCTTCCGCCACCTAGTTGGCTGCCGACTGCGAGATCAGCGAAGTAGAAGGTCGTTCCTGCGCGGGTGAGGCCAACCACGTCGCTGCCGCTGTTGATGCCCAGCGCGTTGAAGTACATCGGGCGCTCGGCCACGATCCCGCTACAATTGGGGGTAGTGGCGGTATCCACCGTGACAATGGCAGCATCGGAAATCCCAGGCCCGGTTGGTGATGTTCCCAGGTCTCCGTCAACCCACTCAGTCACACGCCGGGATGCCGGTACGCTGACCGAAACCGTTTTGGTTCCGTTATTTCCCTTATCCGGCTGAGTTAAGTACTGTATATTTACCTGGCAGTTGGTATTGGTGGGATTGCCCAGCGTAAGAAACTCTTTGAAACCAGCCCCAGCTCGTCCCTCCGCAAAGTACCAGAGTTTGCTGACCGGGCCAGTTGCCGCGGTAGGAGGCGGAGTCGGACTGGGCGAGGGTGATGGCGAGGGTGTAGGGATTGGCGCAGGCACAGAAGCATAGCCACGCAAATACTGATAGATGAAGATGCCCATGTTAGCAGCCGGCATACCCGAATAATCTGTAATCAGTTGAGGATACTTACAAGGGGAGCCTTCCGAAACCCATGACCAGCCTATCCAGCCGATCATATGCGCATCGAAATATGAGAGCAATTGACTTATGTAACTCGTGCCGCAATCATACTCTCCATTCTCAGCAGATAGAACCGGATAGGTACTGCTGATGTTGCCAAATGAAGCATCCCAATTGGGGGGCTGCTTGCCGTTGTAGGGATACGGATGCGTGTCGTAGACCACATTCGTGCCAGTGATGGGATAAGCGGCAATCTGGCTGAGATCATAGCCCCAATCCATACCACCCAGCAGCACCAGGTTAGTCGCGCCCATGCCACGTACTGCACCGACCAGGGCCTGCATACCAACACTCTGGTAGGTGAACGTCTGCGTACACACACAGTCGCTTACCCAGGAGGTGTCGTTCTGGATGGTACATGGAGCAGCCCAGCATGACCACGGTCCTGGATGCGGCTCATTAAATAACTCGAAAAGTACATTAGAGTAGCTTGCGTAAATCATAGCGACCTGCTTCCAGAACGTAACGCTATCAGTATCGGGCATTTGCCAGGCTGCACCCCCACCCGCAGCTTGTCCACCAGCATCAGTCCATTGCAGGTCAATAATGACATTCAGATGCAACGAGGTGAGTGTATCAACCGTTGTTTTGATCAGTCCCTGGTACTGTGCAGCGCTACACTGCTGGGCAGGTCGTCCGTTGAGCCAGTAGCCCTCGCTGAGGGGAAGCCTGACAGTGTTGGCGTACCAATACGTTTCGTTGGAAGTATTGGCGCCGGGGCCCATATATGCAAGGTGCTGGGCATCAAAAAATCCATCACCCATGCAGTCAAACTCGAGGCTGTCACGCCCAATGCCATGAAACAGGTAGCGTTTGCCGTCGGCTCCAAGAATAGCGTTGCCTTGCACTGTGTAGGGACCATTGGCAAATTTATTGTAGGGTAAAGATGAAGTTGCATGAGCAGGAAAAGCAGTTTCCGCCTTCTGCGCCCAGCTGGAGCTGAATGGTTGGAACCAGAACATACCAACAGAGACTACTACGAGTAAGAGGGTGCTGATCAATCCGACCTTACGAGTGCGCGACATGTATACATTCCTTCATAATACGAGAACTCCATTAAAATAAACCCTGGAAAAGCGGCTTTTCCGTTGTTATGTTTGTCTCTGTGGCAATTGCACGGTTAAAAAATGAACCCGCCACGCTCACCATAGGATTCCAGACCCCTGGTTTGCGGCGGGCTCATTCTATTAAGTTAATGACCAAAATTGACTATCTGGAAGGTCAACTGTACAGTACAGGCGATGGATAGATACCCTATTGGTTCGAATTATCGTTTTTAGACATTCACATCTTAGATCGCTTGCCACACTTGCACTGTGGTATCATCACCCCCTGAGGCGATGCGCTGCTCTTTCGGCGACCACGCCATTGCATGTACAGCGTTAGAATTGCCAGTATAGGTGTTGAGAGTTTTCCCGGTTGATGGATTCCATACCCGCACCTCCGCCCATGCGCTAGAGGCGATATGCTGCCCATTCGGCGCCCACGCCACTGCATAGATACCGCTGGAATGCTCGGTATAGGTGACAAGCAGTGCCCCGGTGAAAGCATCCCATACTTGTACCGTCTTATCATCACCTCCTGAGGCGATATGTTGCCCACCAGGTGACCACGCCACCGCTTTTACTGCATTAGCTCTGGGGTGGCCATGATAGGTGTAGGAGAAAGTCTTGCCAGCAGTACCAGCATCCCATATCTGTACAGTTTTATCTGCACTTCCTGAGGCGATACGTGTGCTATCAGGTGACCAGGTTACCGACCATACAATATCAGTATGACCATGATAAGTGATGAGAGGTTTTCCTGTGTTCGCATCCCACACTTGTACCGTCTTATCATTACCCCCTGAGGCGATACGCGTCCCATCGGGGGACCAGGCCACGGTACGAATAAAGTCAGCGTGACCACTGTATGTAATTTGATTGTTGCCGGTGAGGGCATCCCACACTCGTACGGTCTTATCGGCGCTTCCTGAGGCGATACGCTGACTATTAGGCGACCAGACTAAAGCATTCACCGAACCAGAATGTTGAAGAAAGTTGTAGAGATCATCTCCGGAGGGCTGAGTCGGATTCCACACCTCTACTCTGTTATCTGCACCTCCCGAGGAGATATATTGCCCATTGGGTGCCCACGCTACGGCATATACCGGCTTAGCATGGCCCTTATAAGTGACGTAGATCATACCGGGGGCTGGTATTGGTGTTAGTTTTGGATTCGAAGAAAACGCAAATGGATTCTGCTTTGAAACTACCAACCAGGCAGCGCCACCGGCCACAGCCACACTTCCTAAACCAAGAAGGCTCACCACAACGGCACGCCGCGAGACACGACGTGGGGGCTTATCCTTTGTCTGGGGAAGAACAGGCTCAGGAGTGACTACAGGTTGAGGAGCGACAGGCACAGTACCCGGAGTAGCAGAATGTTCATTGGTAGGATGTTCATAATGAGGTGTAGTACTTACCGGTCTGCTAACGTGTTCAGTAACAGGGGCATTAACCGTTGGGAACCCCTCCTCTCCTGTTGAAAACGTGTGAGACGAAGAGAACGCGTTAGAAGCTGAAGGAGGCAGAGGTGAGACAACAGTTGATGCAGAGGAGATAATACGTTGTTCTGGTTTGCTCGCCTGCTCCAGGGCATTTGCAAATGCTGATACACTGGCAAAGCGCTGTTCTGGTTCTTTGGCGAGCGCCGTCATCACCACTTGTTCTACTTCAGGGGAGATTGTCGGAACCTTGCTTCGTAACGAAGGCGGTGCAGCCAGCATTTGTTGGCTATACAACTCGACAAAGGATCCTTGAAAAGGGCACATGCCACACAACCATTCGTAGACAACGACTCCTAGCGCATATTGATCACTGGCAGGTCGAGGCTTTCCCCGGATCTGTTCAGGCGCCATGTAGGACACGGTTCCAGCCATTTCCAATGTGCCCTGATCGTGTAGCGTTTGTAACACCATGGCTGTCCCAAAATCACTGAGCAGCACTTCGTTGTTGGATCCCAGTAACAGGTTCTCGGGCTTAATATCGCGATGAATCAATTTTCTGTTATGGATATACTGCAAAGCAGCAGCGACCTGTCTGACATAAGGCACAACGTCCACCAGGGGCAAGATGCTGCCCCTTGGATGGCGCTTGCGCAACGTGCCATTTGAGGCAAATTCCAGCACGAGAAAAGGAACCGTATCTTCGACGCCGAACTCTAGAACTCGTAAAATGTTGGGATGAGTTAATCCAGCAATGGTGCGTGCTTCATTGAGAAACCCTTCCATTTCTTCATCTGTCAACCGCACTTGTAACACCTTGATGGCAGCCTGGGTTCTGAGGAATACATGCTCACCAAGGTAAACCTCAGCAAAACCTCCCAGTCCCAGGAGGCGGATCAAACGATAGTTACCTAGCCGTTGTCCTTGACGGTTTGTCATCTTTAAATCCCTTCTTTGGAACTATTCGGCCTCTACTCTCCCGGTGGACGAATCGACTATAATTGCTGAAGGATATTGAAACCAAGCGTTTTGGAACAAGTAGAGAGAGGTTACGACGTACTAATCAACGACTCCGGCTGCCAGCATACAGTGACGAGTACATACAAAGGTCTGAGGATCAATATTGAGCTCTCAGCAGGCTTAGAAAAACGGGCTATTCTCAAGAATAGCAACTTTCGATGCGGAATCTCTTACTAACTCCGATTATACCACAGCATTTACACATTTGAAAATAGTTTTCACAATGTGAAACCAACTATTAAACTTGCTAACGACGACTTTGAAGTTTATAATTGAAAAAGCAGAGTTTGGATTAGAGATGACTCATGTTGTAACGCATATATGTTATGTAAAGATAGGAATGTAGACAAGGGAGACATTTTTCGGCCTGTCGATAATTGAAAGCTAGTTGAGGCGTTTATGGAGGGATGATTTGAAGACTCTGAAGAATCTTGTCTTTTCATATCGACGCATGGCTATTTTTCTCGTCATCATACTTGTTATGGTTCTTGTCCTGATAGGTGTCAGGCAGCTTGTTCTCCAACCAACGCATGCGGTGCCAGATACGTTTGTAGCACGTGTGGGGTCCCAATTGCTCCTGAAAGGAAAACCATTCCGCTTCTCCGGCGCGAATATCTATTGGTTGGGGCTAGATGAGAATGTAGGCGGGGTCAATTATCCAACCAGATTCAGAGTAGACGACGCATTGGCAACGGCTCAGGAGATGGGGGCGACGGTGGTACGTTCGCATACGCTCGGCATCTCCGTAGGATGTCCACTTTGCATTGAACCGTCGCTTGGAGTGTTCAATGAGGCAGCTCTTCAACACGTAGATTATGCCATCATGTCGGCAAAGAAGCATGGTATCAAGCTCATTATCCCGCTGGTAGATAACTTTCACTTCTATCATGGAGGAAAGCATACATTTACCGATTGGCGCGGTATTGCAGATGAGAGACAATTCTACTCCAACGCTACGGTCATCGGCGATTTTGAGCAATATATCAGCCATATTCTCGATCGAGTGAATAGCTATACCGGCATTGCGTACAAGGATGATCCCACTATACTCGGCTGGGAGACTGGCAACGGTTTATCAGCACCGACGAGTTGGGTTCAGACGATTGCCGGGTATATGAAATCCATCGATCCCGATCATCTGATTATTGATGGAAATAATGGACAAAGCTATGACTCGTCGAATTTTGCTCACGATTTAGATCTAAGCGATGTCGATATCTACACTGGACAATATTACCCGCTGAATAGTTCTGCGTTAAATATGCAAGCAGGTCAGGCGCTGAGAGCTAATAAGGTGTTTATTGCCGAAGAGTATGCCTGGAATAATATGGGGGGAGGAAGCCCTCTCTCTGCATTTTTAACCTCTGTAGAGACGAACTTTGCGATAGCTGGAGATCTCTTCTGGTCATTGTTCAGCCACAACGACACGTATGGATATGTTCAACATCATGACGGGTACACGCTTCACTACCCTGGAGATACCCAGGATATGCGTGACAGGGTAGAGGAACTCCGAGCCCACGCCTACGCAATGAAAGGTGTGCGGGTTCCTGTATATCGCACGTTTGGAGATCCTCTCATCACGAAGACAACCCCAGAACTCGAGTGGCGAGGAGTTGCAGGGGCTTTCTGGTATACGATAGAGCGCTCTCAATCTGGTCCCGATGGACCCTGGATAGTTATCTGTGATAGATGCACAGACAACGAAACACCCTGGATGGATAAAAATAGACCTGTGGGATTAGTATGGTATAGGATAAAGGCATCTAACCCGTCGGGTGCAGGCAACTATTCAGCTATTCAAGAGGGCGAACGGCTCCCTGTTGGGGATCCATGCAGTCGGAAATCAATGCAATGCCAAACACAACGAGCCTACTCATGGTTCACGTATTTTCCGGGCAGTTCTAAAGAGTTGTCCCACAAGCTACGTGCTTTTCAGACCGAGAGATCGAACAGGTGTGCTTCTGTTGCCCAGAGGTTCGAACGAATTGTTCCGAAAGGTGTATGTTTGGAGTCGTTGAAGAGCTACCAGGCCCCATTTCGACAGAAAATACTCCACTCTGGTTCAGGTCATCGTCACCAAGTGAGGAAAACAATTCATTCATGTCCTAAAAGCAGATCGATGCGCTCAGCTCCCACGGTACTTTTGTACCCTATGCCTGAGTATTAGACTGGCATAAAGTGACTGGATATAGCAAGCAACGTTATACAAATCGGGGAGATATGTGACCAGGCTATTTCTCATGTCCGAGAAAGTGGGGCCTGTCTTGATACATTTCAAGACATCTTTGACTCTCTTTTTTTTTCAGTATCTCTAAGCTTGGGCACCACACATAACATTCTGACGCTCACCCTACTCAACTTCTCAAAGCCAAATAGATGGATTTATTGGATGAGGACTGGAAATGCAAACTGATCGCCCGAAGGATCGAGCATCAGCGCGTCTAAATCAATTACGGTATCAACGGCTTAAAAGTCAAAACGGGAGACAAAATGAAATAGTTGATGTCGATAAGATCCAAACTATGTCGATGTCTATTTCGCACGTGTCAAAAATGCCTGAAAGTGCATGTTGTGACGAGTCAACGATGCGCATGGGAACAGTAACCCAACAGGAGCCAGTCGGAAAATCCACAGGCATACCGTTTTTGAGTACTATGCCTGTGCCTGTCGTGCCCAGCGGGATCTTACCGGAGGTAAACACACCTCCCTATATTAATAGCTTAATCGCTACTCCTGCTAGAAAAGGAGTATTCGTTGCACTTGTACCCTGGTTTTATCGGTGCTTTTTAATTTGTGCAACAGGGATCCTTACGCTGTTACTGCTTCGGATCCAGGCCGTACTTGACCATATTCCGTTGCAAACTTCAATCTGGCGAACTGGCGTTCAATGGGCAGAATTGACCTGGCTGGCACCAGTGCCATTGGCGATTATCCTCTGGTTGGGTTGGTTCATTTTTGCAGAAGCGATCGGTCCAAATCCAATCCCTATTAGCGTACCTTTCATTACTGCAAAGCAAGGCATTTTCGCTTACGCACCAGCAAAACCAGTGAGGCTCGTCTTTCGTTTTGTGACCAAGGGAGACAACATCGATGTCTTGCGCGACAGCGTAGTAGCAGTACACAAGGCATTTGCGAATTATCAACATGCTTCCGGGCCATACCATATTGAGATTATAAGTGATTGCCCTGTATCTCTCAATATGGGGGTAGATTTCAGAACACGTATCTATGTTGTCCCTCCGGGCTATACAACACGATATCGATCGCGCTTCAAGGCGCGAGCATTAACTTACTTACAGGAGCAGGTGCGTCCACAGTCAGAAGATTGGTACATTTATCTTGACGAGGAGAGCCTTGTTGATGAGAAGTTGCTAGCAGGGCTTTATCGCTTTATTCAGCGATCCATAGATACTGAAACCCACGCGCAGTATGATAGAAAGAAGCATTATCCAGCAGGATTGATTGGACAGGGAGCGATCTTGTACCAGGGAGGAAACTGGTTTTTTCGAGGCGCCGATGCCTTGCGGACAGCGGATGACCTGGGAAGGTTCCGTCTCCAATATGCTCTAGGCAAGCCATTGTTTGGTATACATGGCTCCTTCATCGTGATCCGAGGGATAGATGATGCCCGTCTCTCATTTGATGTTGGCTCAACAAATTCGATCACAGAAGATACTGCCTGGGCACTACGGGCATGGGCACAAGGGTTCCGCTTTGCGTGGGTAGATGGCTATCTGCATGAGCAACCACCTCAGCGTGCAAGAGATTTTGTGCGGCAGCGCAGTCGCTGGCTGTCAGGCATTCGGGCGGTGTTAGGAGATACAAAAATTCCCATCCGTTATAGGCTTTGTCTTGGTGTATTTACTGGACTGTGGCAACTTGCATTTCTGCCATTCCTGGTAGCGGTTGTAGCCTTGTTTGTGCATGCCAGTCCATTCGTGTGGATGCGGTTACCGGCAGATTTTGCCTGGGCAACATTTACGCTAGCATATCTACAAGGCATAGATGTTCAGGGCAAGCATTCACATCCCTTTCTGAAAAAAATGCAGATGGAGTTGCAATGGAAGCGCATCGTTTCCTGGCTGTTAGTACTCTGTAGTATCTGGTATTCGTTGTTAGAGGCAGCAGGGGTAATCTACAGTCTGCGACCTAAGCAAGGATTTTTTGTTATTCAAAAACAACCTAGCCTGGCAGCAGAAAACAAGGTCGATAACGCACATACACAGCCATATCCGCAACCCCCGAACACAACAACCATGGAGAGAAGAGTTTGAAACGGCGTTCGTATCGTGTCTATTTCATTGCTCTAATCTTGATGGCGTTAGGGGTGCTTCTTCAGGGGCTATTGCTAAGTGGGCATGTACCTTTCATGCACCTTTCGCCATTTCGTGTGCGTTCAGCGCCATTTGAACGATACCAAACGGCAGTCGCAGCAAAGGACCAAAGTGCTACCCTGACGGTACGAATGCAAAGGCCTAATTTCCAAACAGGAATGATTTTTCCTCAATGGGGAACGAATGCCTATGATTCCACAGATACAAATTGGCAGATTGGGCTACATGACATAGCGTATCAGACGGGTGCACAGTGGATCGAGTTACCAATTAATCTCTATCAGTCCTCCGTCTACTCAACACAGGTTACAATATCAGAAATCACACCAACACCCGAAGCAGTAGCAGCAGGGATACGCAAAGCACGGGCTATGGATTACCATGTGTTTGTAGCACCATTGGTGAGCGCTGGCGGAACCTTAACGTGGTCAGGATCGATTCAATTTTCTACAACCCAGCAAATGCAGCAATGGTTTGATAGCTATTGGCAAGCGTTCCAGCCGTATGTAGTAGCTGCTGCTCAGGCTGGCGCCGAAGAACTGGCAATAGGTACCGAACTCGAGAAACTACAACCTGCACCTGCAGGTCTCTGGAATCAGTTGATCGAGAGAATACACAAGATATTTCCTGGGGAACTGACATATGATATGAACTGGTCATCTCTTTATCTTCCAATACCCTCCTGGATGATTCATAATCCGTCTTTGGCTGCTATCGGGGTCTCTGTTTATATTCCACTGACAGACATACCTCAGAGACTCGACCCGGCTCTTCTGCCAGAATTATGGCAAGAAAAAATCGGAAAGCTGCTAGATTCGCTAGCAGTGCAAACCAGGACGCCGGTGTTCATATCAGAGATTGGCTATCGCGACAGCGCGTTTGCGCTTTATCGTCCCTGGGAAAGAGATGCGCAAGCGCAGGCAGAACCAAAGGATCCCCAAGAACAGGCAGCAGCATACAATGCAGCACTGACGAACACGATTGCTGACCCGCATATTACAGGTATATACTTCTGGGCATGGTCCGTTCCGTTATTTGAACCAAACTGGAAACCCGCGGCTAAGGTTCTTTACACGTGGTATACATCACCACTGGCATAATCCTGTTTCATAGCTTGACTGATGGAGGTATGTATCCCTGGGAAGTTTTCACCGGCCACCAGCCCCACAGAGGAAAGCAGTTCCTACTCTGCTACGATTGATGCAGACTGCAGAGGTATCACTTGCG
>JBKPAZ010000245.1:0-5587 GCA_046726655.1 Chloroflexota bacterium
ATGGCACCGCGAAGAACTGCTGGGCTACTGTGAAGTCCACATTGAGCAGGGGCCAGTTCTCGAAGCCCGTAATCTCCCGGTTGGTGTTGTGTCGGCTATCGCGGGACAGAATCGTATCAGCGTAAGTTTTACAGGTGAAGCAGGTCATGCCGGTACAGTCCCGATGTCGTTACGTCGCGACGCGCTCTGCGCAGCGGGTGAGTTTGTGCTGGCTGTCGAGACCCTGGCACACAGCTTACCGGGAACGGTCGCTACAGTAGGGCAAGTCATGGTGCTACCAGGAGCAAGCAACGTGATACCAGGGCAGGTGACGCTGAGCCTGGATGTACGCCATCAAGACAACGCGGTACGCGAACTGGCAAGCGAGCAGCTTGAAGAACTGGCACGTGAAATCTGCGTTGCGCGGGATGTTTCGCTTGACTGGCAGCTTCTGCAGGAACATCAGATCGTCCCCTGCGCACCGGGCCTTACCCAGCTACTTGCGCAGGCAATTGAGGAGACTGGATACCCTCTGCTTTCCCTGTCAAGTGGAGCAGGACATGACGGAGTAACGCTCTCCGAACTTACCGGTATTGCCATGCTATTCGTGCGTTGCCGGGGTGGCATCAGCCATAACCCGGCTGAATCGGTTACTGTTGAGGATGTGGAAGTAGCTCTCAATGTGCTTGAGCGGTTTGTGCTGCTTTTGAGTACCAGAATTAATCTGAATTGATAGGGTAAGTCGGCAAGTTTTGTGGAGAGAGTAAATACAGTATGCTACAGTTCGACCTGAATATCTCATTCCTCTTGAAGGAAGTACCTTTCCTGGACCGCTTTGAACGCGCAGCTAGCCTTGGTTTTAGTGCGGTAGAGTTCCCTTGGCCCGGCGATGAAAATTTGGCCTCAATTGCGAAGTGCTTGCGTGAGACGAGGTTGAAAGTCGTCTTGATGAATTTTGATGCTGGAGACATGGCTGATGGAGAGCGGGGATTTCTCAACGATGCCAGTCGGAAAGAGTGGTTACGCGCTCGTGTTTCGAGAGCAATTGAGTTCGCGACACAGATTGGATGTCCACGATTAAATGCGTTGGTCGGAAATACGATCCTTGGAAAAAGTCGTGAGGGGCAAATTGACCAGGTCCGTGAAAATCTGGCCTGGATTGCCGATTATGCAGCAACTGTTAATATCGGCGTGGTAGTTGAAGCGCTGAACAGCTTTGAAAATCCGCGCTACCTCCTCACGAATACAGGCGAAACTTTGAAACTGCTTGCTGAAGTTGATCGTCCGAACCTCAAGTACCAATATGATATGTACCATATGCAGCGTATGGAGGGGAATCTGATTGCGACGTTGCGTGAGCACATAGGTCAGATAGGACATATCCAGATAGCAGATTCTCCTGAGCGTCATGAGCCAGGTACTGGCGAAATTCACTATCCACATGTCCTGGCAGTTCTTGATACACTTGGGTATCAGGGTTATGTCGGGCTGGAATATAATCCAACCGCGAGTTCGGAAGGGAGTTTTGCCTGGCTGCCTGGTGATCGCAAGGGGGCGATAGCGGTGAGTGACTTGCGTTTGTAGAGGATGTGAAGAACGCACCTGGCGACCGCAAGGATCGCCAGGCAATCATATTTGGACCCTAAATTCCTGTCCCAGTTCGATTGCCTGGGCGACGATCTCGGAGATATCTTCAATCTGCATCTTCTCTTCGGCTTCTACGCCTTTGATGCCATCGTCAAACATCGTGATGCAGAAAGGACAGGCGGCGGCGAGAACCTCGGCACCGGTCTCCAGCGCCTCATTTACACGAGTTTGATTGATGCGTTTGCCGATTTTCTCCTCCATCCATGCGCGACCACCACCACCGCCGCAACAGAAGCTCTTGTTGCGATTACGTGGCATCTCGCTAACGCCATTGCTATTGAGGACGGTGAGGACGCGGCGCGGTTCATCGTATACATCGTTATAGCGCCCGATGTAGCACGGGTCGTGATAGGTCAGCTTGCGCTGGTCAAAGCCTTCGGGAAGCGCGATCTTTTCATCGGCCAGCAGCTTATCTATGAAGACGGTGTGATGCACCACTTCGTAGTCGCCGCCGAGCTGTGGGTACTCGTTCTTGAGTGTATTGAAGCAATGCGGGCAGGCGGTGAGAACCGTGCGATGTTTTGTTATCGCACCAGCTACACCGTTACCTGGGACATGCCCATTGTGTCCGTTGTGAGCATTGGCTGTGTTGAAGCCGTAGCTGTTAAGTATCTCGATGTTCTGCTGCGCCATCATCTGCCACAAATATTCGTTACCGATACGCCGCGCCGGATCGCCGGTACACGCTTCTTCGGGGCCAAGGATAGCGAAATTGACGTTTGCCGCTTTGAGTATTTTAGCTACGGCAGTCGCCACTTTCTTGTTGCGCTCGTCAAACGAACCCATGCAGCCGACCCAGTAGAGTACATCGGCATCGGGATTCTCTGACATGAGTGGTACATCCAATCCAGCAGCCCATTCAGCACGTTTGTCGTTGCTAATTTCCCAGGGATTAGAGTTGCGTTCGATGTTGTTAAACAGTGAAGTAACCTCTGTAGGAAAGTCGCTCTCTTCCATCACAAGGTGACGGCGCATATCCACAATCTTCGGTACATGCTCGATAGAGACAGGACAGATTTCCATGCATGCCTGGCAGGTAGTGCAGGCCCATAGCGCATCGTTAGAGATGATGCCTCCGACCATTGGCTCATGGTGCGCTTCTTTCTCAACGACTGTTTCGTCAGCCTTGACGCCAGCAACGCCCAATCTGCTCCAAAGCGTACTTTCACCGAGAATTTGATTACTCTGCACAAAGAGTGCTTCCTTGACTCCCAGGATAATTTCCTTGGGGAAGAGCGGCTTATCGGTATTAGTTGCTGGACAAACAGTGTTGCAGCGCCCACATTCAGTGCAGGCATATCCATCGAGCAATTGTTTCCAGGTAAATTGCTCGGGTTTCGAGACACCATAATCTTCCCGTTCCTCAAGGTTCTCCATCAGCGGCAAAGCGCCTTTAGGTGCGTAATTGCTGAAGAAGACATTGAAAGGTGTCGCCATCAGGTGTAAGTGTTTAGAGCGCGGCAGGTAGACAAGGAAGGCGAAGACAATAATAATATGGAGAAACCAGAAGATACGGAACAAGATGAGATTGGTCTCTGTGCCCAGTCCGCTAACCTGAGGATAAAACCATACACCAAAGAGAGACCATGCACCTCCGTTGCTTGCGGCGTAATCGAAGATTTCGACCAGCACAAGTGAGATAAGCACTGCCAGGATCAGGCCCAGGATGATGAATCCATCCCAGGGCCCATGCAAAAAGCTGGAGAGTTGCTTAGGACGTATTATTGCTCGTCTGAAAGCGAAGACTAGCAAGGCAACTGCGACAAAGATGATGAATAGATCCAGAAGAGTGGCAAATGCGTGACTGTCGCCAATTATTGGCAGAGATAGCCCAAAAGCCAGCAGCATGATATTGAGCAGGCCGAATTGGATGATAATAAACCCCCAAAATGTAAAGAAATGGGCAATACCAGGGATAGGATCGCGTAGCACACCACTTTGTCCAAGTACAACCAGGAAAAACTCGCCGATGCGATCCTCGATGTGGTCAGTGCGGTCCTCACGTCGTGCTTTTACTAGTAATGCAATCAGTTCTCCTGCTCGAACGCCGAAAAGAGTGAGACCTGTTATGGCAATGAGCAAAAAGAGCACAATGCCGAACCAGCCTCCAGTCGGTGAAGGTAGTGGCATGGTACGTACCTCCTTCTATTGTGTTTTACGCCGTTTCACTTCCTCCGTTAGCTGCGGAAGAATGCTCAGTGCATCGCCCACAACACCAAAATCAGCAACCGAGAAGATAGGTGCATGTTCGTCTCTATTGATGGCTACAATATACTTGGAACCTTTCATGCCTGAGATATGCTGAATAGCACCGCTGATGCCACAAGCAATGTACAAGGTTGGTTTTACAGTCTTGCCCGTCTGTCCAATCTGATAGCTATATGGCAGCCAACCAGCATCCACAATAGCGCGAGTCGCGCCAGCCGCACCACCTAAAGCAGTCGCGAGTTCCTCCACCAGGCGGAAATTCTCAGCCCTGCCCAGACCGCGACCGCCACTGACAATCACGCTTGCATCTTCCAGAGCAGGCCCTTCACTTTGTACGACAACGCGATCAAGGATCTTCATTTTCTGTGATTCGGCGTTGAGTAAGGGACTGAGATTTTCAATCTCGGCGGTTTTGCCCTCCTGGCGCTCTAACCCAAAAGCCTTAGGGCGTGTCAGCACAATGCCTGTACCCTGCTTTGGAAATGTCGCGGTAACAACATCCTCGCCTCCCCAGGGAACTGTTACCTGGAGCGTGTCTCCATCGAATTGGAGGTCAGTAGCATCGGTGATCAAACCCATGTTGTGGCGCACATTCAGCCGGGCAGCAATGTCGCGCAGATCATATGTTGTGGCGAGCATTAAGAGCGCAGGTTGATGTTGTTTCAGCAGATCGCTGATGGTATCTACAGCAGGGAGAGTCAAATAAGTATCGTAGACAGCATCGGCATGCACGTAGACTTTCGATGCACCATACTCACCAAGCGTAGTGGCAACATCCGAAGCATTTGAACCGAGAACAATAGCTTCGGCGCGACCCAGTTGAGCAGCCTTTCCCAGCACCTCGAGCGATGAGCGATCAGGCTGGCCGTTTTCTAATTCAACCAGCACCCAAATAGTGTTAGGCATGATCTATTTATCCTCCTATTTCACACAAGTATGCTACCGCTTCATTTAAAGTAACTGGTAACGCTGCAAAAAGTCAGCGATAGCCTGGGCTGAGTTGCCTTCATCCTTAATAACCTGTCCTGCAGCGCGAGCCTCAGCCTTGCCAATAGTCATAACACTTTCACGCGCTCCTGCTTCGCCAACTTCCGAGGCTTCGATCCCTAGATCGGCCAGGCTAAGCTGTGTAAAGGGTTTCTTCTTAGCTCCCATAATGCCCTTCATAGTCGGATAGATTGCTTCAAATGCGCCACTGGCGATAGTTACAACAGCGGGCAGGGGGCATTCGACAGTCTGATAGCCAGTCATGGTCACACGTTTGATGACAGCCTTCTGACCGTCTATTGTAACTTCACGCGCAAAGGTAAGCTGTGGTAGGCCAAGAAACTCTGCAATGCCACCAGGAACCATACCGGTATAGCCATCGGTACTCTCAGTGGAGCAGAAGACGAGGTCGACCTCTTCCGTCTTGAGAACGGCAGCAAGCACTCGCGCTGTACTGAGCGCGTCGGAACCTGCAAGTGCAGGATCGGTCACGAGAATTGCGCGATCCGCACCCATTGCCAGAGCACGGCGCATAGCTTCCTGAGCGCTGGCCGGTCCCATAGAGACGACGGTCACTTCACTGTCGCCAATGATATCGCGAATTTTTATAGCGGCTGAGATGGTGCTTTCGTCACCAGGGTCGAGGACAAGCGAGACACCGCTGCGCACGAGGCGCTTCGTGTTCGGGTCGAGCTTGCTAACAACCGTGTTAGGATCCGGGATCTGTTTGATACAGACGTACATCTTCATTGTGTTATTGCCTCAT
>JBKPAZ010000246.1:0-5383 GCA_046726655.1 Chloroflexota bacterium
GTGTAGGCTCCTAACTGCTGTCCGATTAAGGGATCATTCTGCATGCCTTTTCCTCTTCTGTCATCCCACAATACAGTACCATTCTACATTAACAGCATTTCCTGGTCCTGTAAAGGTGAGAATTCCCTTTGTCGGACAATCGCTTTGCGGTACGCTAATTTGCACGCGGATAATCTGCCCCGGCGAGAGATTGCCGCTGGCTGGACTGAAGTTGACGCCGTTGAGTCCGCTGCTGGATGCAGACCAGTTTAAGCTCAGCGTGGTAGAGGTGTTGGTGAGCGAGACATAACAGATGTAGTATCCTGCCGGATTAAGTGTGCATTGCTGGTTGGCAAAGATGCTGGTGGGTGTGCCCGATAAGGTGGGAGCGGGTATGACGGTGAGCGTCACGCCGACCGCGAAGGAGCTTGCCCCGATCTTGAAGGTGACGGTTCCGGTGTATGTTCCGGCTGCCAGGTGTGCCTTCAGGTTTGAGGGGGCGATAGTAACATTGGTTGTGGCCCCTGCATTCAGGGTGTTAGCTGTAGGGCTGGCAAAGAGCCAGTTTGCTCCGTCACGGGTTTGCGTACTTGCAGACCAGGAGCCTGGTGAACCGCAGTTGGTGATTGCCACTGTCTGTATTGCGGGGTCGCTTACATTGGCAACGCCACTATAATTGAGCGTGTTTGGTGCGCCGCGAACACAGCCTGCCTGTACAGCAAAGGATACGGGCAAAGATTCGGTCACATTGTTTGGCTGGCTCGTAAAGGTAAGCATAACTGAGTAGCTACCTGGTGTAAGATTGGATGCGAGAGCTCTTACATTTACCTGGGTCTGCCCTGGGGCCGATATTTGACCTGACGTATGGTCAAGTTGGAGCCACGGCGCTGTATTCTGATCCCAGGTGGCAATCCAATTCACCGTGCCTGTACCGGTGGTGCAGAGCGTGACCTGTGCTGAAACTGGTTGATTGTATCCCTGACTAACAGAACCCAATGAAAGCGAAGATGGATTGACACAGCTTAAACCAGGAGTCGTTGTTGCCGTGGGTGTGAGGGTCATAGTTGGAGATGGAGAAGCTGTCTCTGTCGAAGAAGGGGTTGATGTTGTGCCCGCCAGGTAAATAGTGAAGTTCAGTTGAGCGCTGCGGTGTGTGAGTGATTCGGACGCTTTGACGGTATGATTACCAATCGACCAGCGCGGATTGGCAGTGATGGTTACGTCAAATGACCCATCGCTGCCGACAGACACAGTATTATTTGAGAGTGGAAACTGCCTGACTTGTTGCGCATCCATACGAAGAATCAGCATTGAGGCGCTTGCGGTATAGGAGAGCTGCCCTGGTAAACTGCGACTGGTAAAGTAGAGTGGTATCGTGTCATCGAGTGTGAGCGACACGCTGCTGCCCGGTATGAAATGGCTGCCATGCAGCGTAAACGTTCCTCCCTGAACAATATTAGTGCTGCCAGTCAATGAAAGGCCTGGAGCGAATACGGTGAGGCCGAGGCCGAGAAAACTGAGAATAATCAGAATAGGTATGCTAATTGCTGCAATAATAAATGCCGGGCCACATCCGTGTGGCTCATGATGAGTGGGATGAGAATGCAACATTGTAGTAGTACCGGGTAGTTGACGAGCTATGACAGTTGAACTTGAAGGAAATCCCTGTCCTATAGAACCTGCGAACGAGTGCGGCGCACTATAGGCAGGTGAAGCGCTGCCCAGTTGCGGTGTTCCCTGGACGGTTGGAATTCCGCTCATCTGTGGTGTTCCTTGAACCATTGGCACGTTTCCGGCATATGGCTGTCCTTCGACTGCCAGGCTTCCTAGAAGCGGTACGCCCATAGCAGGCAGTACGGTGCGCCTGCGTTTTTCCTCTTCCTCCTCTTCCTGGCCCAGGGAAGCGGTCGGAGTATCGTTATTGAATGGCCGTTGATTGTACTCCCAATAAGGCGTGGGGTGTCCTGGCATGCTCGTACTAATGGCGGTGTCCATATCCTGAACACCGGGCATATGAAGACCACTGACCCTGGTTTCTGCCCCCATCAGATCGCCGGGCGCTCTGCCACACTGGCCGCAGAAGCTTGCAGCATTGGGTATTTCTGACCCACAAAATTCACATTGTTGCATAACTGGTTGATCCTCCCAGGGGGGAGATGCTGTCATGAGCACATCGATAAATGTGAAGGCCTCACCCATGCATATGGCTCTTCTATAAAGTAAACTGCACAATCTGTCAAGTTGGGAAGATTTTTATAGCGTGTTTGTCTGTAAGCCAGTTTAAGGTGGATTCTGAGGTAGCACAATCGATGAGATCACTCTGAGAGTGTGAAAGAGATCATAAACACTGCGAACGAACAGGTCCAGTGCCATGCCGCTTCCGGATGGCCATCAAGCATTTGCTACAGTGAAGATACACCGCGGGACCCCGTCATACTCACAGTGTTCCTGCACGGGCACCCCAACCAGTTCTGTCAGGAGCATCTCGGCGAGGCGGCACACCGCAGAATGGCCTGGTGTCACTGCAGAAGGAAGGAGCGATACTGATGTCTTTTGATCTCGACCGTGATGATGAGCTTTTGCGTGAAGCGATGCACCTGCGCCGTCGGCATATTTCAGAGGAGCAACTGCGCACATATGAAGGCTACATGACGGAAATCTTCAGCGCATTTGGCTTAGACCTGCATACCCCGGCGACCTGCCAGACGCCACAACGCTATATCCGCGCCCTGCTTGATTCGACCGAAGGCTATGAGGGCGATCCCAAATTGCTGACGGCGTTCGAGACCGAATGTCGGGGTGGGCCGGACTGTCGTTTGAGCCAGGTGGTGGAGGGGCCGATCCACTTCTTTGCGCTCTGTGAGCACCATGCGCTCCCGTTTCACGGACATGCCTACGTAGGCTACATCGCGCATGAGCACATCATCGGTATCTCCAAGCTCACACGGCTCGTGCGCCTGTTTGCCAAGCGCTTTACCGTGCAGGAGCGCGTCGGGCAGCAGATCGCCGATACCCTGAACGCGATGCTCGAGCCGCATGGGGTCGCTGTGTATCTCGAGGCCCATCACCTCTGCATCCAGATGCGGGGCGTGCGCGAGGTCGCGCCATTAACACGCACCACGTTCTGGCGGGGCGCATACGACGGCAATGCGGACCTACGGGCGGAGTTCTTGACGGTGTGTAGGGTGCATCCATGAACACCAGGGAGTTATCTGTTTCTGCACTTTGCATTTGAAGCGAAGGAGACAACACCATGACCAATCCATTACTGGAACTGAAAGCACTGGGGCAAAGTGTCTGGCTCGATGACATTGACCGGGGGCAACTGCGCTCCGGCTTATTTCAGCGACTGATCGACGAAGATGGCCTCTCAGGCGCGACGGGCAATCCCACCATTTTTGAGCATGCGATTACCCATAGCACCACCTACGATGAGCAGATGCGACACTTGCTCCGTGAGGGCAAGAGCCCTCAGGAGGTCTACGAAGCGCTGGCGATGACTGATGTGCGTACGGTGGCTGACCTGCTGCGCCCCACCTATGATCGCACGAACGGGCAGGATGGCTTCGTCAGCATCGAAGTCTCGCCCTACCTGGCACACGATACCGAAGGGACGCTCTCGGAGGTGCGCCGCTTCTGGGAAACGATTGATCGTCCGAACTTAATGGTGAAGATTCCCTCCACACCGGCAGGCATCCCCGCCATTCACCAGGCGCTCGCCGAGGGTGTTAACATCAATATCACGCTCATCTTCTCGATTGAGAATTACCTCCAGGTAGCCGAGGCCTATCTAAGTGCCCTGCAAGAACGTAGTGCCAAAGGCCAGGACATTAGCCGCATCGCCTCGGTCGCCAGCTTCTTTGTCAGCCGCGTGGATGCGCTGGTTGACACACTGCTTGAGGACAGGATCAAAGCTTTTGGCCCCAGCCCCGAGCAGCAGCAACTCAAAGCGCTTCTTGGCAAAGCGGCCATCGCCAATGCCCGCCTGGCCTATCAGGAGTTCAAACGACTGTTCAGCGAGCCGCGCTTTGTAGCCCTCAAGCAGCGAGGGGCACGTGTCCAACGGCCTCTGTGGGCCAGCACGAGCACGAAGAATCCGGCCTACCGGGACGTACTGTACGTCGAGGAACTGATCGGTCCCGACACCGTGAACACCATGCCCCTCACCACGATCGATCGCTTCCGCGAGCATGGCCGGGTGCGGCTTTCCATCGAGGACCAGCTCCCAGAGGCGAAGGCTCAGCTTGCTGCACTCGCAAACATCGGGATC
Source organism: Chloroflexota bacterium (assembly GCA_046726655.1). GTDB lineage: Bacteria > Chloroflexota > Ktedonobacteria > Ktedonobacterales > Ktedonobacteraceae > DATMNR01. Next base: position 4,250 of record JBKPAZ010000246.1, read on the forward strand.
CACTACGACCAGGTCACCCGGCAACTGCAAGAGGAGGGGGTGCAAAAGTTCATAGACTCCTTCCGCAAGCTGTTTGAGTGTATTGACAACAAGCGAAAGGTGCTTCGGCAGTAACCAGGAGATTGCTCGTATGGATACAGAGAATAACAATCAGGAACTGGAATACGCTTCCGTCATGCTCGTAGATGGTCTGCACTTTGCCGGGGACATCGATGGTGTGCGTATTGACCTCGATGCCGAGGAAAGTGTGGGCGGAGTGGGCGCAGGTCCCCAGCCACATCGACTGCTCCTACTGGCGATGGCTGGCTGCACGGCTATGGATGTCCTGGCGATCCTGCGCAAAAAACGCCAGCAGGTGCGTGGCCTCAGCGTAGAAGTCCAGGGAAGCCGGGCAGAGCAACATCCCAGGGTCTACACGCGCTTCGAAGTCCTCTACAGGGTGAGAGAGAGGCGCCGACATCGATCCCCAAGCGGTAGCGCGTGCCATTGAGCTTTCCACTACCCGCTATTGCCCGGTGATCGGTTTGCTCGGGAAAGTGGCGGAAGTCGCCACACGCTATGAAATCGAATAGGGAAAGAGCCCGTTCAAAAGGAGAAGACGCGATGTCCCAAACGTCCCCCTCGTCGGAACCTTTCTTGGAGCGGCTGAGCGATGGTCTACAACACCTGATTCAGGTGGTGATCGGTTCTCATCGAAAGCCGCCGCGACGCCTCAGAAGCTTGCTCAACGGGACGTGGTTCGGTCATCCGTTGCACCCGGTCATCACGGATGTGCCTATCACGGCCTGGATGCTCACCGCTCTCTTTGATATCATCTGGCTGATCTCCCCGACCCACAACACGTGGGCAGCGTATGCGGCCTTTGTCAGCGTGATCGTGGGCTTGCTCGGAGCGCTGGGGGCAATTGCGACCGGCTTGACTGACTGGAGCGATACCTACGGCTCCGAGCGCAGGGTTGGCCTCAATCACGCCCTATTCAACACGAGTGCGACGCTCCTCTACCTGGTCTCCTTTCTCCTGCGGCTCCTGGCCGGTCCAGGTGATGGGGTCCCTGCTGCCATTCTCGGCTTCGTGGGGCTGGTTTGTGTACTCTATGCCGGGTATCTGGGCGGCGAGATGGTCTTCACGAAAGGG
>JBKPAZ010000247.1:0-16165 GCA_046726655.1 Chloroflexota bacterium
CCCGGCAAAAGAGGGGACTATTTCTGAATAATTCACAGGCCCTGACCCCGGTCCAAAGTCCCGTCTAGAATACGTCTCCAGACGCATAACAAAAACATGCTTCTCGCTTATGCTTTACACAGTTACTGATTGAGGTAACGATTGAGACACAGAATAAGCTGTGAAAGAGAGAAGCAAAGCCGTATGAATACAAGCCTTATCCTCGAAACCTGGGATTACTCCTTCACATCCCTCTTCCATGTCAGAACGATAGCGGTGACTGCAAAGATGCTTGCGTAGACGAGCGCGACCGCCAGGGTGTGAGTGCCATCGACCAGGATGCCATGAGCCTGTCTTGCTTGATCAACAAAGTAGAGCGGAGCAGCTCCGATGGATTCGGCTCTGGAAGATGTGAGTGCTGCCGCCATAACGTTGAGGTTCGGCCCCAGGAAGTAGGCTGTAGTGCTTAACCAGAAATCGTTGTGAGTCACCCGGTAGGCGAGTGTCATGACAAGTATAGCTATGTTGTCGATGGGGAAAAAGACAAGCGCGGCGCTTAATCCAAAGGTTACCGAACGGCCAACCACCGCGGCCGCAGTTGCCAGCAGAATAGTGACGCCCATGTTCATCAGAATGGTAAGTACATACGTGCGGGCGTCTGACCAGAACGCCGAATTGAGCGCACTAAATGTGTTCAGATTCCCTGTCACTCCGAATACCAGGATCACCGTCAAGAGGTAATTGAGTAAGAGGCCGAACACAAGCAAAATCAAGGCAATCACTATCACGGCTAGCAGTTTAGCAAAGAGCAATTGCAATCGCCCTACGCCACGCGACAACAGGACGCGGATGGTACCAAGCTGATATTCCAGGCCAACGACACGTGCAGTCAAGATCAGCAGAAAGATGCCGGTGAAGACTCGCAATATCGACAGGCCGATCGACAGTACATTATAAAAGAAATGTAGTGGATTTGTTTGAATGTTGGTTTTCACATTTGGCGCGGTCATTTCGATGATAAAAGGCAGAACGATAACCCCTAGCAGCAGCACAAGCATAATCCAGTTTGTCCACTGGCGCCCGATCTTGAAGAACTCACCGCGTACCGTACCAAAGAAGCGCGGCTTTGCGCTATGCAATTGAATTCGTTCTGCTGGTGTAGGTGTAATAACTGCTGTACTCATTGTATTTCTCCTGATCCACCGTTAGTCAGGTGCAAGAAAACCTGCTCCAGGTCCTTTGTTGATTGCGCGATAGTGTCAGGCGCGAAGCCTGCATTCACGAGGAAGAGATTGAGGTTACGTCCAAGTCCCTCAGGCGCGGGCGTAATCAGCATGCCGCTTGACTCAATGCGTGCGTCTTTGCCCCATGCTTGCGACTGGATGAGCGCGAGCGCCTGTTGAGCGCGTTCGAGCGTGACAGTGAACTCTCCATGCCCTCTTGTGAGTTCCTCGACAGTGGATTCGGTGACGAGCTTGCCAAGATGAATGATGGCTACACGCGTGCAGATCTGCTGCACTTCAGTGAGCAGGTGACTCGAGATGAAGACTGTCTTACCTTCGGCTGAGAGGCGATGCATCAGGTCGCGCATCTCGACGATGCCAGCGGGGTCGAGACCATTGGCAGGCTCATCGAGGAGCAGTACATCGGGGTCCTGCAAGAGAGCCATAGCCACACCAAGACGCTGCTTCATGCCAAGCGAGTAGGTGCGGACACGATCTTTCTGTCGTATGCTCAGCCCGACCAGGTCGAGCACGGCATCGATGCGCGCCTTGGGAATGCCCCCCAGGACGGAACCTACTGCACGCAGGTTGTCACGGCCAGACATGTAGAGGTATAAGGCGGGTGTCTCGACTAACGCACCCACACGAGGAAGAACCTGTGCCCTGTGGGCGAATACGTCTTGCCCTAGAATTTCGACGCTACCGGAGGTGGGAGCGATCAGTCCAAGGGCCATGCGAATAGTCGTTGTTTTGCCCGCGCCATTAGGGCCGAGGAAGCCAAAGATTGCGCCGCGATGCACCTCCAGGTCGAGGTTATCCACGGCGAGTCGCTTACCGTACTGTTTAGAGAGATTGCGCGTGCGTAGAACCACTTCGCCTGAAGAATGCGAGTGGGTAATCGCGTCTCCTGGGGCGGTCATAAGCTTTTCAGTCATACCTGTTTAAGCCATTCCTTTCAAAAATTTTCTGATTTATAGGGATAAGATGAAATTGCGGTATGGTTATGCGTGGTTAATTCTCTAATATTAGACACCGCTCACAGCGATTTTGTGACACATGTGTTGCGATCACTTCATTTAAGCTGAAAAATTGTGTATACTTCTCGTGGGGGAAACCAATCTTCTTTTATACATCCACCTATCGTTGTGCTTTGTAGCGTTCGTTCCTAGTTCTTGCCTGAAATGCCTTGCTCAAACTCAACCTCTAATTTGCCATCCTGTATGCGTCTTAACAGTTGGGAACCAGTGACATTTACGTTAACCGGGAAAACCCTGATGGAAGGAGGTACGTAACTTCACACGATTGTTTGCTCGTCGCTTTTCTTACCCAGGCACAGGAACTGCTCATGTCGTTGAGCAATGACCATTGTCTCTACTCACCCCATAAGGAGAATCTATTGATGAGGATCTCTGTTTACCTACGGCGACTTCTCTGTTCAGTGGTCGTACTGGTTGCACTGCTGAGCATTTTCTTGGGCGCTTTCTCTCCTAATGCAGTTGCGCATACTGCCGGGCAAACACTTGCCTCCTCCACGAACACTCACCCACTCTGTAGCAAGATTGGCAAGAGTATTTGGGCATCAACAGCAGTCAGGATGTGGTGCAACCCGCCCCGACCTACTGGTTCCTCGAACCTCAAGACTCTGACGACCCGCGCGTTCGGCTCGAACGTGAACGCTGCCGACCCCGCCGAAGATGTTTCGCCATCTGGTGTGCGCGGCTATGGGCAGTCGGAAACCTCCATTGCAGCCATTGGCCCCTATGTCGTCGAGGCGTGGAATGACGTGACCGGTTTAGCATTAAACCTGCCATGCCCTTCGCCGATGAACAAACAGGAAGGAACGGGTTACGGCTTCTCAGCAGATGGAGGCGCGTCTTTCACGGATGAGGGTGGTTTGCCTAACGCCCAGTGTACGAATCTTAAACTCTCGGGCGATCCAAGTGTCGAGGCCTGGAGCTCAGGCGGCTCGGCTTACTTCTACATCAGCAGCCTGTACTTCCCCGTCTTTTCTGCTTCAGGACCGCCGTCCGACACCCGTACCTTCGTCGCCGTTAATGCCTGTAAAGCGAGCGGAACAGGCGCAACAGCATCAATTAGCTGCAGTCAGCCCATTATTGCTGCTGCGAGCACGCAGTGCGAAGCCTTTCCAGGTGGATCCTTCTGTAGCATGCTGGACAAGGAGTACCTGTCGATTGATCCCAAGCGTGGTCGACTGTATGTCTCCTACACAGAGTTCGGGACCAGACCTCCGCCCGACAACCGTGCGTTTGGGCAGATCGAGCTGGCGGCCTGCGACATAGGTACCCGTGGTGGTGGAACAGGACCGCTTGGCGGCACAGCGGGTAATCCGGTCTGTAAACCTGGTGGTAATGGCACGCCGAGCCATCCAGGGTCCCCTTACTTTGTCGTGGCACCTGGCCCTAACTGTGGAAACCAGGGCTCATACCCGGCTGTGGATACCGCAACTGGTGACGTCTACGTCGCCTATGAGTTCAACCTGTTAACCGATGTCTTCGTACCTGGGTGCAACTCCAAACCCACGCAGAACGTTGTGGCTCGTGCACCTTTCTCGTGCCTGACGCTTCCAGCTTCATCCTGTACCGGTCCAGTGGCCAGCAATGCCGTCACTATCGTCACCATGCTTGCGACGGCTATTCCCGGCTATACCCGCTTCCCTTTGCAGGATTTCCCACGTGTCGCTGTGAGTGATGCGGCAGGTACAGTGAGCATTGTCTGGAACGATGCGGGTGTACACCCACTCGGCGATATCCTGCTCCAAAGTTTTACACTTGGAGACCTGACCCCGGTTCAGAGTGCGCCTGTACGACTCAATCAGCATACTAGCGGCGGCCTGCATTTCCTGCCGGCTCTGCGTAATGCGAATGCGAATGGCACCTTGAATATCTCGTGGTATGAACGTAGTTCGCCGACGAAAACGCTTACCAACGTGGTTGCGGCACTGAATGTCGATCCGCAAACTACGAGCACACCCGGTAGCAATACTCTGGTGACCACTGTAGCAACCGACTGGCTCAAAGTGACGGAGTTTCCTTTCTTCCCGAATTTCGGTGACTACACAGACAACTACATCATCGCCAGTCCGGGTGCTCCTTTTACCGGTACAAAGCTCTACATAGCGTGGTCCGACGGGCGCACCGGAGTGCCGCAACCTTTCGAGGCGCACAAATAGACTCATGTCGTTGAGCAATGACTATTGTCTCTACTCACCTCATAAGGAGAATCTATTGATGAGGATCTCTGTTTACCTACGGCGACTTCTCTGTTCAGTGGTCGTACTGGTTGCACTGCTGAGCGTTTTCTTGGGCGCTTTCTCTCCTAATGCAGTTGCGCATGCTGCCAGCACAAAGAAAGGATGGAATATAGCGGAACTCTTTGGGGCACGCCCTCTCTGGAAGTACGCTCAGAAAATCTCTTCAAATTCGGTAGGTCAGGGCCAGATACCCCCGTGCCTGACTAGCGCTGTACCACCTCGTTGCTTCAGCCCGCAGCAGATTCGCAGGGCTTATAATATCCAGAAATTGCTCAAAGCTGGCATCACCGGCAAAGGACGTACCATTGTGCTCATCGATGGCTCGACAAGCGCAACCCTTACTGCAGATGTGCATCTCTATGATGCCCTCTATGGGCTTAAAGACCCGAAGATCAACGTGATCGCCCCATTTGGTATACCTCCATTTGATCCAGGTGCATACGTTGAGACGGCTTTAGATGTGGAGACGGCTCACTCGATTGCGCCGGATGCTACTATCGATCTCGTCCTGGGTGATACCAGCCTGGCTCAAAGTCCTGGAGATTTCGATGCGATCCTGCTTCGCGTCACGAAGTACGCTGTCGATCATAATCTCGGTGATGTGATCTCGCAGAGCTTTGGTGTGGGTGAAAGCTGTGTGGGGTCCGCCTACCTTCAAGCTGAGCAGCAGGTCTTTAAAGAGGCTCGTCAGAAGCATATCACGGTGCTTGCCTCGGCAGGTGACAGCGGCGATTTAGCTATTTCCTGCGTCGGCTCTCAGTTCACGATCGCCAAAGGGGTCATTGTTCCTGGGGCAGATCCATTCGCGACAGCTGTGGGAGGTACCACGCTGGATGCCGCTGTGAACACGGGCCAGTACAACAGCGAGACGACCTGGAACGAGTGGAACATTGGCGCCGGTGCTACTGGGGGTGGGTTCAGCTCTGTTTTCGCACGACCAGCGTACCAGGATGGCATCCCTGGTATTGGGGCATTCCGTGGTATACCCGATGTCGCCTTTGTGGCTGACCCTATGACGGGAGTTCCGGTCGTTGTTAGCGCGTTTGGGGAAACCGTTATAATACCGGTTGGGGGGACAAGCGTAGGCTCGCCCGCCTGGGCAGGCATTGTAGCGCTTGCCAACCAGGCTGCTGGGAGGCGTTTAGGTTTCTTGAACGGCAGCATCTATAAACTCCTGGCGAGTAACAACTACTCAAAGGGGTTCAATGATATCTCAACTGGCGACAATACCACGACCATCTTTGATAACAATGGCAAACTCATCACGATTCCCGGCTACCCTGCCGGCCCAGGATGGGATGCCGTTACGGGTGCCGGAACGCCAAAGGTGAGTTCTCTGGTATCTCTGCTGGCTAACAATTGATAGCGTAAGAAAGAGGCCAGGGCGGGGGCAAGCCCCGCCCTGTTGTGCTTGCCCCCGCCCCGTGGGGGTCGCACCCAATAAATTAATTGACATGAAGCGATTGTGTGTGGCGTCGCCACACACAATCGCTTCATGTCAATAGTGGATGAGGCCCGCGAGCGGGCCGATATGTCGGAGCGTTTGACCTCTTATTTCCGTATGGGGTATGAGATGAAGATGGATTTGGTCTCGCTGAACTCTTCTACCGCGCTGGCGCCTAGCTCTCTGTGGCCATTACCGCTGGCTTTCATGCCGCCGAAAGGCATGTGGATCTCTGCGCCAGTGGTGGGGGCGTTGAAGTAGACCAGGCCGGACTCGATGTCACGCATGGCGCGGAAGGTCAGGCGAGTGCTTTCGGTAAAGACGGCGGTTGAAAGTCCGTATTCGGTCGAGTTGGCGACCTTGATGGCCTCTTCGTATGTCACGACGGGCACAATGGAGAGAAAAGGACCGAAGATCTCTTCTGTGGCAATGCGCATGGATGGGTCTACATCGGTAAAGATGGTGGGTTTGTAGAATGCGCCCTCGCGATAGCCGTCCTCAGTCAGGGGTGAGCCGCCGAGCACGAGTTTGGCCCCTTCCAGCTTGCCGATTGCGGTGTATTCGTGTACTGCCTTGACGCGCCCGGTGTTCACAAGCGGACCCATGTCTGTCTGGGAGTCCAGGCCGTCACCGACGCGCAGTTTTTCGGCTGCGGCTACAAGGCGATCCGTGAAGGCTTGTTGCACTGATTTTTGTACAATCACGCGGCTTGTGGCGGTACAACGCTGGCCCGTGGTGCCGAATGCGGCCAGGGTCACGCTCTCGACAGCAAGATCGAGGTCTGCATCTTCGAGGACGATTACGGCGTTTTTACCTCCTAATTCGAGAGCGTAGCGGCGCAGGTCACGGCCGCAGATTTCAGCGACACGCCGTCCTACCTCGGTCGAGCCTGTGAGGGAGATCATGTTGACCTTCTTGTGGCTGACCAGCACGTCGCCAAGTGATCCGCCCGGGCCAGTGACCACGTTCAGCACACCGGAGGGCAGTCCGGCTTTGTGAAGCGCTTCCGCGAGTTTGAGCGATAGCAGGGGGGTATCGCTGGCAGGTTTGAGGATTACAGCGTTACCTGCCAGCAGCGCGGGAAAGGTCTTCCAGGCAGGGATGGCCATAGGAAAGTTCCAAGGGGTAATGATGCCAACGATACCGACAGGCTGGCGAATGGTCATGCAGAATTTGTTGGGGAGGGCTGACGGAACGGTCTCGCCCTCGGCGCGACGTCCCTCGCCTGCGATATATTTGGCGACATCGATGGCGGTCTGCACATCGCCGCGTGTCTCCCTTAGAATCTTGCCCATTTCGCGGGTCATCAGGGCAGCAAGTTCTTCTTTCTGTTGCTCTAGAAGTAAGGCTGTGCGCAGCAATATTTCGCCGCGCTCAGGCGCGGGAGTCGCTGCCCAGCCTGGTTGGGCCTTGACTGCTGCTTCGACGGCATCCTCGATATCGGCGACTGTTGATCTCTGGTAATGTCCGATGACCTCTGAGGTGTGCGCCGGGTTGGTGCTGGCAAATGTCTCACCGCTATGCGAGTTGCGCCATTCACCGCCAATGAAGTTCTGATAGATTTGACCCTGCTCCGTTGAGGGGCTTGAAATTGACATGGCATATCTCCTCGTTGAGTTGCTGATTGGAATTGTTTGACACCAAATAAATGTTCTACAATGAACATTATATCATCCGATGGTGAACGGAGGAGTGAAAAAATGTGATGAAGAGTCTGATGTTCCTACTTTGCGTACAAGGGCGGTATAAATATGGTATATATCTAGGACAATATGTATGGAGTGAGGGATTGTCTAACTTTGGAGAACATAGAGCAGGCGCTTAAGCAGTACTTCGGGCATGAGTCGTTCCGGGCGGGACAGCGCGAGATCATTGAGTATGCATTAGATGGATATGATGCGTTTGTTTTAATGCCCACGGGTGGGGGGAAATCGCTCGTCTACCAGCTTCCGGCCTTATTGATGCCCGGGCTTACCGTGGTCATCTCGCCACTGATTGCCCTGATGCAAGATCAGGTAGATCGCATGAGGGCCAATGGCATCCCCGCCACCTTCGTCAACAGTACTCTGAGTCCCGCTGAACGGTTTGAGCGAGAACGCGCCGCCTTGAATGGCAGACTAAAGTTGCTCTACGTAGCTCCAGAGCGACTGGTGGGCGGGAACTTCCTATTGTTTTTGGACAAGGTCGAGCGTACAGTAGGTTTATCGTTGCTGGCGGTAGATGAGGCGCACTGTGTGAGCGAATGGGGACACGATTTTCGCCCTGAGTATCGACAGTTGGGGCAACTGCGCGCGCGCTATCCACATGTACCGATGATGGCCCTGACAGCAACAGCAACCGAACGAGTTCGCCAGGATATCCTGGAACAATTGCGGCTGCGCGATCCTCATATTCACATTGCCAGTTTCAACCGGCCCAACCTCTACTATGAGGTAAGACAAAAAAACAAGGGGTCATTTGGCGAGTTAGTGCAACTGCTGCGCGAGCAGCCAGACGCGCCCGTAATTATTTATTGCCAGAGCCGCAGAAGTGTCGATGAATTGAGCGAGGCTCTGAGACACAACGGCATTCGCGCGCTCTCCTATCATGCGGGTATGACCAGCGAGCAACGCCGCGAGCACCAGTCGCGCTTCATTCGTGACGACGTGTCCGTCTTAGTGGCAACCATCGCCTTCGGCATGGGTATTGGCAAACCAGACGTACGAGCAGTCATTCATTACGACCTGCCGCGCAATCTTGAGGGCTATTACCAGGAATCAGGCCGGGCGGGTCGGGATGGACAGACAGCGCAGTGCATCATTTTCTTCAACCATGGTGACCGGGTCAAGGTTGAGATTATGATTAGGCAAAAGCCTGATGAGCAGGAGCAGCGCATCGCTCGCCAACAACTTCAGCAGGTGGTAGCCTACGGCGAAAGTAGCGCCTGTCGCCGTATGGTGCTGCTGGGCTACTTCGGTGAGACAATGCGGAGCGAGAATTGCGGCAACTGCGACAACTGCCTGCGCCCGTCAACTATGGAAGATCGAATCGGTGATGCCCAGAAATTTCTCTTATGTGTCGCGAAGACAGGACAACGTTTTGGGTTTCGCCAGATTATCGATGTGTTGCGTGGAGCGAATACCCAGAAGATCCGGGATTATCGTCATGACCAACTACCGATCTATGGGATAGGGAAGGAACTGAGCGCCGATGAATGGCAACGAATCGGTCGCGCTCTTTTACACCAGGGGCTATTAACCGAGACAACTGATGGTTACCCGGTACTCAAACTGAATGCGCTTTCCTGGGAGGTTTTGAAGAAGGAGCGCACGGTCGAGATCGCAACACCTATTAAGCCTGTGCAAAAGCGCCAGGGCAAGAGCGATGATACACTTGCTCTTAAACCTGAAGAGGAAGAGTTATTCCAGTGCCTTCGTGCGCTACGAAAACAGATCGCAGGTGAACTGGACGTGCCACCTTATGTTGTTTTCCCGGACATGAGTTTACGTTACATGGCGCAGCGACGGCCGCAAAGCCGATCGCAGTTCGCGCAAATTCCAGGGGTTGGCAGCAACAAATTGGCGGCATATTTCACAGCCTTCACTGATGAGATTCGGGGGTACTGTTTGTCGCATAACTTGAAGATGGATATCGAGCCACAAAGAACGACGATTGTTGCTCCTTCTGTGAATGGAGGAATCACACACCAACGGACGCTGGCGTTGTATCGCCAGGGGTTGAGTATTGAGGAGATAGCGTACGAGCGCAATCTCAAACGAAGTACTATTATGGATCACCTTATCGAGCTTTTCGAGGCGGGTGAGGCTATTGATATTGATGGGTTGGTGCAGCCAGAGCATTACGAGGTGATTGTCGATGCACTGCGACAAATTGGTCATGAACTTCTGAGGCCTGTAAAGGATTATCTGGGGGATGAGTATTCCTATGAGGAGATCAGGCTGGTCAGGGCGTCTCTGCGCCGTGTTCATTAGATTTATGTTCACACCCCTCGTTCCGTTCTAATACCAAATCAACTACACCGGTAAGCACATAGTCATTTATTACGACTGACATTTGTTCCTCGGCTTTTGTTATGTATTGCACCTGTGATTGGTTGTTACTGAAGTAATTCATCACTTGTTGGAGAGCTTTCTCCTTTTCTTTGGCATTTATAGCATGCATGTTCGTCTGAGAAAGGAAGTAGTGCGTCTGATCAAATAACGCTTGAAGCCGTGTTTCTGTCAAAGTGGCAAGGTTGCCATCAAGAGCAATGCGATGAATTTTCTCTATTGTTTTATGTATCAGAATGCCAAAAAGGGATGCCATAGCGAAAGTTGTGTAACGAGAAAAAGCTGCTCATCACTTCATGGACACATGTGACTCATGCCTTTTGACGAATCATCTTGCGTTGCTTGCCGAGGCTCGCATACTATAGAGATATAACCACTTTCCACCGAGACGGTGAAGATAGAATAGGAAGAGCAGAGCTATGCGGGAACCACCCAGGATTGCAGAGGAACAGCTTCGCGCCTGTTTGCAGGACCAGTATGATCTGGGTCTCGTCACGCTTGTGTTTCTTCCGCTCGGACATGATTACGACGCCGGCGTATATCGTGCGGTGAGCGAGCGGGGAACGGCCTATTTGCTCAAAATCACATCCCGACTGCTCTACGTACCACGCTGTCTGGTACCTCGCTATCTCTATGATCAGGGGATCGCATCGGTCGTGGCTCCCATTCGTACCCGCAGTGGGGCTTTGTGGACGGTGCTCTCAGAATGGACCGTGATCGTCTATCCCTGGATCTCCGGGGACAGTAGTTTGACCGGGATGACGGACGAGCAGTGGAAGCAGGTGGGAAACATCTTCAAAAGGATTCACCAGGTGAGGCTGCCATCGGTAGGCTTTGAGTCACTGCGAAAGGAGACCTTTGATCCCAGAGAGTACATTCGATGGGTTCGTGCCTTTGAAACTCAACACGTCCGTACTGAAGGTAGAGGTGCCGCCCAGCGTGCGCTTCGCTCCTCCTGGGTGGCGCATCAGTCCACGATCCACACGGTACTCACCTCCCTGGAAAAGCTGGCAGGGGTGCTCCGGTTGCGAACCTTGCCCTCGGTCATCTGTCACGCCGACCTGCACGCAAGAAATCTGATCCGTGATCGAGCGGGCCGGGTGTTTGTGATCGATTGGGATGAGGTGATGCTGGCTCCCAAAGAGCGCGATTTCATTTTTGTCAGGCCCCCACATGCCGCTGCGTTTTTTCAGGGCTACGGACAGGCGGAGATTGATTGGGTGGCCCTCACCTGCTTCCTCTGGGAACGGGTCGTGCAAGATCTGATTGAGTGTAGCCGCAATGTGTGGTTCAGGGATGATTGGGGAGAAGAAAGCCGGCTGGAGGCCCTCCAGTTGCTTGAGGTGATCTTGGCGGAGGACAAGGGCCACATCGAGGCCGCTTATCAAGCCTCGGCCTATCTGCCAACGGACCTCACTGTACACAGCAGGAAGAAGTCGTGAGGAGAGAGAACCGGCTGATGTCTCCACAGGGTGGAGCAAGATCTGCGTTCACAAGGAGCAACCCAAATCGACCTCATTGTGACCGATGGGCATGATGGGCTACTGGCGGCGGTCGCGGAACTGTTTGCGGCCACACCGAGTCCTCGCTGTCTGGTGCATAAGCAGCGCAATGTCTTGAACGCCATCCCCCGACGAGAGCGCGCTGAGGTGGCCACTGAACTCGTTGGGATCTGGGAGCAACCGACAAAGCAGGAGGCATTGACCCAATTGATTGCCTTCAAAGCCAAGTATAGCAAACGCTATCCAGAAGCGGTACGAAGCCTGGCTGAGGACGAAGAGCACCTGTTGACGTTTGATGCGTTTCCTGTAGTCCCCACTGGAAGAGGAAAATAACCTGTTTTAGTGTCATATTTCCCCACTTTTTGAATTCGCCACCAAGATCACATTAAGTGTGCTTGCTTGCTACCGTAAGATTTCCTGTTCACTCCTTTAAGCATTCGTCCCTGTTTGTTTCATTCCACCCCTTATTGTCTGCTACGGAGAGCAAACGCAAAAGCCTGGGATTCACACGATTAGCCAACTTGAAATGCGCTTGCTCCATGGTTTTGTAGGTATTGCCGTATTGGTTGGAATTCTGCCTCGTTGCCAGGAGTTGTGAAACCGAAGAGAATGAGCGAGATACGATGGGCTTGCAGCTTAGGTATCTCACAGAACCATTGATGATATGGATCTGAGGCAGCTGGGCAGAGTTCTTGATCTCCCGATTGCGCGAGCGAATCAGTCATCACAATGATAGATTTGGGATTCGTGTCCTGCGCTGAGAGAAGCATCTGGCTTGCTGTTTGAAATGCAGGCACAAAGTAAGCGGTTGGGCCTGAATCGACGGACCCGAAGAAACGTTGCGTCAGCGTGTGCTTGACCGTGTTCCTCTCGTTATCATTGTGAATGGTGGTCAGGTCAAGTAACTTCACGGGCGAGGGGTTGTCCAAACTCGGTATTCTTACGATCCCAATGCGGTCTCCTGCTGGGGCTTGATCCACCAACATCTGCGCCCCCCGAAAACGCGCACCCCTCGGATCATGGGATTGAATCTCGCCGATGTTATCAACCACGATAACCAGATCTAGATGGACAGAGGCAACTGAGGGCTGTCGCGTCACAGTATATACTACCCGACTCTGATGGAAAGCCGGAGTAGACGGGGAGACCGTGCTGAAGAGCAACAGCAAGCAGACGAGAAGACTTGAGAGACCAACGATTCTCAGCACTGATTGCAGGGAAAACCTCCGGCGAGACAACTCAGTTGTCTGCTGCATTTCGGAAAAGATGCGTTCCATTTTCTCTCCTCCCTTTGCGGCGAGAAAGTGAGCTGAGCTCTATCTTCCTCTCAAAACTTTGCTCCTCGTTTGTAATAGTCGCTGATGGAAAAGTTTTTCTCTGACTAGGGACCCGCACGCAGGGGATACCTTCTCTATGAAAGGCTCATTGGAGACAGCGTAACATTTTGGGGCTAAATGAACAAGTGGCTCTGGTGTTGAGGAACAATTTTTTGAGGGACTGGCTCAGGAGTTAAGGATCATCAGGGCCATTTGGTGGCTCAGGATACCTCGCCAAGAGTGTCTTGACGTATATGAAGATATCATATCGATTCTTGTGTAGTGGTGTACGACGAGAAGTCGTTAAAGTCAGTCTAGACCTAGCTTCTGGGCTTTTCCGCTATGTAGCATTACACAAAATTTGGTATGGCATCAAAAAGAGATAGAAAACACGTATATATGTTAAAAAACAGGGAGAAACATGATGACGCAAAATTCCCAATTTTCAAAAGCGAATATACACTCAGAACAGCCACCTACGCGAAAAATTACGCTGAAAGTCATCATCTATGGTGCCTTAGCGCTCATTAGTACCGCGCTTTGGATTCATCATCTCTTTGTTCCTTCTCTGACTGGAAACTGGCTGTGGGTGTGCAGCCTTTTCATCATCGGCTCAGGTGGCCTGATTCTCTGGGATTTCTATAAGCGGGGGTTGACCACTAAAAAGACCCGGACACCGCAAGAAACGGCAAGCAGTCTCGACACTTCTCAACCAAGCTTCTCTCTGCTGATGTGGCTCTGTATAATCCTGGAGGTGGCGCTTGGCGCGACCCTGCTTGCCATGCAATTCAACGGCGCTGCAAACACCAAAGAATTTTCTGCAAGCCTCCTCGCAGGCTTTTCAGTCGCCTTGTTTACAAGGCTTGCATACCGGGCATCTCGCTACATTGATTGAGGATAGAACTGACTCCGACGTATGCCCCACACCACCCCAGGGCGCGATAAATCGGGCCCCTACGCTCCGCTGGCAATTCGACAGCAATATCTGATACAAATGATACCAAAATTGATATCATTAGAATATAGTCAATTGATCCAGCAGCCGAGTAGGATACCGACGTATCTCATTCCCTTTGGATGATATTATCCGTAGAAACTGGAGAAGGATATGCGTCTTTCTAGTCGGATATTGTTTATTGCGGCGCTTGTAGTGGCTTTAGCGGTTGGCTTCTGGCGCGTTTCGCCTTTCAATCACTCCTATGCTGCTTTGACGAAAGCCCCTTCGATGGGGACTCCCACGACACCCATTACCCATGCCGTATTTATTATGCTGGAAAATCACACCTTTGATAACTTCTTCGGTAGCTATACCTGTCCCAACGGAGACTCCAATTGCGATACCGTCAATGGGGTCACCTTGCCCCAGGCAACCGATCCATTTCCGAGCGATTACAATCATGGTTCAGAAGCTGCTATTGCGGCCATCGATGGTGGAAAGATGGATGGCTTCGAAGCGCATGCCAATTATCAGTATAAGCAGTCGGATATTCCCATCTACTGGTATTATGCTCAGCAGTATGGGCTGGGTGACAACTTTTTTACCTCCTATGCCACGAGCAGTAGTCCCAACCATCTCGCGATGTTCGCGGCTCAAACGGGCGGCATCTTTGAAACAACGCAGCAGAAAGGTTGCACGTCGCAGGCAAACGATCTGGTTCATTCGATTGATATGAGCGATGCGAGTATCCATTACTGGCAGACTCCTTGCGTAACCATTCCGACGCTGAATCCTTCTCTCACCGCGGCAAAATTGACGTGGAAGTTTTTCTGTGACGTGCCGATCTGGTGCGCTCCGAAAATGATCTCTTCGCTCTACCAATCGCCAAAGAATGTCCCTGATAGCAAGTTTATCCCTGGTATATACAATAAGAATACAAATGCCTGTACGCTTCCCAACGTGTCCTGGGTTACTCCGACTGGCATCTCGACCGACCATCCACCGTCTTTAGTGGAACCAGCTCAGAATACGATCAACGACGAAGTGAAGGCTATCATGCACAGCCCATGCTGGAACAGTACGGCTATTTTCGTAACCTGGGATGACTGGGGTGGTGAATATGACCACGTGGCACCACCATCAATCAACTCGCAGGGACCGGGACTGGGACCGCGTGTTCCGCTGATTGTCATCTCTCCCTACTCTAAACCAGGCTACGTCTCGCATCAATTGGGTGAATTCAGTTCGTTTGTCAAGTTCGTCGAGAGCGATTTCAGCCTATCGAACCTTGGTGCTCGTGATGCTATTCCAGCCATCAGCGATTTGATGGACTACTTCGATTTCAGCCAGTCACCACAGCCACCACCAACAAATCTTCCAACAGATTTCCCAACTCTGAATCTGGACATGTTGCACGTTCCTTCACAAGGGCTTGGACTGGGGACCTCGGGAACGCTCAACCCTATCATAGGAGGGACAAATACTCAGTACACATATAGCGTGGTCTTTACACCCTCTAGCCAGGGAGTGACTGCCGCGTCTGCCCGGGTGATCATTGATGGGACGTCTTATCCTATGCAGAATAGCGGTATAACTTCTGGTGGAGGTCCAGGGATACCAGGAGGGACCCTCTACACATACACAACTTCGCTGGGAGTAGGTACTCACCACTATTCCTTTAGCTTTACGGATAGCATAGGCGCTACTCAAGTATTGCCCCATAATGGCATTCCATTTAGCGGTCCGGAGGTTCATTCCTTCACCTTGAACGCAGCGACATCATCTGTCATAACATCACCAACGTTGCCAGGTCAGCCTGTAAAGTACACTGTGACCTACACTTCATTGCTAAACCCGCCAGTTGCGCCCACGTTAGCACATATCATTATTGATGGCGTTACACACAACATGACGCTCATAGACAAACAACCTAATTATGCGAAAGCAGCACACTACGCGTATACCGCTACCTCGCTTTCACCAGGTGTACATTACGCAATTTTTCAATTTGATGACGGAGCAGGTGATGGAGCGGCTTCATATCCGGGGCGTATAACGCCTATAGTGACGCCTGTACTGCTGTCAAATTCAACGGCGAGTTTCTCGGGAAGCACCGCTACCTTCCAGACGACCTACGCAGATGTAAGTGGTAACGCTCCAACCCAGGCGTATGTGTACGTGGATAATACACCGCACATGATGACTTGTGCTCCCAATTGCGGCTCGTATCAATATCCAGGAACCACATTCCAGTATTCGATGTCGCTCTCATCCGGGAGACACTCGTACTTCTTTGTCTTCTCGGATGGGCAGAGCAGTTGGGGCAATCCTGTTGGACCGGCTACCTATTGTATTAATAACTTCACAGTTGGTAGTTGCTCGTCGGGTGCGTCGATTAACCAGGCCAGTAATCAGGATAATGATCCAGATTGATGAACGCATGC
>JBKPAZ010000248.1:0-24136 GCA_046726655.1 Chloroflexota bacterium
AAAACGCTTGCATCTGGTTCCGTCGATAATACGATCCGCCTCTGGAATCCTGACACAGGACTACAGACAAGCATCCTTGAGGGCCATACCTCCTTTGTTAATAATGTCTCCTTTTCCTATGATGGATCTCTCCTGGCCTCAAAATCCAATGATGGAACCGTCCGCCTCTGGCGCACCGTCACCTGGGAGACTGTAGCGATTCTAGGAGAATCCGCTTCAACAGTCTGGCCTCCTGGCCTAGCTTTCCATCCCAAATCTCCCATCCTGGCAACTCTTGGAGAAAAAGATACAGTAATCCGCATCTGGGACCTCGATGTTGCCACTCTCCTGGGAACCGCTCCAACCACTCCCTCTTTTCACTACACCAATGCAAAAGTAATCCTCGTAGGCGACAGTGGTGTGGGCAAGTCAGGTCTAAGCCTTGTGCTGACCGGACAACCTTTTGTTCCCACCGAGTCAACCCACGGTCGCCACGTCTGGCCTTTCGATAGCCGAGAGTTTCAACTCGATAGCAGACGCAAAGAGACACGTGAAACCCTGCTCTGGGACCTTGCTGGTCAGCCAGGATACCGTCTCATCCACCAGTTGCACTTGAACGAGGTAGCCGTGGCGTTGGTTCTCTTCGATGCTCGTAGCGAAACCGACCCGTTCACCGGAGTTTATCACTGGGATCGTGCGCTGCGCCAGGCACAACGCGTGCAGGGTAATTCCGCTCCCCCGCTGAAGAAGTTTCTGGTAGCAGCGCGTATAGATAGAGGCGGAAAGAGCGCCAGCCCTGAACGCATCGAGTCCCTGGTGCGCGAATCAGGCTTTGATGGCTATTTCGAGACCAGCGCCAAGGAGGAGAAAGGTATTACAGGACTGGCCGAAGCCATTAAACAAGCCATAGACTGGACCGCACTTCCCAAAGTGACTTCGAATGATCTCTTTCAGCAAATCAAGGCTTTTCTGATCTCCGAAAAGGAAGCCGGGCGACTACTCTCTACAGCAGAAGACCTCTATCGCACCTTCCTGAAGTCCGGTGGCGCTCCCCCAGAAACCGGGGCATTACGTGCTCAATTCGAGACCTGCATCGGACGGGTAGAGTCACGAGACCTGATTCGACGTCTCAGTTTCGGCAATCTTGTCCTACTACAGCCCGAATTGCTCGACTCATACGCCTCAGCCCTGGTCAACGCCGTGAAGGATGAGCCGGATGGCCTGGGCAGCATAGCTGAAGAAAAGGCACGAACAGGGAACTTCCCCGTGCCCCGCGATGAACGTCTCAAAGACAAGGAGCAGGAAAAACTGCTCCTGATTGCAATGGTTGAGGATCTGCTGCGCCATGAAATTGTTCTGCGCGAACAGGCCGATGAAGGTCCGTACCTGGTCTTCCCTTCACAATCCACGCGCGAAAACCCCGATCTGCCCGATCCAGAAGGAAAGGCCGTGATCTTTGACTTCGAAGGGCCAGTTCAGAATATTTTTGCAACGCTCGCAGTACGTCTTTCACATAGTGGTGTATTCAAGAAGAATGAGACGTGGAAGGACGCTGTGACCTTTACAGCGAGAGTGGGTGGGACATGCGGTATGTTCCTGCGTAATATCGGCGAAGGAAAAGGAGAGTTGACGCTCTTCTTCGAAAAGGCCATTGGCGAAGAAACTCGCTTTTACTTCGAGGAATACGTCCAAACGCATCTGCAGCGCCGAGTGCATTGGGGAGAGCATCCAGCGACGACGTATTTTTGTATGCCACAATTGTGGAGAGCCATTTACCGGCTCTCAAGTGAGACGCAGGCGTGAAGCAGGTTACGATTGGATCAGGTGCGGCGTCTGTGATACCCAGGTTTCAATACTTGATAGAGAAGAACGGCTCACTCCAATTCGCCAGTCAGTTGTCCAGGAGATGGATCGTGCTGCCGATGCCCAGCGTGATCTGTCAGCGGCGGCTTCGATGCTCCAGGGTAAAATTGCTACTGGCGACTTCGATGTGTTTCTCTGTCATCATGGCGTAGACAAACCCCTCGTAAAAAAGATTGGAGAACAGCTCAAAGAACAAGGCATTTTACCCTGGCTTGATGTCTGGGAACTCCGACCAGGTATACCCTGGCAGCGTCTCTTAGAAGAACGAATAGAGCAAATCAAGTCAGCAGCAGTATTCGTAGGCAAAGATGGAATAGGCCCCTGGCAACTAATGGAATTGGATGCAATTCTGCGTGAATTTGTGTATCGTGGTTGTCCTGTGATTCCCGTACTGTTGCCGGATGCACCTGAAGAGCCGCAACTTCCCCGCTTTCTCAAAGCGATGACCTGGGTCGATTTCCGCAATCGAGACCCTGATCCAATGAATCAATTGATTTGGGGCATAACCGGGGTGCATGAAAGGTTCTGATAATTGATATAGAACACAACAGGGAGACCGCCCCGCCTCCAGGGCGGCCGCAAGGGCATGCCCCTACCATATACGGGCCTGGCAAGCCGATTCATGCGTAGTATAGTAGGGGCGTGCCCTTGCGGCCGCCCTCGGGGTGGGATGGCCGTTCTGTTGGTATGCCTGCGGTCGCCCTCGAAGTCGGGTAATGGCAGTCTCATCCCCTCTTCATATACCTCACCAACTCCTCCCGCTTCACCTCCACCTGCTTACTCTCCGTCCCCAAACCCTCCGCCTGCAGATCCTTTACCGTTACAAAACCACCCTCCAACTCTTTCTCGCCAATCAGCACCGCATAAGCTGCCCCGAAGTTATTGGCCTGCTTCATCTGTGACTTCGCGCTGCGGTCACCATAAGCCATCTCCGTCCTGATGCCAGCGTGACGCAGCTCCGCCATCGTCCGCACCGCAGCTTCCTTGTACTCAGGTGTCTTGCCGAAGTAGACCACGAAGGCCAGTGGCCGCTCTTCTTCTGGTGGGTTGATCTGCTGCCTTTTCAGTTCCTGGATGACACGCTCTATGCCTGCGCCAAAGCCAATACCGGGTGTATGAGCGCCGCCGAGTATTTCAGCCAGCCCATCATAGCGTCCACCACCAACAAGCGCCAGTTTGTCCAACCCTGAAGTGAACTCAAACACCGTACGCGTGTAATAATCCAGCCCGCGCACGATCAGCGGATCAAGCTCAAAAGGTACATCGTACGCGCTTAGAAAACGCTGCACAGCCGCGAAATGTTCGCGACAGGCTTCGTCCAGGTAATCCACTATCTTCGGCGCAGCAGCGATCTTCGCCTGATCCTGAGGCTCTTTGCAATCCAGCAAACGTAGTGGATTCTTGTAGAAGCGCACCTGGCAATCCTGGCAGCACTCACTCAGCAACGGGCGGTAGTAATCCCTCAGCCGCTCGATATACTGGGGACGGCAGTTACCGTCGCCGATACTGTTAATAAAAACACGGATGTGTTTCAATCCCAGGCGCGCATAAAAGTCGTAGAGCAGGCCAATCATCTCAGCATCAATCGCCGGGTCGCCATCGCCCAATGCCTCGCACCCAAACTGGTGATGTTCGCGTACCCGCCCCGCCTGTGGCTTTTCGTGGCGAAACATCGGCTCATTCAAGTAGTAGAGTTTGACTGGCTGTGCCAGTTGAAACATGCCATGCTCCAGGTAAGCGCGTACAACCCCTGCCGTTCCCTCCGGGCGCAGCGTCAAGTTGGTGCGATTGCCCTCCTTATCGGCGCGGTCGTCAAAACTATACATCTCTTTTTCAACGATATCGGTGCCTTCACCAGTCGTTCGCGAAAAGACAGCCGTCTCTTCCAGTATTGGCGTCTCGATACGCCGGTATCCATAGAGATTTGCCACTTCCATAGCTAACCGTTCGACCATGCGCCAATAGGGTTGCTCATCGGGCAGAATATCTTTGAAGCCTTGCAAGGCCTTAAATTGTTCGGGCATAACTTGTTCCTTCTCTCACATCTGTTATAATGCGTGACTATTATAGCAGATTGCTTCCTGATTCCCAACTATTCTGTTACAAGCTGAATGCACGACACGTTTCTTTAATGGAGATAATAGAATCGGGAGACATTAAATGACCCAGACAAGTGGGGCCAAAGGGCTAACCAGCGAAATAAAACAACATGACGATACAAAACAAAAATCAAAGCCGATTCCTAGGCTACAGCGTCTTGTGTCTTACTTCTCCTCAAATTGGCTGCTATGTATACTCATAGGCGCTATTGCCCTTGGATTCAACCTCTACCGCCTGGGAACTCCCAGTATCTGGTACGACGAAGCTTTCTCGGTTGAACTGGCGCGTCAACCCCTCCCGCTGATCTGGCACATTATCTGGGGACCAGAGCCAAATATGGAGCTCTACTACCTGTTTCTCCACTTCTGGTTGGGATTCACTGGCTTTCTGGGACTACTGCCAACCGAATTCATGGTGCGCTTCCCCTCGGCGATATTTGCTGCCCTTAGCTCAGTTCTGGTCTTTCTTCTGGGGCGTCGTTTCTTAGGCATCACTGCTGCAATTGTTGCTTCTGGCCTTTATCTGCTCAATGACTTACAACTCTTGTATGCTCAGCAAACACGTTCTTATAGCCTGCAACTCTTGCTTGTCTGTGTCGCCTGGTATGCTCTCTTAGTTGCGCTTACTCAAGAATCTCATCAGAAACGCTGGTGGGCATACTTCATTGTCGCGACAACCTTAGCAGTGTATGCTCATCTCTTCAGCCTGCTGATACTCCTTGCGCAGATAGTGACCTTTGGCGGTCTACTGGTCCTGCCAGGCCCCTGGCGTGAAAAAGCGCGTCACCAATTGGTTGCATTCATTGTGAGCCTTGTCAGTACCGGCGTGCTGATTATACCCATGCTGCTTGTAAGCCTACACGGCTCAAAAACAGGATGGCTTCCCCCGCCACATCTGCATGATATCTACAGCCTCTTTCTGACCATCAGCGCGTACAACTACCTGTACCTGTTCCTGGTGCTTGGATTTTGTGCACTTGGCATACTTGTTTCGATGCTCGTTTATCTGCCGCAGGGCGAACAACTTGTGAATCCAATTGCGCTCAGCAAAAGTAGTGATGACAAACGTGAATCAATGGTGCTACAGCGCTTGCCAGTAGCCTTTGCCTTTCTATGCTGGTTAGTTGTGCCCATAGTTGTCAGCTATATTATTTCTAAAGGGTCAACTCACATCTTTTCGAGTCGTTACCTTGTGATCGTCCTCCCGCCGCTGTTCTTACTGGTTGGCCTGGCCATTGCATCACTGCGCTGGCGTACAGTCCAGCTAGCGCTGACCCTGGCATTGTTTTTGATCGCTTTGTACAATGTTCCCCTCTATTACAAAAGTGCCCAGGTAGAAGATTGGAACTCCACCGTTCACTGGCTGGAACAACGCTACCAGCCAGGGGATGGCCTGGTCTGTTACAACAATGCGCAGGGCTGCCAGATTCCCGTAGAGTACTACCTACACGCCTATCCTGGCGCCGCGCACTTTACTGACGACTCTCCTGGCGCCCATTCATGGAATACCTTTGGCCCTGCTCATCCCAATCCAGGCTATGGAGCGGCCGTTGATACAAACGCCCTTGCAGCTTTCGGAGCAAAACACTCTCGACTCTACTTCATTAAAGGTCGCGTTGCCAACTATACAGAAGCATCTAAAGCAAAGGCTGCCCAGCAATGGCTGGATAGTCACTACCACCTGCTTGGTCGCATCGTGACTCCTACTGTCACTATCAGCCTCTATTCCGCCAATGTAACGTAAACCAATGGTTTGTTAGTTTGTTACAGCTAGGTTGAGTCGCGTTGCTATGTGTGTTACGATTACTATGCAAAATAACCTGACACCCAATCTATCCAAAAACCGAGGAACCTATCGTGTCCGAAACCTTTGAAGAACTCTATGCGCTACAGCTCAAAGACGTATTCAAAACCTATGCCCAGCAACAACTAGACCAGGGAACCGATGGGCTTGTCTCCAGCCACGCCTATGCAGAGCAAGGCAAACCAGAATTTACCCTTGCTTTCCTATTGCTCATTGACTTGCCCGAAGACGAAAAACGCGAACTGCTTGCCCATGCATACGAGCGACGCGCCGCCCTCTCCGAGGAGAAAGCCCAACAACTCAACATCCAGTTTCACAGACCTTTCCCACTCGTCAAATTAGAAGCGCAAAAAGATCGCCAGGCAGCCCGCTCAATCCGACAAGGCAAACACGTGCGCCTCGTTTCCACCAAACTTCCACCCACCCACTGACGCTATCACTCAATCAGTTGCGACCTTCTCGTAATTATGATTGTGGCCGGAGTGGAGTGGAGTTCCTGTGGTGAGGTGGTCTCCCAACCTCTGTAAGAATTACCAATCACCCAGCGTATATAGTAAGTAGATTGTGAACTATTCCATATTCAATCCTTCCTAACTCTGGTATGATCTAATGGGATACTCTTGAACTTATTTAGAGCAAATTGAGTGACGTCTCGTGATCTGTTTACATCCAAAAAACCCTCATGAAAATAAGGAATCACGTTCCATATCACCTGGTGTTACCACCGGGGCTTTGTCGGGCATTTCCACGGCCAAAACCTCAATGGCAGTACAAGAACAGGTGGCATGCCGCTTTTGCAAATATTTACTACAGGGAGCATTGCTGGGCGATTGCCGTGTCACACGTCTAATTGGCTCAGGCGCATTTGGCGACGTCTATGAAGCCGAGCAACTGCCGCCGTTAAGTCGACGTGTGGCAATCAAGGTGATGTCGCTTGACCGTGTTGCAGACGGCAAATCCGCAGAACTCTTCGCGCGTGAAGTCGGAGCAATTGCCGCGCTTGATCATCCCAATATTTTGCCCGTACTGCGCGTCGGTTCGATAGAGGATGGGCGCTCCTATCTCGTAATGAAGTATGCCGCGCACGGCTCACTGCAAAATTTTTGCCAGTTAACTCCACAGAACCTCTCAATTTTACCTACAATCACACCTGATAATGCGCAAAGCGTCCCTGACGAATCGACGGCTGTTGTCGACAATACGGTTCTCATTGCTGACCCGGTAAATCCCCTGGCAGATATCGGTGACCCTGTAGCATCACAACAGGGAGAAGACACTGCACATGTTATTGCGGTGAAGCCAGAAACGTCCAACTCCAGCGAATCTTCGATGTTGACTCCTCAGCAGATATTACCCTATGTAGAGGGTGCTGCGGCAGCTCTGCAATATGCCCATGCCCATGGTATCATTCATCTGGATGTGAAACCCGCTAATTTATTGTTGGATGGCGAAGACCGCCTTATGTTGGCAGATTTTGGCGTCTCTGCTCTCTTAGATGGCTATACACACGCCTCATTACATGCTTATGTAGGCACTCCCGTCTATACCGCCCCCGAACAGTGGTTGGAGCAACCACGGGCTGCCAGTGATCAATATGCGCTGGCGGTGACCTGCTACCAGCTACTCACGGGACGTGCTCCTTTCATGGGCAACCTCTATTCGATCATGCATGGACACCTGCAAGCCACTCCGCCTCCTTTGCGCGAGTTCAACCCGTTTATCCCGCCACAAGTCGAAGCTGTCATCCTGCGTGCCCTTGCCAAAGAGCCGGGGGAACGTTATGAAGATATGCTCGCCTTCGCGCGAGCGTATCGAGGTGCATTGGAGGGTACCGCCAGCGCGCAAACGGACAATCAGCAGCATACCAATGCATCCGAAATTACCGGGCAAACTGCCGACCTGGCGAGATTATATACACTTGATCCCGCAGCTTCGACTACAGTCTCTTCTGATACAACTGCGTTTCGGGATGAAACACAACATACAGCAATGCAGGAGCCTGGTCACATAAAGATAATTCAAGGTGAGCGTACCTCTGCTAAAACTGAATGGGGACCGCCAGAAGCAAAAGTGTTTCCTCCCAAAAAGAAAGGACGCATAATAGGATTGTCTCTACTTGTGCTGCTTCTTCTATCGGGGAGCATTCTGGGTGGGCTGAGGGTCATCAATCCCTGCCTTTTAGGTGTTTGTCCTGCTTTGAAGCTCAGCACATCTGAAGTAGACTTCGTCAATAACGATTCACAATCTGTCAAAATTTCCAATTCGGGTGCAGCAGACCTGCACTGGAGCGCTTCCATTCAGGGTAGTGCCTCGTGGCTGGCCCTCTCCCCATCAGCAGGTACGCTCTCTCCTGGCAAAATATCTACGTTCACGATTTCTACCAATGCTAATAATATGCTGAATGGGGTCAATTCGGCGCTGGTGCAGGTCTCTGGCCAGGGTTTGAATCCCCAGAACATCCTGGTAAAGCTGACCGTGCTTACGGGCCTGAGTCAGATTGGGGTGAAAGTAAGTGGGAAAAGCTTTTCGTATAGCCAGGGGGATTTACAGCCTTCATCACAAACAGTGACTATTACCAATAAGAGTTTGCAGGCCTTTACCTGGTCAATACAATATAGTGAGAGCAATAGTTGGTTGGTTGTGACACCTGATCAAGGGTCCGTAAATGCGAACGCATCGGCTACTTTGAAAGTGACGGTCAATCCGCAGGATCTCATCCCTCATACCTACCAGACGAGCATTTCTCTGATTGGCAAATTAAATAGTCAGCCAGAGCCTGGTTTGTTATCTACCTTTGATTTTCTCTTGAAAGTAGACCAGTCAGGTCAGATGATGACTCCGGTGGTAACTCCTACTATTCCTCAGCAAACCTTCAATTTCCCCAATTTCACAGCGCAGTCAGCTATCTCAACCAGTGCTCCCGCAACGCCCCGTTCAGACCATAGCATGGTCTGGGACTCCCAGGACGATCTGCTGTTCGTTTTTGGTGGTATCGATAACCAGGGTAATCTGCTCAATGATCTCTGGTCGTATAGCCCCACAACACAAACCTGGAAAGAACTGAATGCTTCCACTGGCACAGCCGGGATATGCCAGAACAGCAATATACCTGCTCCACGCATGAATGCAGCCATGGTCTGGGATAGCGTTGATCAACAAATTTTGCTCTATGGTGGCCTGGGTGCGAACAATCATTATCTTGGTGACCTTTGGTCGTATGCTCCAAACACGGCGACCTGGGCGGCCATCTCGTGTTCCGGTAATCCTCCAGGTATTCGCTCCACTAACGCAGTCTGGACTGGCAGCCAGATGCTAGTGCTTGGCGGAGCCAATGTCTATGGTCTCCTCTCCGATTTCTGGTCATATACACCCGGCAAGAGTGGCGACGCCTGGAAAAAATTGCCCGATTCACCCATGGGTCAGCGCGAATTTCAGACCATGGTATGGGACTCCGCCAGCAATCAATTATATGTATTCGGAGGCCTTAATGTTGCTGGCCTGCAACAGAATGATTTCTACGTCTATAGCGCCAGCGCCGGTTGGGCGCAGGTTACGCCAAAGAGTTCCAATAACCCTCCTCCACGGCAACAGGGCACAGGTACGTGGGATAGCAAAGACAACGTAATGCTCTTATTTGGAGGCTGGGAAGATGGGCAAGGGGTAGCATTTTGGGGCTTATGGGCTTTTGATCCCAAGCAAGATGCCTGGGGACTGCTAACACCTTTAAATAGCGCCGGAGCGCATAGTATACCAGGGCGTACTGCCTCTATCATGGTGTGGGACGCTACAGACAAACGCGCCTATATCTATGCCGGTGCTGGCAATGGCAAAACCGGCAGTACTCTAAACGACTTATGGTTTGTGACCAGCTAAACTTCGTCTTCCCCACTCCCTTCTTCAGCCTCTGGTACCTGCTCTTCGCCTCCGCTATCCCCATTCTCATCCCCATTCCCATTTTGCTCATCCATTTTTTTGCCATTCGTCGTCGCCACTGCCACCACACTATCACCCTCTCCTAGATTCATCAAACGCACACCCTGCGTAGCACGCCCGGCAACAGCGATGGTACTCACATCTGTTCGAATGACAACCCCTCCCGCCGAGATAATCATCAAGTCATTATCTCTCTCAGTAATCACACGAGCAGTTGCAACCAACCCGGTCTTCTCTGTCACCTTTGAGGTGATCACGCCGCCGCCACCTCGACTTTGCGTAGGATACTCCTCAACAGGCGTCCTCTTACCGTATCCATGCTCTGTAACCACCAGTAATTCGCTATCCTTAGGCGTGAGGTTGAGAGAAACAACCTTATCACCTTTAGCCAGGCGAATGCCGCGCACACCGCCACTGGTGCGTGAAGCCGAACGCAGCTCCGCTACTGTGAAACGGATAGCCTTTCCCTGGGCTGTGATCATCAACACATCGTCGTCTGCGTGTGCTAGCTTCGCCCCGATCAGCTCATCATCCTCTTCCAGGTTCATCGCGATCAACCCTGAGCGGCGCACCACTTCAAACTCATCCATCTCCGTCTTCTTGACCTCACCCTTTTTAGTGGCAACTATCATATAGTCACGACTGACCCCTTTGGGGACATAAACTATCGCTGTCACTCCTTCCCGTTGCTCGATCGAGATCAGGTTGATGAGGTGTTCGCCTTTGGCTGTGCGACTGACATCGGGCAATTCGTATACCCGAAGCTGGAAGACTCGCCCCCTATCAGTAAAGAAGAGCAAACTATCATGGTTATGCGTAACCAGTAACTGTCGTACTGTGTCGTCTTCGCGAGTAGCCATGCCCGTTTTACCGCGTCCTCCTCTGCGTTGAGCGCGGTATGTGCTTGACGGAAGTCTCTTGATATAGCCTTTCTCCGTCAGGGTGACCACGACCTCTTCGTTACGGATCAGGTCTTCATCCCTGAACTCGCCTGCCTCCGCATCCACAATGTCGGTGCGGCGTGCATCGCCATATTTGTCCTTCAACTCCTGCAAGTCTGCTTTAATGAGCTTGCGAATCTCATTGATATCCGCCAGCAGCATGCGGTAGTAATCGATGTTTTTCAGCACATCGCGCAACTCTTCTTCTACCTTGCGGCGTTCCAGAGCCGCCAGGCGAGCCAGGCGCATATCGAGAATTGCTTTGCCTTGCTCCTCTGAAAGACTGAATTGCTGCATCAAGTTAACCAGGGCTACCTCTGCTGATTGGGATTGGCGAATGATGTTGATAACCGCATCCAGGTTATCCAGAGCGATCTTCAGCCCTTCGAGTATGTGCTTGCGCGCCTCAGCCTTTGCCAGTTCGAAACGCGTGCGGCGCGTAATTACAACCTCGCGGTGATTGATATGGTGCTGCAAGAATGCTTTCAGCGTCAAAATGCGAGGCTGTTGATCCACCAACGCCAGCATATTCGCATTAAAGGCGCTCTGCAGAGCTGTGTACTTGTACAGCGCGTTCAGAACGCTATCAGGAGTTGCATCGCGTTTCAATTCAATCAATATACGCATGCCTTGACGATCAGATTCGTCTCGTATCTCGGAGATACCGTCAATTTTCTTATCGCGGGCCATCTCTGCGATCTTTTTGACCAGTTCAGCCTTGTTTACCTGGTAGGGTAATTCTGTAACGACGATGCTCATGCGCCCGCGATCGACCTCTTCAATCTTTGTCCGTGCTCGCACAACGACGCGCCCTCGCCCATTCGCATACGTGTTGCGGATACCCTCGCGCCCTTGAATGATTCCCCCCGTAGGGAAGTCAGGGCCGCGCACAATGCGCGACAAGTCTTCTGTAGTAGCATCGGGATTGTCGATCAAGTAGATGATCCCATTGCAGACTTCCACCAGGTTGTGCGGCGGAATGTTGGTTGCCATACCAACCGCGATGCCGGTGGAACCATTCAGCAGCAGGTTGGGCAGGCGAGCAGGCATAACCGTCGGCTCTTCTGTCTGATTATCATAGTTCGGCTGGAAATCGACCGTATCTTTGTCGATATCGCGTAGCAGTTCATCTGCAATCGCGGCCAGTTTGGCTTCGGTATAACGCATCGCGGCCGGTGGATCGTCATCTTGCGAACCAAAGTTTCCTTGTCCCAGAACCAGTGGGTAACGCATTGACCAGGGCTGCGCCATGCGCACAAGGGAGTCATAAACAGCCGCATCACCATGAGGGTGATAACTCTTCAAAACCTCACCGACCGTTCCCGCACACTTACGAAAGGACTTTGTGGATTGTAGGCCCATCTGATCCATGGCGTATAACACGCGGCGATGCACTGGCTTGAGTCCATCGCGCACATCAGGGAGGGCGCGGCTCACTATTACGCTCATAGAATAGTCAAGATACGCACCCGTCATTTCTTCTACAATACTGACTGTCTTAACATTGCCGAGTTCCATAATATATCCTCATCAAAAAGTCATAGCAAGGGCATTCCATATGAGTGCTTAAAGCGAATAGTGGGTTGAAATGTATAGCCGGGAGAGGGTCCCGCAATATTCGAGCCTACTCCTTATAGTATATCACATTTGCAGCGGCGATACGAGCTTTTAGCCACATTTGGCTCCAACAAAAATCGGGCACCAGAATGCCTGGTCGCGTAGGGCAGGAGTTGGAATTAAGCGAAAATACCCTGGGATTTATAGACGACCTGTGGTATGATGTATGCAAGAGCAGATTCAGCAGAGAGAGCATAATATCAATACAAGGGACTCCATCTTAGGGCGGAACAGGGCTCTCAGGGGCTCCACCCCTGAGCTACAGCATGGGCATTCCCGCTGTATCTCCCCACATTTCTCTCCAAGGAGCGAGAACCCGAAAAGAATTCTGCCTCGACCAGGCAGGCGCTGCGCTTATTCTAAAACAATCGCGGAGGAAGGCTGGAACGAATGAGTTTAACACTTCAATCCCCACAATGCTTCGCTATTGGCATGTTTTTATTTGGCTTTCTTGGCTTTTTACAGGGTTGGAGACGTTCAGTAGTTTTGATGGGATTCACCCTCGCGGCTGTCTTATTTTTGTACATTGGCAGCGCTAACGGCATTGCTGAGGTCCTCTTTGTGCGCATTCCTCAAACAATTAATGTGCTCACTGGCGGCGCGATTGGCCCCAAGTCTCCGCCACCCCCAAGTTCTACCGAAGTACTCATCTCGGCACTTGCCACCCTTGCGCTAGCCATAATCTTGGGATTTATCATTGGCGGCAGGGCTTTTCCTTCCATCAAGGCTGGCAACGTTACCTTCACCGCTCATACCGCGGAGCGCTTTTTAGGTATTATACCTGGTTTAGTTACCGGCTATGCTCTCATTGCTTATTTCAGTCACATCTTTGCAGCGAATCAAACGCTTTCGGTCGGGGTGATGACCCCCAGCCCGAGCAACCTTGGTAACTATATCGTAGTTCTCGTCATTATTGCCCTCATAGCGATTGTAGTTGGCCTGTTGACGGCCAGATTAGGGAAGTAGGCCTACGCACTGTAATATACGAGCCGAGGTGATCACATGAGCAGTAATGCACCCCAAACCCAACGTCCACAAGATGACCCCTTTACTCCAAAGCGCCTGACTGGCGCTTATCGTCGTGTTCGCCGTGTCGGCAGGGGCAAAAACAGGCATTGGGAGTTCAAAGGACAGCAACCTGGCGAAGTAGTTAAAGCGGTAATACGCAAGCACAAATTCTTTCTTATCGCCCCGGCTTTCCCTTTCATCGCCTCTGTGCTTGGCCTCATTATAGTTGGCCTTCTACATGAAGCTAATCCGAGCGCTGGATCTTTCTGGACCCTCTTAGAGGTGATTTTAGGCTTCTTTGTCATTGTTACCGGCGTGTACTTTCTCTACAACGACCTGGCGCTCTGGTGGGTGGAGACGTATATCATCACTAATAAGCGCATCATGATCTGGAAAGGCTTATTCAGCCCAAATCGCCAGGAAGCAACTGTAGACCGGGTGGTACAGATAGGAGTTGACCAGAACAGCTTACTAAGCATGTTACTTTCTTATGGGAACGTGCATCTTTACCTCGTAGGTGGCAAAGGGGCAGTCTTGGAAAAAATACCCCACCCCGTTGAGGTTAGAGATCTTTTCAATAAAGTTACTGAGGAAGCCAAACAAAGTAAGCCTCCCAAGGAGCCACATCCGGAACCTGCTAACCCTGACCTGCTTGCTGTGCTCGCAAATCTATCTGAAAACGAGCCTCTCCCAACGCTGCCGAATCCAGATGAAAAATATGCCCATCTTCATCGACCTGACAGGATTCGCCGCCCCTTGCGTACTTTTGGAGGCCCGCTGCGTCTGCCCTGTAACGTGGCTTATACTTCGGACGAAGATACTGTTAAGTATATACAACGAGCCAAATCTGTGCTTATTGTAAAACTGATTTTGCCTGGCTTGCTGCTTTTAGGCCTGATTGTTTCCATGATCTATTTTACCTCTTTTGAGGTCTATTTAGCGATAGGCATTTTTGTAATGTTTTTTGTGATTGGATATACCATCCTCAACTATATCGATGATGTCTACATTCTTACCACCAAGCGCGTCATCGATATTGAGCGCAAGTTTCTTTTCTTTAATGAGGAGAATCTCTCTGTAGAATATGACAAAATCAAGGACATCAAGGTGAACGTGGGCAATCCAATTTATATGGCTCTTGATGTCGGTAAAGTCATTGTTGAGACGCCTGGCAACAACCCTGATATTGAAATGAAGCTTGTTGATCACCCCTTCTCCATTCAGGATATGATTTATGCTGTCAAAGGGCATAAGGAGAAAGTGGACAAGATCAAAAATACAAATGAGCGCAAAGATCAACTGAACCAATGGTTTGGTTCAGTGCTTGCAGCCTTGGAAAAGAATGTCCTGGGCCGGGGAGTGCCAAACTTACAGAAGCTAGATCTATTCGCAGCAGCAGAACGGGCAAGCGCACTTGGTATGAAGGTCGTTCCGGTAGGTGAGGACTCGTCATACCCCAATATAGAACCTGGGCTGATCGTGTTCCAAAATCCTATGCCTGGTACCTTGATTCAGGTTGATTCAGACGATCCGGAACAGAGACCACAGATTCGCGTCGTTTTGAGCAGAAAACCATAGAAATATTGCTGTAACAATTGGCAAACAGATGGCGGCCTGTGGATTAGCCGGTCGCCCGGTGGAATGCTTTATCTCATTCCGGTTCGTGCCAAATTTATCTCACTCATTCCGGTTCATGCCACTTTATCTCATTCCCGTTCGTGCCAACAACGCGATACACTCAATATGGTAGGTCTGTGGGAACATATCAATTGGCTGCGCGGCCACCAGCCGGTAGCGCCCATTCCCGCACAGCGATGCTATATCACGCGCCAGCGTGCTCGGATCGCAAGAAACGTAGCAGATTGCCCGGGGCGCTAGAGATTGCAAAGCCTGTAATGCCTTTGGATGACACCCTGCGCGTGGCGGATCAACCAGCGCCAGGTCAACGCGCTCGTGTCGGTAGTACAACTGGCCCAATAGCCTCTCTAAGGTACCCTCTAGTATTGTAATGTTGTTCTGGTTGTTCAACGTTGTATTGGCCCGAGCATCCATCACTGCGCTGGGCTGTGACTCAATCGCGACCACACGCGCAACACGAGGCGACAGAAACGCCGAGAAGAGTCCTACGCCACTGTATCCATCCAACACAATATCTGAACGCTGCGGCTCCAGCATCGCTACCGCCCGTTCTGCCAGAACCGGTGTCTGTACCATGTTGACCTGGAAGAACGAATCGGCGGAGATACGGAAGCGACGACCTAGCACAACATCCGTCAAGAACTCTTGCCCTGCTACAACGCGCCCAAAACGTCCACCAACCCGCTCAATAATCACTCCGACGATGCCTGGTGCAGTCGTCATCAACTCCTGCGCTAGTTGCTGTGGATCTTCAAGTACCGAGCCGGGTCGCGCATGTATGCTGAGCAAAGTGGGAACAGCCTTTACCGGCGATGAAGAGCCGGCAGTGCTGACTGCGCCAATTGCGCCTCGAATTGTGAAACCCTGGATCATTTCCGCCAGCGACTCACCGAAATACTGCTTGAGTTTTCCTCGCACCTGCTGGTATACCATATCCAGGGCCGGAGGTAACAATTCACAGGATTCAAGATCCTGTACATCATGGCTCTCCGTGAGTTTAAAGCCCACTTCGCCTGCAGGTCCAATTGAAAATACTGCGATGTTGCGATAGTGCCAGGGCGAGACGCCAGCAGGCATACCAATTGTGGGATGGACAATCGCGTCAGTCTGTTTACCGATACGTACAAGGAGCTGTCGTACAATATGTGCTTTCCACGTGAGCTGTGCTGGATAGGCAATGTGCTGCCACTGGCAGCCGCTGTCTGTGAGCAAGGGATATTGAGGCTCAACTCGCTCAGGCGCAGGCCGCAGAATCTCTAACAATTCGGCGCGTGCATGGCCTCGGCGTTCTTCAACAATTTCCACAAGTACTCGTTCCCCGGGAATACCTCCAGGCACAAATAAGACTCGTCCCTCATAACGACCTACGGCATCCCCTCCGTAAGCTAAATCTGTTAGTTCAACTTCGATGCTCATATTCACCTCGGCGGCCACTTGACGAAACTTCCGTATCGCTTTGTTTGTGCCCGTCCCATCTTTCCAACATAGAGTAAACCCATAGATAATGATATTATAACGTAAGCGGCTGTTTGGGCTGACTATAGAGCCGTGTCCCGAAACGGCTTAAGAAGACCGCTCCAAGCCCTAACAACCCCACTCCAATACTGATGAGCCAGCCAATATAGGGGATAGACCCTACCAATACCAGCACTGTCAGTCCTACCACCACATCTTTGAGGCGCGTATTATACTGTGGGGCTACCGCACGTAGAATACGTTCTCCAACGATCCAACCAATAGCCACCGTTCCCAAAGCCCATGCTGCAATAAGTCCAACCGCCAGGATAAGTGCTAAAGGAATAGGCAGAATAAGCGCTACTAACACAACAAGAACAGCCGGGGCCAATATAATGCTTAACAGCCCTATAATTATACTACGCTGCGTCTTCGTCGTCACCGTTGCTCGTACAAACATTACGTGCTCAGGTAGCAATGTAATCAGTGCTATGCCCACTACAACCCATAATAACAGAGACCAGAATGGAAAACTAAACTCGCCTATTCTGCCAGGGAACCAGTTGTACCTTGTGTGATCGGTAATAGTACTGGAGAGTTGTGTACCTTGCTCATTCAACTCCCTGGTTCCGTATAAATCAATGTGCCCGTGGATCTGGGAGCCATTGTTCAACAGAACAGTGCCTCCAAATAGTCTCATATTGCCATTGACTTCTCCACCAATGGCCACATTACTGTTAAAGGCCGTTACATTCCCTCGCATTTCACCCTTGATCTCAATCGTCCCGCCGAACGAGGTGAGATCACCGCACACAACCTCATTTGATTCTATAACAATCCTGCTCCCAAATGATGGTCCTTGACCATTTTTTGTACATGGGCCGTCACTGCTGCGCATAGGCTTATTGGCGACCTGTGTTGCAGGTCTGGTCCACGCGAATATCTCTCCGATTCCGCTTGTCATAAACCCAGAGATGAGCAACGGTCCAGCCAGCGCGAGCAAGAGCCATTTTAATCGTCCGGCTTTTTGCATACTGGAACTCCCCATCATGCTCGCACATGCGACCATGACCTTCGCTTTTATGCTTCCTGTGGATGACGCATTAAGCGAAGCCACATTCCCATCATAATTACCAGAACAAGCGCCATTCCTGACAGTAGCCAGTTATCGTGTACAATGAGCGCCAATCCTGTTTGCACATACTGCGCAAGCACAACTAATACGTCTATGATACCACTCAACAATGCAAGCACATTCACCACAAGACCTGTATTGAAAATGAATAAGGCAAGCAGGGAAAGTGAGAGCAACCCTATGGTTAAGTAAGTGAAAGCTGCGAATTTGGGGCTAAAAATACGCAAACGGGCAATGCGCTTCCGTTGTTGCATGCGAAGGTCTTCAAGCTGCTGCGTGATTCGTTTTTGCCGCTCTATTGCTCGCATGATTCGCTCAGTCGATACGCTGGTAAACATGCGATAAGAAGGAGTACCAAGCACGAGATCCACCCTCTGCTGATATTGCTCATGTGTGCGACAAGCAGCACAACCCGTTAAATGCTCCTGGAGCGTCGAAATCTCCGACTGTGCGAGATCATTATCACGCTGAGCGGTTAGCCAAACTTTAGCGTCGCGGCAGCGCATCGATCTGCTCCTCCTCGTTCTGTTTGTTGTCCTTAATGTAGCGTGCGAGTAACTCGCGCGCGCGGTGTAAGCGTGCTTTAACCAATGCTGGTGTCAGGTGTAGCGCCGTCGCAATTTCTTCGTATGATAAATCATACCAGTATCGCAACACAATCACTGCGCGATACTTGCTCGGTAGCCGCTGCAGGTACGCCTGTATCTCGTCCTGCTGCTCCCCTTGTAACGCTGACTGTTCCGGCCCTGTTCCCAGGTCGGCAATCCATTCCAGGAAAGGCACATCTTCCAACGGCAAAGCCAGAAAGCGCCGCCGCCGAAGCTGGTCAATTGCCAAATGTGAGGCAATCGACAGCAACCAGGTACTAAATTTGTGCGCAGGTTTGTACGTTGCAAGCTGTGTATAAGCCCGCACAAAAACTTCCTGTGTCACATCTTCTGCTTCTGTAGCGTTGCCCAGCATACGGTATGCAAGATTCTGCACAGCATCTTTATATCGCTCGACGAGCACTTCGAAGGCATCTTGTTCACCTGCAAGCACCAGCTCGACAAGCTCTACATCGCTCAACGCCTCCACAATTGCCCCTCGCGCATATTCACTTGATGGACTTTTCACCCCCACCGCGACCTGGCTACCAATAGACCGATTTCTGCTTGAAATACCCTCAGCCGTCAACGCCCCGCTAGACTGCTTGCGACGCGTCCTGCTTGCCGGTTTCGCCGGAGCTCCAAAAACTCCCAGCGCACCCGATGCCTGTAGTGCCGATTCCATAGTATTCACCGCTTGCTATCTATTTTCTATATTCATATCTTTGACAGAACAAACACTTACTATAACGAATTACGAGCGGTATCTTAAAAAGTTGTAACCTCTTAAAAGAGTGTAACATGAGTAAACCCGACAAGCAAGGGTTCAGTACTTCAAGCAACCGCTTCACCACTCTAATAAGTATAACAAATAAAAATGAAAGAAAATTCATTCACCCACTACCTCGCAGGCTCTCTCTTCTTGACCACCACTTCCACCTTCCCGCCTGGACGCAGGGCCAGGTTGTGCCTTGGATCAGGCGCGATCGCTTGTCCTTGCACCAGCCGAAAGTGGACGCGCTGCGCCAGAGTCGCGATGAGCAGGTGTCCTTCCATCAGCGCCAGGTGATTGCCGATGCAAATGCGTGGCCCGGCTCCAAATGGAAGGTAGGCATAGCGGGGAAGCTGCTTTTCTCGCTCGGGTGCGAAGCGTTCAGGATCAAAGGTCTCTGGGTCAGGAAAGTACTCCGGTTTGTGGTGCAGTGTGTAGGGCGAGACCATTAAGGTGGATCCCCTGGGCACCAGGTAGCCATCAATCTCGATATCGTGCACCGCCTCGCGCACGATGTTAGCGGCTGGTGGATAGAGGCGCATCGTCTCCTTGAAAACCTGTAAGCAGTAAGGTAAGCGTGCCAGATCGTCATACCTCGGGCTCCGTCCCTGTAGCACGCTCTCGACCTCCTGCTGCACCTTCTGGTAGACATCCGGGTGCTGGCAGAGCAAACACCACGCCCAGGTGAGAGCCGCCGCAGTCGTCTCATGACCTGCACCAAAGAGCGTTAAGCATTCATCCAGCAGTTGCGCATCGCTCATCGCCTGTCCATCCTCGTCCCTGGCCTGCAGCAAGATGGATAACAAATCGTTGCGTGGAGTCGTGCTCTTGCGCCGTTCATCAATCATGCGCTGCATGCGATCCTGGAGTACCTGCCTCGCTTTGCGGACCCGCAGATTGCGCGGCGTCGGCCAACTGAGCGGAGCTATCCAGAGCGAAGTGAACTTGCGCACGACGTACGCGAACTCAATCGCCATCGCTGCACCAAGCTCATCAGTTTCAGTGAAGACATCAGCATCTGTGTTTGACCATCATAATCCTCCTTAAAAAGGCACCACGTGCTGGTGTCTTCAGCATGTGCCAGATGCATCACATGACCGTGAATTGAATGCTCGGAGCACGGCTAAGGAGAGGCGTGCGAGTTCATTGCGCTTCAGGACTCTCACCTCTTTGCGTTCCCATGCACTCGCATCGAGATGTTCAACCTGGTGCTTGAAAATCTCTAGCTCTGCTAAGAGATGGCCTGTCACTCCCGCTCCTGCTGCCAGGGATCGCAGTGTGGAAATCTCTTCTATGAATTGTTGCCTGTCTTCATGTAAGACAGAAGTCTGCTGCTCTTGCTGTACTGTGTACTGTTGCATCTGTGTCCTTCCTTCCCGGGATGCTCATCCCGCTCGTGGAGTCAACTCCAGCGTCTGCTCTTTGACTCCCCTCAAGCCGTTTCAAGCTCGAACCCAAGCCGATCGAGTATCCTCGCACTGTTGCGGCAAGAAGATGGGCCAGCCTCTCTGGGCGTTCAACTCATCTCAAATCCGCTTCGTCACTATTCAAACGCTAAGCATATGAACTTTTCTCGTGTGATTTCTTTGGGCTCTCTAACGACTGCTCCTGGTTAGCTGCTGCGGTCCTTTCACAGGCAGCTTGACACTCTTCGATGGCATAGATTTAGTGGAAGAGGTAGTTGTAAGGGCTTCGTGCTGCGGTCGTTTCACGAGCAGCTTGACGCAGCCTGAGTACCACCGTGAGGGGATACGCAAGCGCATAGATGGGTAGAATCAACCACGGGTAGCTTAAAAGGATGCCCGGGAAGACGAAGAGCAATGTGAGGATGAACGCCGTCAAGAGGAGTGCATCTATCGTGGCCTTGCGCATCGGAACGAGTGCGTGTCTCGCTTTTTGCAGAAAGTTAACAGTAGTCATAGTTGCGACCTTGCCTTTCTCGAGCTTCCTGGCTCGCTGGCTGTACGTTACGTGTCTTTGTTAGCGATGGAATATAACCATCTGCTATATTGAGAATAGCATATTGCTATACGAATAACTAGGAGTGAAATCACATTTTTTGAGTGTTCTAGCTCACAACTGACCTCAAGAAGTTTCAAGCTCGAATCCAATCCAAGGAAGAACCCTCGCGCTGCTGTGGCAAGACGATGGGCCAGCCTCCCTGGGCGTCCAGCTCACCCTGCCATGAGAGGCTATTGCTCCCTATCACAGTGCAGCGCTTTGCGACGCTTCAACAGGAACTGTTCAGGCAGCGGAATGTTCGGGATCATGACCGTTCTCCTTGCAACGCTCCCTTCACCGTGCTTCATTGGCCTCATCCTCCACGCGAGTGTTCCTATTCACGCGGCACGCAACAGGTGCCGGCACTCGCCGAGCACCTGGGTATAGCGCTCGCCCAGCTGTTGGAGCAGGAAGGTGGACCCCTCGATGTCAGTGAAGAGCAGAGTCACGGTGCCGCTTGGCAGGTGACGTATGGAGGTTGCCCGTTGCCCGGCTTCGGCTAAGTATCCTGAGGCCAGGAGCGGGAGCGTTTGTCCAGACGCATCTTCACTGCAGGCCTCTTCCAAAGCCAGGGCAAAGGCCTGCACACTGGCAATGCGGAGCTGTGGGTCTTTGGCCAGGGCTTGCAGCACCACCTGTTCCACCACAAGAGGGAGAGTGGGCACCTTCTCAGCCAAGGCTGGTGGGGGAGCCAGGGCCTGTTTGACAGCCAGCTCGGGAAGCGAACCGAAAAAGGGGCGCTCGCCAGCGAGCCATTCGTAGACCAGCACACCCAGGGCATACTGATCGCTAGCAGGAGTGGGATGGCCCTGCAGCTGCTCCGGGGCCATATAGGCCAGCGTGCCAGCCGTCTGCTGGAAGGGCTGCGAGCGCGCGCTATGGGCCACGACGGCCAGGCCAAAATCCGAGAGCCAGAGCTGCTGGTCGGGTCCGAGCAGCAGATTTTCCGGCTTGAGGTCACGGTGAATCAGTCGCTGCTCATGGGCGTAATGGAGGGCGGAGGCTACCTGCTTGACGTAGGAGATGACGGTCTGGAGGGGCAGCCGCGTCCCCTTCGGGTGGAGCTTGCGCATGCTGCCACCGGGAGCATACTCCATGACCAAAAATGGAGTGCCCTCCTGCACGCCAAAGTCCAGCACCCGCACGATATGCGGATGCCGTAAGCGGGCCAGCGTGCGGGCCTCGCCCAGAAAGCCTTCCTCGTCACTAGGTGCCAACGCTTCATGGAGCACTTTGATGGCCGCCTGGGTGTGCAGGTGCAGATGCTCCCCCAGATAGACGGACGCCCAGTGCCCCTGACCCAGCAACTGGATGAGCTGATAGTTGCCCAGGTGCTGTCCTACACGATCGGTCATAGTCACACCTCCTTACAGTAAGAGACGGTCAGTTACCCCATGTCTAAAGACAAGGGGCTTGTATCTATACTCCACCGCAACTCCGAGTATCTTCGCAGACGCTCGGCTTTGGCTTCATCGCATGACACATCAGGGGCAACTGACAAGTGCCCCGTGCTCGTCCAGTCTTGCCGAACGAGCAGCATTCTCAGTGCTATGTTACGCGCACCCACTAAGTCAGCATGGAGAGTGTACTGGCAACTCTGACACACGAACAGCAAACCCTTGTTCGGGCGGTTTGCATCCGTGGTATAGCCGCACATGGGACAGGCTGTGCTGGTATAATGCGCATCGACCTTGACCGCCATACTACCTGCAAGGGTGGCTTTGTAGGCGATGTAGCCATGCAACTCAGCAAAGGCCCATTTAGAAGCATGCCTGTTGGCCTTCCTCTGCTTCTTACTGGCTTTCTTGCCTCGTTTCCGCTTGGTACGTTCACGAATGTGTGTCAGGTCTTCCAAGCCGATGATGCTCTGTGGGTGACCGTCCACGATGCGGCGACTGATCTGATGGTTCACAGCTTGCTTCAACCGTCTCTCTCGTCCGCTTATCGCTATCAGGCGACGAGTAGCCGAACGAGTGCCTTTCTGCTGCAACCGTTTTCGCAGTCGTGCATAATGGTCGGCTTGAGCGCGTACAGCCTTGCCAGCATAGAATGCAAGCTCACGTCCCACCGTCGAGGTCACGGCAAGATAGCGTTGTCCCACATCCACACCGACCACCTGCTTATGGCTTTCGGGTGTGGGTTCTGCTCTCTCAACCTCAAGCGTGATGAGCAGGTAGAACTGCTTGCGTGGCTTGTCATACCAGAGTTTCGCGGCTCCGATATGTGCACCCTGATGCAGCAGAGCTACATGCTTGCTGTATCCCGTGTAGGGCACAATCACCCGCCCGGAGAGCGTCAGGATGCTGACCAGGCTATCAGGCTTCAGGCTGTAGTCGCGGTGGTAGTTGTAGGTCAGGGTGGGGGAGATATACTTGGGTGGGACATCCAGGCCCTTGTAGCGTTTCCTGGTGTAGCCTGCTTTGCGTGCCTAGGCATTCTGCCTCACCTTCGTCCACAGCACCTTGTAGGTTGCACCCACCTGACGGGGGACATTGCAAGCCATCTGCGCTGGCAACTTGTAGACGAGGCGTATCTTATCATAGCAATCTCGCTGCAGGGCCCGTCCACTGCTCATCTTGCCATGCTCGAATGCATACCTACTCACATAGTTCAGGGCATCACGATACGCAAGACTCGTTGCTCGCAATGCCTGGAACTGGTCAGGGGTCGTGTGCAATTTGAGCTTAGCCGTGATGATCTGTTTCATAGTACAAGTGTCCCATATTTCACACATCCTGTTGAGCGGGTAGCACTCGTGAAAAGAGCCACCCGACCCATGCCCCAGCTAAGGAACGCCGCATCCCTCCCCACGCATGAATGCAGGGGACTCCTGCGGCGCCCTGGTTGATGTTCAGGACGCAGCCATGCTTGAGGGGTGGGGTAGGTTAGCCTACCTCCACATCACCTTTTCCATCAGGTACCCCTGCAACTCATCGATAGCCAGGCGAATCTGCGTCATCCCATCGCGTTCGCGCACCGTCACCGTCTGGTCTTCCAGCGTCTGGAAGTCAACTGTCACACAGAACGGCGTCCCGATCTCATCCTG
Source organism: Chloroflexota bacterium (assembly GCA_046726655.1). GTDB lineage: Bacteria > Chloroflexota > Ktedonobacteria > Ktedonobacterales > Ktedonobacteraceae > DATMNR01. The sequence goes on from JBKPAZ010000248.1 coordinate 23,879, forward strand.
CCTGCGATAGCGACGCCCAATATTCGCCACATCATCATACTGCGCAACCATCAAACGCTTCAAGCGATTATGGATACCCCTGGCCGTTGTAACCAACTCTTCCTTATTTTTCTGCAAAGGTAGCACCGCCACCTTCACAGGTGCGAGCCATGGGTGCAAGTGCAATACCGTGCGCCCCTCTTTATCCTTACCCGATGGCGGCTCCTCCTCGTACGCGTCGAGCAGCAAGTTCAGAAACGTCCGGTCCACACCGCCCGA